>URQY01000004.1 GCA_900550165.1 uncultured Eubacteriales bacterium
CCCCTTGCCTTTCTCTGGGGGTTCCAAAGGGGGTATTCTCTTCGGAAAGAGAATACCCCCTTTGTTTGCTCCTGCCGCTTGCAGGCGGCATCTCACGTTCCCTTTTAAGGGAAGAAAAAGGAGAAAAGAGCCATGTATGAATACTTTCATGTAAAAGTCGCCGCCAATGCGTCTATTCTTGGCGGATTTTCGCTTGACCCCGAATACCGGAACATCATCGACCGTGCAGCGGAGGAAGGCTGGCGCTATGTCGGCTTCCTGCCTTTGACGCAGTCGGTGAATGGCGCGATCCTTGAATACGATCTCATTTTTGAGCAGGAGAAGGCATGAATCTGATCTTTGACACCCACGCCCATTACGACGACGAGGCGTTCGCCCCCGACCGCGGGGAGCTTCTTGCGTCCATGCCCGAAAACGGCGTGGGGCTGATCGTCGACCCGGGCTGCGACCTCGAATCCTCGCGCCGCGCCGTGGCGCTCGCCGAGCAATACCCTCATGTCTATGCCGCCGTGGGCTGGCATCCGGAAAACTGCGCGCCCTACACGCGCGCGAGTCTCGACACGCTGCGCGCCTGGGCCAAAAGCCCGAAGGTCGTCGCCATCGGCGAGATCGGGCTCGACTACTACTGGGAGCAAAACCCGCCGCGGGAATTCCAGCAGGAGGTTTTCCGCGACCAGCTCGCGCTGGCGCAGGAATTAGGTCTCCCCGTCATCGTGCACGACCGCGACGCGCATGCTGACTGCCTCGCCATCGTGAAGGAGTTTCCGCAGGTGCGCGGCGTGTTCCATTGCTTTTCCGGCAGCGTCGAGATCGCGCAGGAGCTTATAAAGCGCGGCTGGTACCTGGGCTTTGACGGCCCGCTGACCTACAAGAACGCGAAGAAGACCGTCGAGGTCGCAAAGGTCGTCCCGCTTGACAGGGTGCTTCTCGAAACGGACAGCCCTTACATGGCCCCCGTTCCCGTGCGCGGCACGCGCAACGACTCGCGCAATGTGTCCCATATCGCGGCAAAATTCGCAGAAATTCGCGGCATGAGCACAGATGAAATCATCGCCCTGACGAACGAAAACGGCCGCCGCTTTTTCGGCATTCAATCAGCGAAAGAGGAACGAAGCTGACCGCTTCCGTTCCTCTTTTTTCATTTCAAAACTGAACGGCGCGGCAAATTTGCTGGCAATATTACCCGATTTTGTCCGTATGTTTATTCTTCCGCTTTAGTCAAGTGTGACTAAGTTGCGAATTTTCCCGCATTTTTTGTTGACGTGTGCTTTTCACGGTGCTATGATGCCTACAACCTCAGTATGATTTTCGGAAAGGATTTCGACGAAATGTTCTCTTACACTTCTCGAATGTTAATGTGCATGAACATGGACATGGCGATGCCGATGCCCACGATTGCTCATGCTCATTTGCCTGCCCGATACGCACAGGAACGAAACTGCCGCCGCTGATTGAAAGCGCGCAGAAGGGTCTTGCCACCCGAACATCGTTTGACCTGAAGCGGGGAGCTCATGAGCTCCCCGCTTTTTTTGTTTGCTTTTGGGATAAAGGAGGAATTCACTTGATCGAACTCAAGAACATTTCCAAGGACTTCGGCTCGGGCGAAAGGGCCGTGCACGCCGTGCGCGACGTGTCGCTCTCCATCGGCTCGGGCGAGATCTTCGGGATCATCGGCTTCTCGGGTGCCGGTAAATCCACGCTCGTGCGATGCATCAACCTTTTGGAGCGGCCAAGCTCCGGCAGCGTCTTCGTCGCGGGACAGGACTTGACGGCGCTCTCTGCCAAGGACCTGCGCGCGGCGCGCAAGAAGATCGGCATGATCTTCCAGCACTTCAACCTGATGCCGTCGCGCACGGTGGCTGGAAACGTCGCCTACCCGCTCAAGGGCAGCGGCCTGAGCAAGCAGGAGATCCAAAAGAAGGTCACAACGCTGCTGGAGCTCGTCGGCATCGGCGACAAGGCGGATGCCTACCCCAGTCAGCTCTCCGGCGGACAGAAGCAGCGCGTCGCCATCGCCCGCGCCCTTGCCAACGACCCACAGGTGCTGCTGTGCGACGAGGCGACCTCCGCGCTCGACCCGCAGACGACCAAGTCCATCCTGCACCTCTTAAAGCACCTCAACGAAACGCTCGGCATCACGATCGTGCTCATCACGCACGAGATGGCCGTCGTCAAGGAGATCTGCAATCGCGTCGCCGTCATGGAATACGGCCGCGTTGTCGAGCAGGGCGAGGTCTTCACCGTCTTCGCTGAGCCCAAGCAGGATATCACCAAGAGCTTCATCCACACGACCTCAAATCTTCAGAAGGTCGAGGAGCTCATCGCCGAGGATTCCCCGGTGACGCGGCTCCGGCCCGGCGAGCTCATCGTCCGCCTGTCCTACATCCAGCGCAACGTGAACGAGCCGATCATCTCCGCCGTGTCGCAGATGTTCAACGTCTCGCTCAACATCATCTTCGCCGATATCACCATCGTGCAGGATTCCCCCATCGGCGGAACGGTGGCCATCATCAGCGGCGAGAGAAAGCAGATCACGAAAGCGATCGAATACCTGATCGAAAAAAATGTCGGAGTGGAGGTCATCAAAGATGCAAGAGCTGATCGTTAACATTGCCCCGAACCTTGCAAGTAAGCTGCCGGACTTTTATAAGGCGCTCGGCGATACGCTGCTCATGGTGCTCTGGTCCGGCGCGATCTCATTCGTGCTCGGTCTCGCCCTCGGCGTGCTGCTCATCGTAACAAAGCCCGGCGGCATTCTGGAAAACAAGGTCGTCTACCAGATCGTCGACAAGCTCGTGAGCCTCTTCCGCTCCATCCCCTTTATCATCCTGCTGACGTGGGTCATGCCCATCACGCGCGCACTGGTCGGCACGGTGCTCTATGTGCGCGGCGCGATCGTACCGCTGGTGTTCGGTTCGGTGCCGTACTTCACCCGCCAGGTGCAGAGCGCCCTTGCCGAGCTTGACGGCGGACTCATCGAGGCGGCGGAGTCGATGGGCTCGAGCCCCGCGGAGATCATCTTCCGCGTGTACCTCAAAGAGAGCGTCGCCGCCATCGCGCGCGGCACGACCATCACCATCATCAGCCTGCTCAACCTTACGGCCATGGCCGGCGTCGCCGGCGCGGGCGGCCTCGGCGACTTCGCCATCCGCTACGGCCACGACCGCAACATGGCGGATATCACGAACGTCACCGTCTTCGTGCTGGTGCTGCTTGTGTGCATCATCGAGTTCGTCGGCGGACGAGTCGTCAAAAAGAACACGCATTGACGTGACCCCATAAAGTTCCTACCCACCCTAAGCTGACAAAAAATTATTTTAACGGAGGATATTTCCATGAAGCTCAAAAAGTTCTTTGCCCTCGCCCTTGCAGCCGCCACGCTCGCCCTCGCGCTGACCGCCTGCGGCTCCAAGGCCGACGACTCCGCCGACAACAGCGATGCCAACACCGACAATCAGACCGGCGAGACCGTGACCGTCAAGCTCGGCGTGGTCGGCGGCATCTATGAAGACCTCTGGGCGCCCGCGAAGGCCGCGCTCGCCGACGAGGGCATCGACCTCGAGATCGTGCAGTTCTCCGATTACGTGACCCCGAACAACGCGCTCGCCAACGGCGATATCGACCTCAACGCCTTCCAGCACCGCATTTATCTCCAGAACGAGATCGACAACTACGGCTATGCGATCCAGAACATCGGCAACACCTTCATCATCCCGCTGAACCTCTACTCCCAGAAGGTCAGTTCCGTTGACGAGCTCAAAGACGGCGATGTCGTCGCCATCCCCGATGACCTGACCAACGGCGGCCGCGCGCTCAAGGTGCTCGAAGCCGCGGGCCTCATCGAGCTTGACCCCAACGCCGCCTTCAACCCCACGCTTGACGATATCACGAGCTACAAGGTCAACATCACCATCGAGGAGCTCAAGGCCAACACCATCCCCTCTGTCCTGCCCGACGTGGCCGCCGCGGTCGTGAACGGCAACTACGCGCTCGACTTCGGCCTGAAGACCGACGAGGCCATCTACAAAGACAGCGTCCTCGACGTGGAGGATTACTGGAATCTGATCGCCGCGCGCACCGCTGACGTCGAAGACCCCGACACCGCCGCCATCTATGAGAAGGTCGTCGAAGCCTTCCAGTCCAGCACGACGGAGGATGTCTTCAACAACACCTTCGGCGGTTACTTCATCGCAGTGGGCTGGGATCAGGACCTGATCAATCAGTAAATACCATCTGACCGCCGCCGCGCTCCCGCAACGCAGGGAGCGCGGGCGGCGGTACGCCTTTCCGGGAGGAATTTATTATGGCACTTGATCTTTCCGCGCTGCGGCGCATCATTGCAGACGAAAACCGCCTGCTCACCGGCGCGGACATTCCCGCAGAATACCAGAGCGACGTGCTCGGCCGCGTCCACGGCAGCGCCGAGGCGCTCGCCTTTCCCTTATCCACCGAGGAAGTGAGCGCGCTCCTGCGCTACGCGCACGAGCACCGCGTTCCCGTCACGCCGCGCGGCGCAGGGACGAATCTTGTCGGCTCTACCGTGCCGCTCGAGGGCGGCATCATCCTCGACCTTTCCCGCATGGACCGCATGCTCGAACTCGACGAGGACACGATGACCGTCACGGTCGAGCCCGGTATGCTCTTGCAGGACTTGCAGGCCTATGTCGAAGCGCGCGGGCTGTTCTACCCGCCCGATCCCGGCGAAAAGGCCTCGAGCATCGGCGGCAACATCAGCACGAACGCCGGCGGCATGCGCGCGGTGAAGTACGGCGTCACGCGCGACTACGTGCGCGGACTCGAGGTCGTGCTCGCTGACGGCACGGTGATGCAAGTCGGCGGCAAGCAGGTCAAGGACGCGAGCGGACTCTCGCTCAAGCACCTTCTCATCGGCTCGGAGGGTACGCTCGCCGTCATCACAAAGTGCCTGCTGCACCTTGTTTCCAAGCCCGAGGCCTCGCTCAGCGTGCTTGTGCCGTATGCCGACCTGAAAACCGGCATCCAGAGCGTTTTGACCATCCTGCGCGCGAACGCGAACCCCACGGCGGTCGAATTCATGGAGCGCAAAGTCGTCGCGCTTGGTGAACGCTTCTGCGGCGTCTCTTATCCCCGCCCCGACGCCGGCTCTTATATTCTCTTGACCTTTGACGGCAGAAGCGAGGAGGTCGCGGCCAACGCCGCGCGTGTGCGCACGCTCGCGCTGCAAAACGGCGCGCTCGACTTCATCGAGCTCACCGACAGCGCACGCTCCGCGGATATCTGGCGCGTGCGCGGCGCGCTCGTCAAGGCCGTGGAAGCCGTTTCCGAGCAGGAGCCGGTCGATATCGTCGTGCCCATCAGCCGCACGGCGGACTTCATCCGCTTCATCAACGAGCTGGAGGCGCAGAGCGGGATGCAGATGGTCAGCTTCGGCCACGCAGGTGACGGCAACGTGCACCTGTGCGTCGTGCGCGGCGAGCGCGACGATGAGACCTGGCAGCGCGAGCTGCACGCCAATATGGACAAGGCCTATGCCGAGGCCTACCGGCTCGGCGGCGTCGCGTCCGGCGAGCACGGCATCGGCGTATCCAAGCGTCCCTACTTCCTGCGCCAGACGGCGAAGGAAAATTTGCAGGCCATGAACGCCGTCAAATCGGCGCTCGACCCGCTGCACATCTTAAACAACGGCAAATCGTATCTCACAGGAGGAAATGACAATGCAGGCACTTTCTGACCGTACCGCAAGCTTTACCGATTCTGTCATCCGCCGCATGACCCGCATCTCCAACCGGTACGGCGCGGTGAATCTCTCCCAGGGCTTCCCCGACTTTGACCCGCCCAAGCCCATCCTCGACCGCCTTTCGCAGGTCGCCTACGAGGACTTTCATCAGTACTCCATCACCTGGGGCGCGCAGGACTTCCGCGAGGCGCTGGCGAAGAAGCAGTCGCACTTCATGGGCCGCGAGATCGACCCCAACGGCGAGATCGTCGTCACCTGCGGCAGCACCGAGGCTATGATGGCCGCAATGATGACCGTCGCCAACCCCGGCGACAAGGTGGTCATCTTCTCCCCGTTCTATGAAAACTACAGCGCCGACACGATCCTCTCCGGCGCGGTGCCCATCTATGTGCCGCTCACGCCGCCGTCGTTCACCTTCGATCCCGAGGTGCTCGAGGACGCCTTCCGCCAGCACCCCAAGGCGCTCGTTCTCTGCAACCCCTCGAATCCCTGCGGCAAGGTCTTCACGCGCGAGGAGCTCGAGATTATCGCCTCGCTCGCCAAAAAGTACGACGTCTACGTCATCACGGACGAGGTCTACGAGCACATCGTCTACGCGCCCCACAAGCACACCTATTTTGCAACGCTGCCCGGTATGTGGGAGCGCACGCTCTCCTGCTCCTCCCTTTCCAAGACCTATTCCGTCACCGGCTGGCGTCTCGGCTACATCATTGCCCCGCCGGAGATCATCGACCGCGCGAAAAAGGTCCACGACTTCCTCACCGTCGGCGCGGCGGCGCCCCTGCAGGAGGCCATCATCCCCGGTCTCAACTTCGGTCAGGACTACTATGACGCTCTTCAGGCCGAATACACGCACAAGAAGGATCTCTTCCTGAAGGGGCTCGATGACCTCAAGATCGTGCACAACGACCCCGAGGGCGCTTATTATGTCATGCTCGATATCTCGGAATTCGGCTACGAGAGCGATCTCAAATTCTGCGAGGACCTTGCAAGCAAGGTCGGCGTGGGCGCGGTGCCGGGCTCCAGCTTCTTCCGTGAGCCGGTCGATCATCTCATCCGCCTGCACTTTGCCAAGAAGGACGAAACCCTTACCGACGCGCTCAACCGTCTCGAATCCCTGCGCGAAAAGATCCCCGCCAGGGGTTAAGAAAGGAGCAACGCCCATGAATGCCCTGAAGGAAGACTGCCTGCGCCTGCACGATGAGCTCGTCGCGCTGCGGCGGGAATTCCACCGCGATCCCGAGCTCGGCCTGCACGAATATCACACGGCAGCGCGCATCGAGCGCGAGCTTGATCGCTGCGCCATCCCGCATGAGCGCATCGGCGAGACCGCCGTTGTCGCCCGTCTGCGCGGCACGGGCGCCGGCACCGGCGTCTGCGTGCTGCGCGCGGATATCGACGCCCTGCCCATCCAGGAGACGAACGACGTGCCCTACCGCTCCGAAACGCCGGGCGTGATGCACGCCTGCGGCCACGACGCGCACACGACGTGTCTAATCGGCGCGGCGAAGGTGCTGAGCGCACACCGCGCGGACTTCGGCGGTGAGGTGCGCTTCCTCTTCCAGCCTGCCGAGGAGATCGGCGAGGGCGCGCGCCCGCTCATCGCCGCGCACGTGCTCGACGGCGCGGACCGCGTCTTCGGCCTGCACACGGCGTCGGATCTGCCGTCCGGCACCGTGGGGCTGCGCCCCGGCTGCAACAATGCCGCCGTCGACCACTTCACCGTCCGCATCCACGGAAAGAGCGCGCACGTCTCCACGCCGCAGCTCGGTGCAGACGCGCTCTACATCGCAAGCGAGCTCGTCGTGGCGCTCCAGGCGATCGTCACGCGCACGACCTCGCCCATCGACCCCGTGCTCATCGGCGTGGGCAAGCTCAGCGCCGGCACAGCCTACAACGCCGTCGCGGAATTTGCCGAGCTCGAGGGCACGACGCGCACGCTCCTGCCCGAGACGCGCACGCACGTCCACGCGGCCATCGACGCCGCGGCGGAGCATATCTCCGCCCTCTACGGCGGCACAGTACAGATCGAATGGGAGGACTTCGCTCCCCCGCTTCTGAACGATGCGTCCGTCTGCGAGGAGGCCTCCCGGGTCGCCGCGGCCCTCGGCATCCCGACGACGAAGGAGCGCGCGCTGTCGCTCAGCGGAGACAACTTTGCCGACTACCTGCTGTACGTGAAGGGCGCTTACGCCTACCTCGGCACGGCGAACAGCGACAAGCCCCACACCTGCATCTCCAACCACCACGGCGACTTCGACATTGATGAAGCGGCACTGCCGCTCGGCGCAGCGCTCTACGCCGCGTATGCCGTCGAGGTCTGCCGGCGCGAAACGGGACAAGTCGCTTTTTGACGGAAATTCCCGCACCGCTTTTTCGCTCAAATCGTTTTTCCATATATCAACACCATCATCATCATAAATAGCGATAATAACGGTGTTTTATGCCGCGAATTTGAATTGATTTTTATTTTTAATATGTTACAGTGTATTCTTGTCGCTGCAACAGCGGCGGCAAGAAAAATCGCAAAATTTGAAAAGAGGTACGAAATGAAAAAGCTGTTTTCTCTGCTGCTTTGTGTCGTGATGGTGCTCTCCCTGGTCGCCTGCGGCTCGAAGACTGATGACACGCAGACGCCCGACGAGCCCCAGGAGGATACCGCTCCCGAGCTCTCCGGCACCATGAAGGTCGTCGCCACCGGCGATGTCTACGGTCCCCTGTTCGACGCGTTCACCGCCGATACCGGCGTTACCGTCGAATGCCTGTCCATGTCCTCCGGTGAGGTGCTCTCCAAGCTCCGCGCCGAAGGCGGCACCCCGTCCGCCGATCTGTGGTTTGGCGGCGGTATCGACGCGTTCATGAGCGCCAAGGACGATGACCTGCTCGAGCCCGTCATGTTCGACGCGGCTGCCGATCTCGGCGACGAGTACAAGGACGCCGAGGGCTACTGGTACTCCAAGGGCATCACCATCGTTGGCTTCCTGCTCAACAACTCCCTCATGGAGGAGCTGGGCCTCACCGCTCCCGAGAGCTGGGATGACCTGACCGACAGCCAGTACGCCGGCGAGATCGTCATGTCCAACCCCGCTGTTTCCGGCACCAACTACGCCGTGGTCAACGCGCTCCTGCAGGCCAAGGGCGACGAGGGCTGGAACTACTTCGAGGCGCTCAACAACAACATCGCTTACTACGGCAAGCGCGGCTCCGACCCGAAGAACAAGGTTTCCTCCGGTGAGTTCGCTGTCGGTATCTCCTACATCGACGCCAGCATCGAGCAGGCCGCCGAGGAGAACGATCTGACCATCGTTTACCCCTCCGACGGTATGCCCTGGGTCCCCGAGGGTGTGGCCGTGTTCAAGAACGCTGAGAACGTCGACGCTGCCAAGTACTTCGTCGAGTGGCTCTTCAGCAGCGACGATCATCTCCGTCAGCTCGCCGAGATCGAGCAGAAGAACGGCATCAAGGTCATCAAGCCCTCCATCGAAGGCATTGAGCTGTCCTATGATCCCACCCTTCTCATGACTGAGGACCTGTCCCTGTTCGGCTCCCAGCGCACCGAGATCCTCGAGCGCTTTGAGCCCCTGATGGGCGACAAGGCCGCTACGGAATAAATGAAGTCCGCCGGCATTATCCAAAAAAATACGGAAAAAAGGACATCTCACGATGTCCTTTTTTCCCTTTGTGAAAACGCGGTCGACAAGCTGATCTTATTTCTCCTGCTCGGGAGCGTGCTGCTGTTCATCCTCTGGCCCATCGCGTGCATCGCCCTGCGCAGCCTGCGCGGTGCGGACGGCGGCGTGAGCCTTGCGATGTTCGGCACCGTCCTGTGTCAGTACGGCGAAAGCCTGCGCAACAGCATCTTCGTCGGCGTCTGCACGGCGGTGCTTTCCACCGTCCTCTCGCTCTCGGCGGCGCTCGTGTGCGCCACGGCGCGCGGGTGGAAGCGGACGCTCTGTATGCTCATCATGCTCGTGGCGATGGTCTCGCCGCCGTTCGTCTCGTCGCTCGCCTATATCCAGCTCTACGGCCGCCGCGGATGGATCACCTATCGCCTGCTGCACCTGAGCTGGAACCCCTACAACTGCTGGGGCATCATCCTGATGCAGTCGATCTCGTTCGTGCCGCTCAACGCGATGTTCCTCTCCGGCATCCTCGAAAAGCTGGATGAGGGCAGCCTTCAGTCGGCGCGCGACCTGGGCGCAAGGGGCGGAGCCATCCTGCGTGATATCGTCCTGCCGCTCATCCGGCCTGCAACGCTCGTGTGTCTGCTGCTCTCGTTCGTCCGCTCGCTCGCGGACTTCGGCACGCCCATCATCATCGGCGGGCGCTTCAGCACGCTGGCCGCGGACATTTACCTGCAGGTCGTCGGGTATTCGGACCTTGAAAAGTCCTCGGCGATGAATATGTTCCTGCTTGTCCCGTCCATTGTCTTTTTCTTCATCTACCGCGCGCTGATGCGCCGCTCGGACAAGCTGACCGAGGGCAGCCGCGCCGCGCAGGGCGGGCTCGGGCTCACGCTGCCGCACTGCGGCGCGACGGGCTGGGGCATGATCGTGCTGAGCGCCGTCTTCTTCGTGATGATCGTGCTGCAATACGGCTGCGTGTTCCTCTCCGGCTTTCTGAAGAGCACGAAGGGCGTTTATTCCTTCACGCTGCAATACTGGGACCAGCTCTGGCGCGTCGGCTCGTCGACGATGCTGCGCAGCGTTCAGTACGCGCTCATCGTCTCCATCGTCGGCACGGTCTTTGCCATGCTCTTTGCCTACTACATGGACCGCCGCCGCATCATCGGCCGCAATCTCTTCGACTGCCTGGCAACCCTGCCCTATATGCTGCCGGGCACGTGCTTCGGCATCGGCTACATCCTCGCGTTCAACCACGCGCCGCTCAAGCTCACAGGCACGGCCTTCATCGTGCTGGCCAATATGCTCTTCAAGCAGCTGCCGACCTCCACAAAGATCTGCACCGCGTCTCTGACGCTCCTGCCCGAGGTGCAGGAGCGCTCGGCGCGTGACCTCGGCGCGGGGCGGCTCGCCGTGCTGCGCGACGTGGTCTTTCCCGCGCTGCGCCCCGCATTTTTGAGCTGCTTTGTGTATAACTTCACAAGCAGTATGACGACGGCAGGCTCCATCATCTTCCTCATCGACGCCAGGCGGCAGCTCGCCGTCTTCAAGCTCTTCGACGCGGTGTATCAGGGCGACTACGCCCTCGCCTCGCTCATCGCGAGCGTCATCACCGTCATCGTTCTTCTTGTCGAGGGCCTTGCCTTCCTCATCACCCGGAAAGGAGAAAAACGCCGTGTATCTTGAACTTGACCATCTCAGCAAGCAATTTGACGGCAAATACGCCGTGCATGAGCTGTCCCTCGGTCTGGAAGAGGGCGGGCTGCTCTGCATCCTCGGCTCATCGGGCTGCGGCAAAACGACCACGCTCAACATGATCGGCGGCTTTCTCAGGCCGGACGGCGGATGCGTCCGCCTCGACGGGCAGGATATCACTGCCCTGCCGCCCGAGCGCCGGCCCGTTTCTACCGTGTTCCAGTCCTACGGTCTGTTCCCGCACATGAGCGTGCTGCAAAACGTGACCTACGGCCTGAAATTCCGCAATTATTCCCGCGCGGAGGCGAAGGAAAAGGGCCGCCGGTATCTGGAGCTCGTCGGCCTTGCCGAGCGCGAGGATGCGCGCATCAGCGAGCTCTCCGGCGGACAGCAGCAGCGCGTGGCGCTTGCCCGCGCGCTCATCGTCGAGCCAAAGCTGTGCCTTCTCGACGAGCCGCTGTCAAACCTTGACGCGGCGCTGCGCGTGCGGATGCGCGGCGAGCTGAAGCGGCTGCAGCAGGAGCTCGGCACCACGATGGTCTTCGTCACGCACGACCAGGAGGAGGCGCTCATCCTGGCCGACTCCATCGCCGTGATGAGCGAGGGCGAGCTTTTGCAGCTCGGCTCGGCGGAGGAGGTCTTCCGTCATCCCGCCAACGACTACATCGCGTCATTTCTCGGCCTCAACGACATTGTGTGGAAGGACGACGGCAGCGTGCTGAAGGTCATCCGCCACGGAGAAAAGGAGTAAACGCCCATGCTTGTTGATATGCACCTGCACGAATGCACCTTCTCGACCGACAGCTTCCTCCACCTGGAGGAGATCGTCTCCATCGCAAAGGAAAAGGGTCTGGACGCGATCTGCATCACGGACCACGACAGCATGGGTCTGCGCGAGCGCGCGGAGGCCTATTCCCGCGAGATCGGCTATCCCATCTTCGTCGGCGTGGAATTTTTCTCGCTCTGGGGCGATATCACCGCCTGGGGGATCGACAGCATCCCCGATCACCGCATCGACGCGCAGGATTTCATCGACCTGGTGCGCGAAAAGGACGGCTTCTGCGTCTCCTGCCACCCCTTCCGCAACAACAACCGCGGGCTGCGCGAGCATCTGCGCGACGTGCACGGTCTGGACGGTGTGGAGGTCCTCAACGGCAGCACCCCGCTCGAGGACAATCAGATGGCGCTGCGCTTTTGCCGCGAGCTGGGGCTCAAGGCCATCGGCGCGAGCGACGCGCACGTGCCCCAGCAGGTCGGCAAATACGTGACATGGCTGCCCGAAATGGTCACGACGCTGCCCGATTTCGTCACGGCGCTGCACACGCTGGAAACGCGTCCCGCCATCTGGACGGGCAGCGGCTACGACGTTGTCACCGAATTTTAAGCGGAACTTTTCAGGAGACCGGCGCGCCATGCGCCGGTCTCCTGTTCCATGGCGCTTTGTCATATGTGATATTCATGCAGGAAAACTGTAGTAATATTCCACAAGAAGCGCTTCTCCGGCGGAAAAAGATTCTCAAAATCTGGAGAAGTGGAAAATTAGGCATTGACATTTTCCCGGCGCGGGAGTATGGTAGCGCCAACAATTTCAAATGCCCGATCGCAAGGTCGGGAAGATAGAGGCGCGGCCGACAAGAGTAGCGCGTTCGCAACGGAGCAGAGATCCGGAGCGCGTGAAAGGGGAAGCCGCCGAAGTGGAAACGGGTCCTGTACCGTTTTTGCTGGTTCGTCAGAGAAGATCTGCCGGACTGTCACGTATGTGGAGCGCTATCGAGGTCGGCAGGCTGTCCGTCCCCAAGGGGAAGATGGGTTTGCCGGATTGCAGTACATTTGCAGCCGTAAATGCTTCACAAAGCATTTACGGCTTTGTTTTTTGTCTGCATCGGGAGTGCGAAGGATCCCTGAAAAAGCAGGACTCCCCTGTTTTTGAAAAATCAAACCCATCACAAGAAAGGAAACCACCACCATGAAGCTCAGAACCTTTACCGCCCTCCTGCTGGCGGCCATCATGCTCTTCGCGCTCACCGCCTGCGGCAGTCAGGCCGCCGACGATTCCAGCACCGATCAGCAGCAGGAACAGCAGGACACCACTACAAACGAAAGCAACGAATTCCGCGTCGGCATGGAGTGCGCTTACGCCCCCAACAACTGGCAGGAGAGCGAAGCGACGGACTCGAACGTCCCCGTTGAAAACGTCGCCGGCGCGTATGCCGAGGGTTACGACGTGCAGATCGCCAAGGCCATCGCAGACGGTCTCGGCAAGGACCTCGTCATCGTCAAGCTGAGCTGGGACGGCCTGATCGACGCGCTCAACCAGGGCCAGATTGACGCGATCATCGCCGGTATGATGGATACCGCCGAGCGCCGCGAGTCCATCAACTTCTCCGAGCCCTATCGCGAGACCACCTACGGCATCATGGTCCTCGCCGATTCCCCGTACTTAAACGCCACCTCCATTCAGGATTTTTCCGGTGCGGCCGTCCTCGGTCAGCAGGGCACGGCGCTCGATGACGTCATCGACCAGATCGAGGGCGTCGACCACCTCAGTCCCGTCGGCAGTGTGCCCGACATGATCTCCCGCCTGCAGCAGGGTTCCTGCGACGCCATCGTCATCAACGAGGAGAACGCGCAGGGCTACCTTGCTTCCAACCCGAACTTCCGCCTTGTCACCTTCACGGACGGCAACGGCTTCACCCTCCCGGCCAAGGGATCCTGCGTCGGCCTGCGCAAGAGCGACACCGAGCTGCTTGACCAGGTCAACAGCATCCTCGCCACCCTCGACAAGGACACCCGCGCCGAGATGTGGCAGACCGCCGTTGACAACCAGCCGCAGTAAGGCCCCACGCACCGCCGCCGCTGCGATTGCGGCGGCGGGCACGCGAAGCACAGCACAAGATCGGGCGCGCTTCGCACCACGAAGGAGGAATCACAAATGACCGCACCCACCGCGCCCCGGCAGAACTTCATCACCCGGGATCACCGTTACGTTTATTTAGGCGGAAGCCTTATCGCCCTGCTGGGCCTTGGTATGTTCTATTCCGCCCCCAGTCCGTACAGCTTTATCCCCGCGCAGTCCGTGTTCGGCACGGCGCTCGCGGTGATCTGCTGGTTCTTCCTCGGCGTGAGCGCCATGGCGCTGCTCGTCAAGTGGGCCTACTGGAACAGCTATGACGGCACCGTCATGAAGCGCCCGCTCATCATGCGCATCAGTCGCTACCTCTCCTATCTGGATGCCGCGGCCTGCGCGCTGCTGGTGCTGGACCGCTTTATCCTCAAGCTCGCCTACATCGTCAATACCGCCATCCACGCCGAGAGCAATCCGACCGAGACGCTCTCCACCATGGTCTACATGGCGTATAACCAGCGCTCGCTCTTCGCCATCGGCATTTCGTACACGGTGCGTCTGGCACTGTTCGGCACGGCCATTGCGTTCGTGCTGTCGCTGCTCATGGTGTTTCTCCGCATTCAGGAGCCGGACAAGCGCGACAACGACTTTGTAAAGTTCCTCAAGATCGTTGCCAACAAGTTCTCCCGCTTCTACATCTTCGTCATCCGCGGCACGCCGATGATGGTGCAGTCGCTCATCCTTTATAACGCCGTGTTCGGTCTTTTCAAGCGCACGGGTATGAGTGTTTCGGACATCAACCGTGTCTGGCCTCTGTTCTTAGCAGGTCTTGTCACCGTTTCCCTCAACTCCACGGCTTACCTCGCCGAGGTCCTGCGCGGCGGCATCCTCGCCGTGGACGCGGGCCAGATGGAGGCCGCGCGCTCGCTCGGCATGACGCACTGGCAGGCCATGCGCAAGGTCGTCTTCCCGCAGGCCATCAAAAATTCGCTTCCCGCCATCGGCAACGAATTCATCATCAACATCAAGGATTCGTCCGTGCTGTGCGTCGTCGGCGTGTCCGACCTGATGTTCATGACCCGCTCGGTCGCCGGTATTTATTATAAAGGTACCGAGTGCTATCTCATCGCTGCCATCGTTTACCTCATCCTCACGTATCTTTCCTCGCTCCTGCTCAAAGCCCTTACGGGCAAGATGACCGCGCCGGACAACACCAAGCGGCACCAGGGCAACCACACCGTCGACCTGGGGCTTCCCAGCTCGAACTGACAGGAGGGCGCTATGTCGAACGATCCCATCATCAAAATCGAACAGCTTGAAAAGTCCTTCGGCGACCTGCACGTGCTCAAGGGCATTGACCTTGAGGTCGACCGCGGCGAGGTCGTGTGCATCATCGGCGCGTCCGGCTCCGGCAAATCGACGCTGCTGCGCTGCATCAACCTGCTGGAGGAGGCCGACTCGGGCCACATCTGGTTCGACGGACAGGACTTAATGGACCTGAAGGTCAACCTGAACGCCCTGCGCCAGAAGATCGGCATGGTGTTCCAGGGTTTTAACCTCTTCAACAACAAGTCGGTGCTCGACAACTGCACGCTCGCGCCAGCGTCTTATCATAGACGCGCAGTCGACCCGTGGATTTTGCATCGCCATAATAGCGGGTACTTTTGTAATGCGATTCATTTTTGCGGGAATAAACATAAAGGCTGTCATATTCGCAGGAAACATCAAAAGTATAATCAACTCTGCGGATACGGACATTGTAAAGCGCAACAGAGGCACGCAAATAAGACAATAACCACTGCAAGCATTTTACCGCTGTATCGTCGTTAGCAAGATGCACTGTATTTGGATTGAAATTCAAATCGAAAAACGGCGCATCTTCATAAAATTGAACGTGTAGCCCGCCAATTTGATAGGCGCGGTAATGATGATATTTCCCTTTCAGTTTCGTCCCGGACTTAGACGAGTAATCTTTGGACTTTTCACCTAAACTCTTGACAGCTTCTTCCAGTTCTTCCCACTGTGCAAGAGAAAGCAGCAAATGGAATTCAAGCGTAAACCAATCAATCGTATACGCGCATTCGTTCTTCTCTTTGAATCTGTAATATTCCAAATGGTGTTCCTCCCAAATGGTAAAAATACCACTTATTTCACCTATTAGTACGGGTGAAATAAGTGTTCCGACTGCTGCCCTCCGACGTGAGTGAAAAGTGATACTTAGTCAAGTAAGACGCTGCGACGTCCAGCACCCGCAACTGCAACGGCAGGGCTGGGAATAGCGAAAAACTTAGTGCCTGCGGCGGGGGGCTGCACCCCCCGCGCATGGGACGCAGCTCAACGAAAGATCAAGCTCTCCCCCTGCGCACGTCTGAATTCAGCGAACAGCGCTTGCGCGCTGCTCACTGAATTCAAACGGTTGGGCGGGTTCTGCACGCGCAGCGAAGCAACGCTACTAATCAACCAAGGCATACAGAATGAGGCCAGAACATTTTCTTTCGTCTGCAATGACTTTCAACGAGGTACGCAAGTCCTCACACAAAAATTCATATTTGTCATCGTGCTTAACGCTATAGCCTGATTCATCGAGAATTTCACAAAAGAATTGCAAATCACCCTCAAAAACATCGATAGCTTTCTTTCCGTTGATAGTCAGTTCCATAATTTACCTCCATAATACTTTTCTTTATTGAGTATCTATTTCGGATATCATCGTACTATCCGATTCAGATATTGTCAATGCAGAAAAGTAAAGGATTCTCCAAAACAGAGAATCTTTTTAATATCTAAAACGGATAGTATTCTTCGTTGACTATCCGAAACGAATAGTATACAATGAGTAAAAATCACGAGGGAGAAACAGCCATGAACGAGCAGGAAAACAAGGCCAAGCAACTTTTCAAAGAATCCGCTTCCGCAAAAGAAGCAGCCAAAAACGCATGGAAGTTCAGCATGGACGATAGCCTGTCAGACCGTGAGAAGCTGCACCAGCTCGGGGAGCTTATCAAGGGCGAAGCCGCCACTGCTGCAAACTACAAGGAACAGCGCGCCACGAGAAAGAAAGCTGTTGCCGACCGGCTGCAACAGATTCGCAAGGAGCGAGGGCTGATGCAAAAAGAGGTCGCAGACAAAACCGGCATCAACATGGTCACGCTGTCCGGCTATGAGATCGGAAAGAACGAACCGAACCTCGAAGCATTGGTAAGACTTGCTGATGTTTACAAAGTGTCCCTCGACTATCTCATGTGCCGCACCGATGAAAAGGAATAGTCCATAATCAAAAGCAGCTCTGCGCATTAAAATTGCGCAGAGCTGCTTTTGCAACTTTTCTTCAATTTTGGGCACCAGCTATTCAGGCGATTTTCCCATTTTTTCGTTATAAATGACAAAAGCCTTGCAGCACTAAGGCTACAAGGCTTTTTTTCTCTGGTGCGCGGTACAGGACTCGAACCTGTGACCCCATGCACGTCAAGCATGTGCTCTACCAGCTGAGCTAACCGCGCGAATCGAACAGTGATATACTACTATATCCGCCGTCTTTTGTCAACACTTTTTTCAAAAAACCGCGAATTTTTCTTCTTCCCGCAAAGAGACTATTTTTAGTTTACGCTGCCCGCGCGCAAATGTAAAGACGGGAAAATAGCAGAAAATGACCGCCCTTTTTCATCTATTTTTCTGCGGGCGCCTTTCTTGTCAATTCTGCGTAAGTTCTATATAATGGGGTCATATTATGTGTTGAATGAAAATGGGGTGCTTTTTTACGATGGGAAAGATCGGTTTCGATAACGACAAATATCTTGCCATGCAGTCTGCGCACATCCGCGAGCGCATCAGTCAGTTCGGCGGCAAGCTGTATCTGGAATTCGGCGGCAAGCTCTTCGACGATTTTCACGCCTCGCGCGTGCTGCCCGGCTTTCAGCCCGACAGCAAGATCCGTATGCTTCAGCAGCTGCGCGACGATGCGGAGATCGTCATTGCCGTCAACGCCAACGACATTGAAAAGAACAAGGTGCGCGGCGACCTCGGCATCACCTATGATGACGACTGCCTTCGCCTGATCGACGCGTTCCGCTCGCTGGGGCTCTACGTCGGCGGCGTGTGCATCACGCAGTACGCGGGGCAGAACGCGGCGGACGCCTTCATCAAGCGGCTCAACACGCTGGGCGTGCGCAACTACCGCCACTACCCCATCGCGGGCTACCCCTCCGACGTTGCCCACATCGTGAGCGACGAGGGCTTTGGCCGCAACGAGTACATCGAAACGACGCACTCCCTCGTCGTTGTCACCGCGCCGGGCCCCGGCAGCGGCAAGATGGCGACCTGTCTCTCCCAGCTTTACCACGAGCACAAGCACGGCGTGAGCGCGGGCTACGCCAAGTTCGAGACCTTCCCCATCTGGAATCTGCCGCTCAAGCATCCTGTCAACCTCGCTTACGAGGCCGCGACCGCGGACCTCGACGACGTGAACATGATCGACCCGTTCCACCTCGAGGCCTACGGCGAAACGACCGTCAACTACAACCGCGACGTGGAGATCTTCCCCGTCCTGCGCGCGATCTTTGAGCGCATCTCCGGCCGGTGCCCCTACAAGTCCCCGACGGACATGGGCGTCAACATGGCGGGCAACTGCATCATTGACGACGAGGCCTGCCGCGCCGCCTCGCGCATGGAGATCCTGCGCCGCTATTACACCGCGCAGGTCGATGTGGCGCGCGGCATTGCCGACGCCTGCCAGCTCAGGAAGCTCGAGCTCGTCATGCAGCAGGCGGATGTGACGCCCGACCTCTGCCCCGCTGTGGCCGCTGCCAAGCAGAAGGCCGAGGAGACCGGCGCGCCCGCAGGCGCGATGATGCTGCCGGACGGCCGCGTCGTCACGGGCAAGACCTCTTCCCTGCTCGGCGCTTCCGCCGCACTGCTCCTGAATTCCCTCAAGGCCATGGCCGGTATCCGCAGCGACCTGGACCTCATCTCCAATCAGGTCATCGAGCCGATCTCGGCGCTGAAGATCCAGTCCCTCGGCCACCACAACCCGCGCCTGCACTCCGACGAGGTGCTCATCGCGCTGGCGATCTCGGCGCTCACCAATCCCCTCGCGGACATGGCGCGCGCCCAGCTCGGCAGTCTTCGCGGCTGCGACGCACACTTCTCCGTCATCATCTCGGAGGAGGATATCAAGCTCTACAAGCGCCTCGGCATTCATGTCAGCTGCGAGCCGAAGTATGAATCCAAGCGTCTTTATCACAAGTAATTCTGGAGAAGCAATATCATGGCAAACGAAAAAAACCGCAAGGAACGCTATGCCGTCGTCTGCGGCGGCGTGAACATCGATATCGGCGCACACTCCTTCGCTCCGCTGCGCGCCAAGGACTCCAACCCCGGCAAGGTCGAGCTCAGTCTCGGCGGCGTGGGGCGCAACATTGCGCACAATATGCGCCTGCTCGGTGTGCCGACCTACCTTCTGACCGCCGTGGGTGGCGATTCGCGTGCGCGCCAGGTCGAAGAAAGCTGCCAAGCGCTCGGCATCGACCTTTCGCACGCGCTGCGCGTGTCCGACGGCCGCACCTCGACCTATGTCTTTGTCGGCGACAGCGACGGCGATATGGCCATCGCGGTTTCCGACATGGAGATCTGCGAAAAGCTGACGCCGGACTACTTCGCCTCTCAGCTCGACCTTCTCAATGGCGCGGCCGCTGTGGTCGTCGACGCGAATCTGCCGCGTGCGTCCATCGCGTTTATCACAGAGCACTGCACCGCGCCCATTTTCATCGACCCCGTTTCCACCGTCAAGGCGGAAAAGCTCCGGGGACTCCTTGGCCGCGTGCACACGCTCAAGCCCAACCGCATCGAGGCCGAGCTTCTCTCGGGCGTGACGATCACGGACGATGAAAGCCTTCGTCAGGCAGCGCAGGCGCTGCTCGATCAGGGCGTACAGCGCGTGTTTCTGTCCCTCGGCGGCGACGGTGTGCTCGCCGCGCAGCAGGATGAAATGCAGCGCGTGCCCATCTGCCGGGCCGAGATGCGCAACGCCACCGGCGCGGGCGACGCGATGATGGCGGCGCTCGTGTGGTCGTTTCTCTCGGGCCGCTCGCTCACCGAGAGCGCCGCGTCCGGCACTGCTGCCGCAGCCATCGCGGTCGAGAGCGAGGAGACCATCAACCCCGCCATGAGCGCGGAAGCCGTGGAAAAGCGCCTTGCGCACTGAAAAAGCGAATAAGAAAAAAGGACCGCCCACGCGGTCCTTTTTCTTATTGCTCGATGAGATAGCTCCCGCTCTCCGGCGCTTCGGTCAGGATGGGTACAAATTCCACATCATAGGCCTTCATCGCCTCGGTCACGCTCCCGAGCTCATCCGCCGTGACCTTGACATACACGCGGTCAAACCTTTCCGCGAACTCGCTCATCACGATGCCGGAGTTTGCCTCGCTGCCTGCAAGCGCGATGTCCGCGTCCACGCTGACGGAGAGCTTGCCCTGGTAGCCCGCCTGCTCAAGCGCGGTGTGGATGTCGTCGGCGAGCAGCGCAAGCGCCTCCTGCTGCGTCATGGTGCGCTCGTCCGTCTTGATACGGCTCATGCGCCCCTCGCGCGGGTAATGGAAATCGTCGAGCAGCAGCTCGTCAAAGCCCATCTTCGCGCACTCGCTCACGATGTCGGTCACGTATTGGCGCGCGGCCTGCTTTTCCGGCGCAAGCCAGTGCGTGCTGTTCGTGTCGTACCAGACAAAGCCCGTCAACTGGCACACGGCGGCGTCCGTCATGTGCTTGTAGGCATACAGGCTGTCGTGCAGCGTGCTGATGCGGCCGATCGTATAGTAGTCCGAGTCGACAAGGCCCTGAATGGCCGTGTCCGATGTGCTGTTCCCGGCCACCGCGCCGCAGTCGATTGCGCCCTGCACTTTGGAATTATAGTAGAGCTTGCCGCTCGCGTCCTTGAGCTCGACCGCCACGGCGTTCACGTCCTTATCAAGGCCATCGAGCGCTGCCTGCCAATCGCTGCCGAGCGCATCCGCACCCAGCTCGACTGCGTAGGTATCCTTGATGACGGGCTTTTGCACCGTGATCTCAAGGTCGTCCTGCTTCTTATCGTCGCCGCTGTCGCCGCCGTTTGCGGTATCGTCCTGCGAGACCTTCTTTATCCACGGGAACTCAAAGCGGACCGAGCCGTCCGCCTCATATACCATATAGCGCTGCGCAAACAAAAAGCCGCACGCCGCCAGCAGGACCAGCACCAGCACCACTGCCAGCACGCCTCTGCCGCGCCTGCGCCCGCGATAACCGGTATAGCCCTTCGTTCCGCTCGATCTTTTTGCCATTGTCTGCATCCGCCTCCTTTTTCTCGTGCAACAGTTTACCTTTTGAGAGCAAAAAAATCAACAAAAACCTTTCGGTTTTTGTTGATTTTCCGCTTTTGTATGCTTTAGCCCTCGATAGCGTCCAGCAGCGCGACGCGGCGGGCGTGGCGGCCGCCTTCAAACGCGGTGGAGAGGAACGTCTCGACCATGGCAGACGCCAGCTTGGGGCCCGTGAAGCCCGCGCCGATGGCCATCATGTTGGCGTTGTTGTGCTGGCGGCACAGCTGCGCCTCGAGCGCATCGGCACAGTGCGCGCAGCGGATGCCCTTGACCTTGTTCGCCGCGATGGAAATGCCGATGCCCGTCGTGCACACGACGATGCCGTACTCGCACTCCCCGCTCGCCACGGCGCGCGCGGCGGCCTCGCCGAAGATGGGATAGTCGCAGCTCTCGGTGGAGTAGGTGCCGCAGTCCTTGACCTCGTGGCCCATGCCCTCCAGCTGCTTTTTGATGTCTTCCTTCATGGCGTACCCGCCGTGGTCACAGCCCAATGCGATCTTCATAATGTTTCTCCTTTTATCGGTCAGATTTTGTGAAAGACCGGTTTTTTCTTCTCAAACGTGCACACATAGTCAAGCCCACAGCTCTTCAAGAGCTCCTGCGTCTCGCGTGCGCGCATCCCGACGAATTCCGGCGTGTGCGCGTCGGTGCCGACGGTGACGATCTCGCCGCCAAGCTCGTGATAGAGCCTCAGCCATTTTTGATCCGGCAGCGGCGTGTTGCCGCGGTTGACGTTGCACTCGATGCCGCAGCCGTTTTCAATGAGCGCGCGGAACACCTGCGCCACCTCGTCCTCAAAACCGTCGAAACTCATGTGCATGCCGTGGTTTTCGTTCATGTAGCGAAGCGGCAGTTTCCGGTGGCCGAGCACGGAGAACTTCCCCCACTTGGCCGTCTCCAGAACGAGCGTTAAATAGTCCGCGATCTGCTCGCGCGCCTCCCGCTCAGTGCCGCCGGGCATAAAGTAGAGATCGTTCCAGTCATACTTTTCCGAGAGCTGGTGCTGCGAGCCGATGACAAAGTCCAGCTCGGGCAGCCGCGCGAGAAGCTCTTCGGCGTAGGTAAAGTCGCGCATCGCCTCGCCGAGCTCGATGCCGCGGCGGACGATGATCTTCCCGTCCGCCGCGCGGTCGGCGCGCGCAAAGGTCTCCTCCCGATTTGAAAAATCGTGCTCCCAGTGCGTCATCTCGCACGGGCGATAGGTATCCACATGGTCCGTCAGGCACATCTCCTGCAAGCCCTGCGCAATGCCCGCGTGCACCATGTCCTCCACCGGCGTTTTCGAGTCGAACGAAAGCGAGCAGTGGGTGTGATAATCGGATAAATACATTTTCTATCCTTTACAGCTTGAACTTTCCGAAGAAGCTCTTGTGCTCCTCATAATTCTTCTCGCCGAGCGACTCGCTGAATTTCTTGAGCGCTTCCTTCTGCTCGCGGTTCAGGTTGCGCGGCGTTTCGATGTTCACGGTGACGTACTGGTCGCCGCGGCCGCGGCCGTTGAGCCCGGGGATACCCTTGCCCTTTAAGCGGAAGGTCGTGCCGCTCTGCGTCCCCTCGGGGATGGTGTACTTCACCTTGCCGTCGATCGTCGGGATCTCAAGCTCCGCACCGAGCACCGCCTGCGTAAACGTGATGGGCGCCTCGCAGAGGACGCTCGTACCCTCGCGGCGGAAGATCTCGTGCGGCCGCACGGATACGACGATCAGAAGATCGCCCGCGGGACCGCCGTTCTTGCCCGCGTTGCCCTGACCGCGCAGCGAGATGGTCTGCCCGTTGTCGATGCCCGCCGGAATGCTCACCTTGATGGTCTTGTGACGGCGGATCATGCTCTTGCCGCCGCAGGTCGGGCAGGGCTGGTGGATGATCTTGCCGCGCCCGCCGCAGCGCTGGCACGGCGTAGAGGTGGACATATAGCCCAGCGGCGTCTGGCGGCGCTGCTGAATCACGCCGCTTCCGCGGCAGTCGGGGCAGATCTCCGCCGTCGTCCCCTTGGCGCAGCCCGAGCCATGGCAGTCCGGGCACTGCTCCACGCGGTCGATGATGACCTCCTTCTCGCAGCCGAAGGCCGCCTCCTCAAAGCTGATGTTCACGCTCGTGCGCAGGCTCTCGCCGCGCTGGGGCGCGTTGGGGTTGGCGCGCGCACCGCCGAAGCCGCCGCCGAAAAAGCTGCCGAAGATATCGCCCAGATCGCCGAAGTCGAAGCCGCCCGCACCGTAAGCGCCGCCGCCTGCACCGGCCCCGTAGTTCGGGTCCACGCCGGCAAAGCCGAACTGGTCGTAGCGCGCCTTCTTCTCCGGGTCGCTCAGGACCTCGTTCGCCTCGTTGATCTCCTTGAATTTCTCTTCCGCTTCCTTATCGCCGGGGTTCATGTCGGGGTGATACTTGCGCGCAAGCTTTTTATATGCTTTTTTGATTTCTTCCTCCGAAGCGCCCTTGGAAATGCCGAGCACCTCGTAATAATCGCGTTTCTCCGCCATAGACAAAACTCCCTTGAAACGCCACGACCGGGGGCAGTTCAAAAACTGTCCCCGTTGTGGCCGACTTGCTTATTTTACTTCTTGTTCTCGTCGTCGTCAACGACCTTGTAGTCAGCGTCATAATACTGCTGACCGTTCGGGCCGGTCTGTGCGCCGCCGTTCTGACCGCCCATATCGGGGCCGGCCTGTGCGCCGCCCTGCGGGTTGGCCTGCTGGTAGAGCTTCTCGCTCATCTGGTAGAACATCTGGGTCAGCTCTTCGGTCGCGCTCTTGATGGCGTCGGTGTCGTCGCCCTTGAGGACTTCCTTCAGCTTGTCGATACCGGCCTGGACCTTGGCCTTCTCGTCCGCGGGGATCTTGTCGCCCACCTCGCCGAGGGTCTTCTCGCTCTGGTAGACCATCTGGTCGGCCTGGTTGCGGACCTCGACCTTTTCCTTGATCTTGGCGTCCTCGGCAGCGTACTGCTCGGCGTCCTTGACGGCCTTTTCGATATCCTCCTTGCTCATGTTGGAGGAAGAGGTGATGGTGATGTGCTGCTCGGTGCCGGTGCCGAGGTCCTTCGCGCTGACGTTCACGATGCCGTTGGCGTCGATATCGAATGTGACCTCGATCTGAGGCACGCCGCGGCGGGCCGGAGCGATGCCGTCGAGGTGGAAGCGGCCGAGGCTCTTGTTGGCAGCGGCCATCTCGCGCTCGCCCTGCAGGACGTTGACCTCAACGCTCGTCTGGTTGTCGGCGGCGGTGGAGAAGATCTGGCTCTTCTTCACGGGGATGGTGGTGTTGCGGTCGATGAGCTTGGTGCAAACGCCGCCCATGGTCTCAATGCCGAGGCTCAGCGGGGTAACATCGAGCAGCAGCAGGCCCTTGACATCGCCGGTCAGCACGCCCGCCTGAAGCGCGGCGCCCATGGCGACGCACTCATCGGGGTTGATGCCCTTGAAGCCTTCCTTGCCGGTGAGCTTCTTGACCATTTCCTGCACGGCGGGGATACGGCTGGAGCCGCCGACCATCAGTACCTTGTGGATATCGTTACCGGTGAGGCCGGCATCGCTCAGCGCCTGGCGGACAGGGCCGGCAGTGGCTTCGACCAGGTGCGCGGTCAGCTCGTTGAACTTGGCGCGCGTGAGCGTCAGATCAAGGTGCTTCGGGCCCGTGGCGTCGGCCGTGATATACGGGAGGTTGATGTTGGTGGAGGTCACGCCGGAGAGCTCGATCTTGGCCTTCTCCGCGGCCTCCTTCAGGCGCTGCATGGCGACCTTATCGGTAGAGAGGTCGACGTTGTCGGTGCGCTTGAACTCGCCGACCATCCACTTCATGATGCACTCATCGAAGTCGTCGCCGCCGAGACGGTTGTTGCCGGCGGTGGCCAGCACCTCGATCACGCCGTCGTCGATATCCAGGATGGAGACATCGAACGTGCCGCCGCCGAGGTCGTAGACCATGACCTTCTGGCTCTGCTCCTTGTCGACGCCGTAAGCAAGCGCTGCGGCCGTCGGCTCGTTGATGATACGCTTGACCTCGAGGCCGGCGATCTTACCGGCGTCCTTGGTCGCCTGACGCTGCGCGTCGGTGAAGTAAGCGGGAACGGTGATGACGGCTTCGCTGACGCTTCCGCCGAGGTAGGCTTCGGCGTCCGCCTTGAGCTTTTGCAGGATCATCGCGCTGATCTCCTGCGGGGTGTACTTCTTGCCGTCGATCTCGACTTTATAATCAGAGCCCATCTCGCGCTTGATCGAAGCGATCGTGCGGTCGGGGTTGGTGATGGCCTGACGCTTTGCGACCTGGCCGACCATACGCTCGCCGGTCTTCGAGAACGCGACGACGGACGGGGTGGTGCGGTTGCCTTCGGCGTTGGGGATGACGACGGCTTCGCCGCCCTCCATCACAGCCACACAAGAGTTGGTCGTACCAAGGTCGATACCGATAACTTTAGACATAATGTTGTCCTCCTAAGATCTATCTTAATTTTTTTGTTAACATCTTTATATTCATTTCGCGTTCGCAAACGCGAAACAAAATCGAATCGTTTTTTCTGACGACAGAAGGTGAATTGCCGCATAGCGGCAAGAGAAGCCGCCCTAGGGCGTGTGCGTCAGAAAAAACACATCTCAGCCCTGAAACGTGCGAGCGCAGCGAGTGCGCTGCACAGGGCTGCAAGCTCTTTCAAAAATGTGTGTCACACATTTTTGAGGAACTTTTAGTTGGCGACCTTGACGATCGCGAACCGGAGCACCTTATCACCCAGCGTGAAGCCCTGCTGCAAAACCTCCACCACGGTGTTTTCGCCGTAGCTTTCGTCCTCAATGTGCATCACGGCGTTGTGCTTTTCGGGGTCGAAGGGCTTGCCCGCGGCGTCCATCGTTTCCACGCCCAGCTTGGTAAGGCTCTCCTTGAACTGGTTGAACACCATTTCAAGGCCCTTGCGGTGGGGCGACTCCTCGTCGCCATACTGGGCAAGGCCGCGCTCGAGGTTATCGTAAACGCCCAGCAGCGCCTTGATCGTGTCGATCTTCGCGTCGGCGTAAAGGCTTTCCTTTTCCTTCGCAGTGCGCTTGCGGTAGTTGTCGTACTCGGCGGCAAGGCGCAGGTATTTGTCCTGCTCGTCGGCAAGCGACTTGGCAAGGCCCTCCATCTTCTCCATCTGCTCGCGCGTGACGGTAAAGGTCTCGGGCTCCGCCTTCTTTTCGGCGGTCTCATCAGCCTTGGCGGGCTCTGCGGTCTTGGCCGCCTCCTCTGCCGCCGGCTGCTGCGCCGTTTCCTTTTCCGGCGTGCTCTCCGCCGCGTTCTGCTTGTCTTTCTTACCCATTTCTTACTCCTTATCTTCTTCCTTGGGCGGAAGCTCGTTCTTGCCGAACATCCGCGTCAGGCTGTCTGCAAAATAACTCAGCCGCGCCGTCACGGTGGCGTAGTCCATTCTCGTGGGACCCACCACGCCGACGAGCCCGCGCATCCCGTCGCCGATATCGTAGCTGGCGACGACCACGCTCGTTTCCTTGAGCGCCTCGTTCACGTTTTCCGGGCCGATCAGGATCTTGAGCGGCGCGCCGTCATCCGGCACGGGAAGCTCTTCCTTGTTATCCACAAGGAATGTGACTAAATCGTGCGCCTTGTCGACATCGCGGTACTCAGGCATTTTCAAGATCTGGCTCGCGCCCGCGGTCTCCACATTGCGCTGCGCGCTCTGCTCGAGCACACCGATCGCATATTCGACCGCTTTGGACACCACTAAAAACAGCTCGGGCGAAAGCTGCTCGGAAAGGCTCATCAGCCTTGCACTCATCTCATCGGCGCTCCGGCCGGTGAAGTGCGTGTTCAAAAGCTCTTTGACGTCCGCGAGCCGCTGGCTGTCGAACGGGAGGTCCGAGCGCTGGAGCTGGCTCTTCACGCGGTTGTCCTCGCCCATCACCACGACGATGAAGCTCATTTCATCGACCGCGATGAGCTCGAAGCGCTTGACGCTCGCCTCGCGCCGACCGCCTGTCACGCTGTACACGGGGTAATTGACGATGCTCGACACCATCTGCCCCGCCTTGGCGATCACGCTGTCCGTGCCGCTGAGCTTGGACTTTAGCTGCTCGTTGATCTCCTCCGCTTCTGTTTCGGAAACCTCGCGCTTTTCCATCAGCTCGTTGACGTACAAGCGGTAACCTTTCGGCGACGGCACGCGTCCGGCGGACGTGTGCGGCTGCTCAAGGTAGCCCATTTCGACCAGATCCGCAAGCTCGTTGCGGATGGTCGCGGAGCTCACCGAACCGCCCATCTCCTCGGCCAGCGCCTTGGAGCCGACCGGCTCAGCCGCGGCGATATAATCTTCGACCACGCGCTTGAGAATTTGCTTTTTGCGCTCTGTCAAGTCCATACGCCGCGCTCCTTTCGTAGCTTTAGCACTCCTTTCCCCTGAGTGCTAAACGCAGTGTACCACCGACATTTCCCATTGTCAATAGGACGCAGTGTAAACAGTTTGTGAACTACGCAAAAGTCGGACCGTGACCTTCCCGAAAAGCATCACTGCCTCCATTTTCGCGCAAAAAAGAGGAACGCTCTCGCGTTCCTCTTTTTTGTAAAACCGTTTATTCCGCCTTGGGCGCTTCCGCAGCCTTGGCTTCGGCGGCTGCCTTGGCAGCAGCGGCCTTGCGCTCGGCGGCAGCCTTCTGCGCCGCCTTGAACTTCTCCTTCTCCTCGGGGGTCGGGATGGGCTCGATGGCGTTGCGCGGGCAGGCCTTGGCGCACATGGTGCAGTTTCTGCACTTGTCGTAGTCGATGACGGCCACGTTGTTGACGACGTGGATGGCGTCGAACTTACAGGTGCGCTCGCACATACCGCAGGCGATACAGGAGTTGGCGCACACCTTCGTGACGGCGGGGCCCTTCTCCTTGTTGGAGCAGTTGACGAACACCTTCTGCTTGTAGGGCACCTCGACGATCAGCTTGCGCGGGCAAACCTCGCGGCAGGCGCCGCAGTCGGTGCACTTTTCCTTGTCGACCTCGGCCACGCCCTGGGCATTGATATGCAGCGCGTCGAACTGGCAGGCGGCCACGCAGGTACCGAAGCCCATGCAGCCAAAGGAGCAGGCGGTCGGGCCGCCGGCGACCTTCGTCGCGGCGACGCAGTCGTGAAGACCGACATACTCAAAGTTCTTCACAGAGGCCTCGCCGCCGTTGCACAGCACGTGCGCGACCTTCTTTTCGCCGCTGGGGGCTTCCATGCCCATGATCTCGGCGATCTTGGCAGCGCCCTCCGCGCCTGCGGGAGCGCAGGCGGTGACAGGGGCCTTACCAGCCAGAATAGCCTCTGCGCAGCCCGCGCAGCCGGGATAGCCGCAGCCGCCGCAGTTTGCACCGGCAAGGCAGGCCTGGATCTTGGGCAGACGCTCATCGACCTCGACCTCAAAGGCCTTGGCCGCAACGGACAGGATCAGGCCGAACACAACGGCGATCACGCCCAGCACGAGGACGGCATAAATTACGTTCATCATGTTTCCATTCCCTCCTTACATGGGCCACACCTGCAGACCCGAGAAGCCCATGAATGCAAGGGCGATGAGGCCTGCGGTGATCAGCGCGATGGGGAAGCCTTCAAATGCCTTGGGATAGTCGGCAAACTCCAGGCGCTCGCGCACCGTGGAGAACAGGTAGATCGCCAGCAGGAAGCCAAGGCCGCCGGTGATGCCGTAAACCACGGATCCGATGAAGTTGTAGTCGTTCTGCACGTTGAGCAGCACCACGCCGAGAACGGCGCAGTTGGTGGTGATCAGCGGCAGGTACACGCCGAGGGCCGTGTAGAGCGTCGGCATGGACTTTTTGAGGAACATCTCGATGAACTGCACGAGGCTCGCCACCACGAGGATGAAGGCGACGGTCTGCATATAGTCAAGCCCCAGCGCAACAAGGATCTTATTCACGCCGAAGCAGAACGCCGAGGCAAGGCCCATGACGAACGTAACGGCAAGACCCATACCGACGGCGGTGTCGCTCTTTTTCGACACGCCGAGGAACGGGCAGATACCCAGGAACTGCGAGAAGATGAAGTTATTCGTCAAAATCGCGCCGAGGGAAATAGCAAGAAGCTTTGTAACACTCATTTATTTACCCTCCGTTTCGTTTGCTTTTGCCTTTTTCTTCTCGCTTCTGGCAAGCGCCCACTGCATGATGGCGATCAGCGTGCCGAGGCAGAGGAAGCCGCCGACGGGCAACGTGAGCATACCGGCGGGAACGTAGGAAGAAGGCATGATCTGGATGCCGAGCAGCGTGCCGGCGCCGAAGAGCTCGCGGAACGCGCTCAGAATCAGCAGCACCACCGTGTAGCCGATGCCCTGGCAGATGCCGTCCATCGCGGAGGCGGCGACGGAATTCTTGCTGGCAAAGGCCTCGGCACGGCCGAGGATGATGCAGTTGACGACGATCAGCGGGATGAACACGCCAAGGCTCTCGGCAATGGCGGGGACAAACGCCTGCAGGCACAGGTCAACGATGGTAACGAAGCCCGCGATCACGACGATGTAGCACGCGATACGCACTTCGTTGGGGATGATCTTGCGCAGCAGGGAAATAAAAATGTTGGAAAGCGTCAGGATGACGAGAACGGAGAGGCCCATACCAAGGCCGTTCGCCACACTCGTGGTGATGGCCATCGTGGAGCACATACCGAGCACCTGCACCAGAACGGGGTTTTGGTAGATCAGACCGTCTTTGAGCTGTTTACTGAAATTCATTGATCGTTCCCCCTTTCTCAGTTCATGGCTTCCGCGGCGGCCAGAGCAGCATTGACGCCCTTGGTCACGCCCTTGGTGGAAACCGTAGCGCCGGTGACGGCGTCGATGTTCTGCTTGACGACGAGCGTGCCCGCGCCGGACTTGCCGACGAACTGATCGAGCGCGCCGGTGCCGGCGGAGGTCGCTTCATTGTCGATGACCTTGGATCCGATGCCCGCGGTCTCGGAAGCCTTAACAACGGAAACGCCGGTGACGGTGAGGTCGGTATCCACGCCGACAATCATCTCGATGTTGCCCTGAGAGCCGCTCGCGGTGACCTTGAAGGCATAGCCGATCGTGTCGCCGCCGGAGGTGACCTCATAGGCCTCGCTCAGCTTGCCGCCCTGATCGTTGGCGGCATCGATCATTTCCTGAGAGATCGTTTCCATCGGGGGGAACTCGCAGTCCGTCGCGGAGACGACCTTGGCGAGCGCCTCCTCGGTCTTCTGCTGGTTGATGGCCGCAATCTTGTCGGCCGTGAGCATATTGGTAAGGCCCAGCAGCAGCGCGACGACCAGCGAGATCGCCGTCAGCGTACCGGCTACCTTGAAAATGAATTTACCTTCGATCTTCATTTCTTTGCCGCCTCCTTCGCTGCTTTTTTGTCTACGCCGAAGCGGGTGGGCTTGGTGTACTTGTCAATGATCCAGGTGCAGCAGTTCATCACAAGGATGGAGTAGCAAACGCCCTCGGGATAGGAGCCGAAGTAGCGGATGAACACCGTGATGAGGCCGCAGCCGAGGCCGAAGATGAGCTGGCCCTTCTTCGTGACGGGAGAGGTGACATAGTCCGTCGCCATGAAGAACGCGCCGAGGAACAGACCGCCGCCGAGCACGTTGTAGAGCATCCACGTCAGCGCGTCGTTGCCCTGGGGGAAGAGGAACGTGAGGACAGCCACCGTGCCGATGTAGGCCACGGGGATCTGCCAGGAGATGACCTTGCGGAAAATTAAGTACAGGCCGCCGATGAGCAGCATCATCGAGGAGATCTCGCCGAGGGATCCTCCGATGTTGCCGATGAACATATCGGACAGGCTGTACTGGCTCGTGAGCGCCTCAAACTCGCCGCCCTTCATCATGGCAAGCGGGGTGGCCGCGGTCACAACGTCGGCGCCGCCGAAGAGCGCCGCCTTTTCGCCCGGGGCGATCCAGCTCGTCATCTGGCTCGTGTAGCACGCGACGAGCGCGGCACGGCCGGCGAGCGCGGGGTTCAGGAAGTTCTTGCCGAGGCCGCCGTAAAGCTGCTTGACGACAAAGATCGCGAAGAAGTTGCCGACAATCAGCATCCAGTAGGGAAGCGTGACCGGGCAGACAAATGCGAGCAGCACGCCGGTGACGGCGGCGGACAGATCGCCGATCGTCTGCGTCTTGTGCAGGAGCTTGCGGTACAGCCACTCAAAGAACATGGCGGAGACCACGCTCACCATCACGGAGATCAGCGCGCGGAAGCCGAAGCGCAGCACGCTCATCAAAAGCGCGGGGCACAGCGCGATGATCACGTCGAGCATGATCGAGCGCGTGTCTTCATTGGTACGGATATGGGGGTTGGAGGAAGCAATGAGCTTCAGACCCTTATAATCATTCAGCATCCCTTATGCCTCCTTCTTTGCTTCTTCGGCAGCCTTGGCAGCCTCAGCCGCGGCCTTGGCCTTGGCAGCGGCTTCCTTGACCTTCTGCTTGCCGACCTTGAACGAATGCGTCAGGTGCAGGCGGCCCGGGCAGATGTAGGAGCACGCGCCGCACTCGATGCAGTCCATCACGTGCGCCGCCTCGAGGTCCTCGATGCGGTTCTTCTGCACATATAAGTAAAGGTAGAGCGGCTCAAGGTGCATCGGGCAGGCCTCGACGCAGCGGCCGCAGCGGATGCAGGTCGGGTCCTCGGACACCTTGTTCTCGTTCGCCGCGAACGCCAGCACCGAGCCCGTGCCCTTGGCCACAGGGAAGTCGGCCGACGCCTGGGCCATACCCATCATCGGGCCGCCGGCGATGAGCTTGAAGGTCTCGTCCTTCAGGCCGCCGCACGCGTCAAAGAGGAGGGAGACCGGCGTGCCGATCGGACACTCGAGGTTCTTCGGCTCCACAACGCCGCTGCCGGACACGGTGACGACCTTGCGCACCACGGGCATACCTTCCTTGATGGCGTGGTAGATGGCGATGGTGGTGTTGATGTTGAATACGGCGCAGCCGATGTTCGCGGGCAGGCCGCCGGGGGGCACCTGCTTGCCGGTAATGGCCTGGCAGAGCTGCTTTTCGCCGCCCTGGGGGTAGCGGCAGCGCAGCGACTCGACCACAACGGGGGCCTTCTGCTCCTCGATGACCTTGTTGAGGGACTCGATGCCGTTTTTCTTGTTGTCCTCCACGCCGATGACGACCTTGTTCACGCCGAACATCTTGGCGAGGTAGCAGCAGCCGCCGATGATCTCGGCGGGACGCTCAAGCATCGCGCGGTGGTCGCCGGTGATGTAGGGCTCGCATTCCGCGCCGTTGATGATCACCGTATCGACCTTGCCGATACCGCCGGAGATCTTCGTGTGGGTCGGGAACGTAGCGCCGCCCATGCCGACGATACCGGCCTGCTTGACCATTTCGATCATTTCCTCAACGCTCAGCGCGTCGGGGTCAGCGGGGGCTTTCACCTCTTCGCTCAGCTCGTCTTTGAAGTCATTGTCGATCACGACGGACATGACCTTACCGCCCATGGAGTAAGGACGGGGCTCCACCGCAGCGACCGTACCGGAAACGCTTGCGTGAATGGGAGCGCCGAGGCCCTTGAATTCACCGATCTTCTGTCCAAGCTTGACATAGTCGCCCTTGGAGACCGTGGGAGTGCAGGGTGCGCCGAAGTGCATCGACATGGGGATGACCACCTGAGCGGGGGGTGCCAGCTGTTCGATGGCCTTTTCATTGGTGGCAGCCTTCATATCGTTTGGATGAACGCCGCCAAAGAAAGCTTGTGCCATAGTCTTCACCTCATCTTTATACTGCCAGAGCAGCGGAAACACTGCTCCATAATCGGATAGATTATACAACCATTCCTTCCCGTTGTCCAGAAAATATTCTGCATGACTATTATTTTCCTTCACATTTTATCAGATTTCGGCGGGATTTTTGTGCAGAATCGTCACTTTGTACGACGATTCGCTTCTTTTCCTTTCGTCCCCGGTTTTTCCCATTTTCCTACCAACTTGACGCATTTATGCCAAAATGGTATAATTTGTAATTGGCAATTGGCAATTTTTTGCGGCTTTTCATCCATTTTTCTTTTCAGAAAAGAAAGGAGCTTTTTATGCCCGTTCAACTCGACCTCGGCCAGATCAAAGCCGAGTCCCGCTCGCTGCTGCGCAGCGGCACCGTCTCCCCCTATAAGGCGACCGCGCTGCTGCTCGCCATCACCCTTGTGCTCGACGTCATCGACGCCGCCGTGAGCTACATGATCGACACCTCCGGCGGGCTCACGGTGCTCTCGTTCAGCTTTGTCAGCATCCTCGTCAGCCTCATCTCCATCGTGCTCAACGCAGGCTACCTCTGCTACTGTCTCGGCATCCGCCGCGGTGAGCATATGCCGTATGAGAGCCTTTTCGACGCGTTTTCCTTCGCGGGCAAGGCGATCCTGCTCTCCATCGTCGAGGGGATCTTCATTTTCCTGTGGTCGCTCCTTTTTGTCGTGCCCGGCATCATCGCGGCGTACCGCTACAGCTTTGCGATGATGGATCTCTGCGATGACCCCGGCCTTGGCGTGATGGAAGCGCTGGATCTCAGCAAGCGGCAGACGCAGGGCTATAAGGGCCAGCTCTTCCTGCTCAGCCTGAGCTTCTTCGGCTGGCTGCTGCTCGCGGGCGCGGCTGTCACGGCGGTCGAGTCCCTCCTCTTCGGCGGCGTTGACAACATTCTCTCGCTCGAGACCGCTGCCTCGCTCTCGCAGGCCGTGTCCGCCGCGTTTATCCGGCAGCTCCTTGCGAGCCTTGCGAGCATTGCGCTCACGCCGTACATCCGGCTGTCGCTGTGCGGCTTCTATCTGCGCGTCACGCAGGGCGACGCGCCGCAGCAGCCCCGGCTCCCGGGAAATGACCCGTGGGACAACAATTTCTGACCGCAGGCAAAAAAAGCACACAGCGGGATATCGCAAAGGGATATCCCGCTGTGTTTTATTTTATCGGAGCATTCTATTTGAGGATATAGACCGTCTTCACGCCAAGAAGCGCGCAAAGCTCGGTCTTTTCGGCAAGGTCGGCCTCGCTCTCGTACCACACGGTCGTCACCGAGCCGTCCTTTTCCCTGATGAGCAGATACGAGCTGTCGAAGCGGCCGGAGCGCGACTGCTGCGCCGCATCGTCGGCGAGGTACGCCGCGAGCTCCTCCTGCGTGATCGTGCGGGGCGAGGTCGTCCTGCCGCTTTTCGTGTTCTGCGCGACGGGCACGGCGTTGAGCGTCACGCTGCCGCCCCTGCCGGCCTTGACCGCCGCGTCGTAGACCTGCTCCACCGGCGCGCGCGGGGACAGCGGCACGCTGCCGCTCTCGCCGACAAGACTCTCTGCCAGCACCGCGCCGCTTTGCAGGGTCGAAACGGTCGAGACCGTCACCTTGGCGCTTTTTGCGTGATAGGCGCGCAGCAGCACCGCCGCGGCCTGCTCGCGCGTCGTGTCGCTTTTCGGCGCAAAGGTCTTCGTCGTCATGCCCGTCACAAGGCCCATGCGCCAGGCGAGCGTGATATAGCCGGGATTGGTCGTCACGTCGGTGAACGGGCACTCGTCCTGCACCGTGCCGGAGAGCGTGCTGTAGCCCAGCGCACGGACGGTCATGGCGGCCATCTCCTCGCGCGTGATGGCGTCGTTCGGGCGGCAGGCCGTGCTGTGGCCGGAGAAGACCCCGTGCGCGTTCGCCGTTTCAATGGCGCTGTAGTACCACTTTTTCGCATCCTGATTGTCGGTAAAGCTGCCCTTTTCCGGCGCGACGGTCTTCCATCCCATCAGGCGGCAGAGCGCCGCGGCGTAGGCCGCGCGCGTCATCTTCTGCCCCAGGCCGAACTTGCCGTTCCCGATGCCCTGCAGCAAACGATACTGGCTGCACTGCGCGATGCTCCCGCTCGCCCAGTGCTTGTCCGGCACGTCGGAATAGCCGGATTTGTTGGCGGCAAGCGCAAGCGTTGAGGTCATCACGAGCGCAAGAAGAAGCGCCGTCAGGCGCACTGCAAACTGTTTCATTGTTATTTTCCCCCTTTTGGGTCATCTTTCCGCCGTATTGTAGCACAAAGTCGCGCGGATAGTCAAATTTCCTCTTTACCTTTTCGTCTCTCTTTGTTAAAATAATAGATTGAATTAGTATGATGAGATAGTGTTGCCAAAAAGACGCCGCATTATCAGGAAGGAAGGTGAGCAGACTGTGAAGTACGAGCGCTGGCAGATCCCCGCCGTTCCGGAGGGTACGATCAAAACGCTGACGGACGCGGGATACCCGTATCTGGTCTCCTCGGTGCTGGCCGCACGCGGCATCACCACGAGCGAGCAGGCCGCCGAAGCGCTGGAGCGCGAGAAGACGCTCGCCTGGTCGCCCTTCCTGATGAAGGACATGGACAAGGCGGTCGCGCGCATCAACGAGGCCTTCGCCCGCGGTGAAAAGCTCGCGGTCTTCGGCGATTACGATGTCGACGGCATCACCTCCACCTGCCTTTTGACCGATTATCTCCGCTCGCGCGGCGCGGACGTGACGATGCACATTCCCCGCCGCATCGAGGAGGGCTACGGCCTCGGCTGTGACGCCATCCGCGCGCTGAGCGAGTCCGGCGTGACGCTCATCATCACGGTCGACTGCGGCATCACGGGCGTGGAGGAAACGGCCTACGCCGCAACACTCGGCGTCGACCTCGTCATCACCGACCATCACGAATGCAAGGAGCAGCTCCCCGCTGCCGTGGCCGTTGTCGACCCCCACCGGCCGGACTGCCCCTATCCCTTCAAGCACTTGGCGGGTGTGGGCGTCGCGCTCAAGCTTGTTTTGGCCCTTGGCGAGGGGCGCGAGGATGCGCTGTTTGCGCGCTACTGCACGCTTGCCGCCATCGGCACGATCGCCGACGTCATGCGCATGGAGGGCGAGAACCGCACCATCGTGCAGTGCGGGCTTGAGAGCATCGACCGCAGCGACTTTACGGGGCTGCACGCGCTGCTGCGCGAGGCGGGGCTCACGTCGCGCCCCATCTCGTCGATCCAGATCGGCTTTGTGCTCGCCCCGCGCATCAATGCCGCGGGCAGAATGGGCCGGGCCGAGCTTGCCGCAGAATTGCTTTTGACCGATGATCCCCTCCGCGCGGAAAAGCTCGCGCGCGAGCTGTGCGAATTGAACCGCGAGCGCCAGAGCGTGGAGCAGGATATCTTCCGCCGCGCCATCGAGCAGATGGAGAACCTGCCCGAGAGCGAGCGCAGTGCGCTCGTGTTGTCCAGCGAGGACTGGCATCAAGGCGTCGTGGGCATTGTGGCGTCGAGACTTTCCGAAAAATTCTCCTGCCCGAGCTTTATGATCCACCTCTCCGGCGGGTCGGGTAAGGGCTCGTGCCGCAGCTACGGCGGCTTTAACCTCTTCAATGCGCTCGAAGCGTGCTCCGACCTTCTTGTGAGCTTCGGCGGACACGAGCTCGCCGCGGGCTTTACGATCGAAGAGCGCAACATCCCCGCGTTCCGCACGCGGATGAACCAGTATGTGCGCGCCCACACGGGCGAGCATCCGCCGGTGTCGATGCTCGACGTCGACGTCGACTTGCAGCACCCCTCGCTCATCACGCTTGAGGAGGTCGAGGCACTTTCGCTCCTCGAGCCCTACGGCGCGGGCAACAACCGCCCCGTCTTCTGCCTGCGCGGCGCAACGCTCGAGAGCGTGCAGGGCGTGGGCCAGAACCGGCACTTAAAGCTGAAACTACAGAAAAGCCGCGTGAATTTCGACGGCATTTTCTTCTCCGTCACCGCCGACGAGTGCGGCGTGTGCGCGGGTATGCGTGTGGACGCGGCGTTCTATCTGCAGGTGAACGAGTTCCGCTCCCAGCGCTCCATTCAGCTCCAACTCATCGACCTGCGTCCCTCGCTCGACCCCAGCGGGCGCGAGAATGAGGCGCTCTCCCTCTGCCGCGAGCTGATCAGCGGCGGCACGCTCTCCCCGCGCGACGCGGCGCGGGCGCTCCCCTCGCGCGACCAGTTCGTGCGCGCGTGGCGCGTCTTAGAGCGCGAGGTCGGGCCTGACGGCGTCAGCGAGCCCATGCTGCCGCTGCTGCGGCATTTGAGCTCGGAAATGGTCGGCGCGGAGACGTTTCTGCGCACGGCGATGTGTTTGCAGGTCTTCGCCGAGCGCGGGCTTCTTTCGATCGAGCGCAAGGACACGACCCTCACGCTCCGCCTGACGGCGGACGGAAAAAAGGTTGAGCTTAACAAGAGCCCCTACCTTTCCGCCCTGCACAGCTTTCTTTCGTAATTAAAGGAGACGATTCGGATATGACAGCACAGGATAAAGCATTAAAAGAGAATACCGCTTCGGCTCCCCTCCAGATCGTCGCGCCCGGCACCTGCGTGGAGACCGGCGAGCAGGCGGCGCTCGTGCTCGGCATGTACGACCACCTTGTCGAGATGATCCACCAGTACAACCCGAGCGCAGACTTTGCCCAGATCGACAAGGCCTTCCGCTATGCCGACACGCACCACAACGGTCAGCTCAGAAAGGACGGCTCGCCGTTTATCACGCACCCGCTCGCCGTCGCGCAGATCATCGCCGAGGAGCTGCGGCTCGACTCAGAGTCCATCGAGGCCGCCCTCATGCACGACTGCATCGAGGACACCTCCGCCACGTATGCCGAGATCGCCAAGGAGTTCTCCCCCGCGGTCGCGGATCTGGTCGAGGGCGTCTCCAAGCTGACGCGCGTGCAGTACGCCAGCAAGGAAGAAGAGCAGATGGAGAACCTGCGCAAGATGCTCATGGCGATGGCCAAGGACATCCGCGTCATTCTCATCAAATTGGCCGACCGGACGCACAACATGCGCACCATGGAGTACCAGACGGCGGAAAAGCAGCGGCAGAAGTCGCTTGAAACGATGGAAATTTACGCGCCCATCGCCCACCGCCTCGGTATGCAGCGCATCAAGTGGGAGCTTGAGGATTTGTCCCTCAAGTATTTGGATCCCGTCGGCTACGACGAGATCACCCGCTCGCTCGCGGCCAAGGAGGCCGAGCACGAGGCCTTTATGGAGCGCGTGCAGGCGCAGATCGAAGAGCGCCTGAAGGACCAGCACGTCCCGTATCTCAAGGTCTACGGCCGCATGAAGCATCCCTACAGCATCTACCGCAAGATGTACGCGCAGAATAAGACGATGGACGAGGTGCTCGACCTCTTCGCGTTCCGCGTCATCGTCGACACCGTGGCCGACTGCTACAACGTGCTCGGCATCATCCACGACCTTTACCGTCCCATTCTGGGTCGTTTCAAGGACTATATCGGCACACCCAAGCCGAACATGTACCAGTCGCTCCACACCACCGTCATCGGTGCGGACGGCATCCCGTTCGAGGTCCAAATTCGCACCGAAGAGATGCACGAGATCGCCGAATACGGCGTTGCCGCGCACTGGAAGTACAAGCAGGGCATCAACGGCAGCGCGGGCGAGCACAACTACGAATGGGTGCGTCGCCTTCTCGAAAATCAGGAGAACACCGACGCCGAGGAATTCGTCCACACGCTCAAGGTCGACATGTTCGCCGACGAGGTCTTCGTCTTCTCTCCGCGCGGCGACGTGACGAACCTCCCCGCCGGCGCGACGCCCATCGACTTTGCCTACTCCATCCACTCGGCCATCGGCAACCGCATGACGGGCGCGAAGGTCAACGGGCGCATCGCCCCGCTCGACTATCAGCTCAAAAACGGCGATATCGTCGAGATCCTGACCTCCAAGAGCGCGCACGGTCCCAGCCGCGACTGGCTGAAGATTGCCAAATCCAGCGAGGCGCGCAGCAAGATCCGCCAGTGGTTCAAAAAGGAGCGCCGCGAGGAAAATATCATCAACGGCCGTATGTCCTTTGAAGCCGAGCTCAAGCACCTCGGCATCCCGATGAGCGATGTGCTCGGCAGCGACCTGGAAACGGCGCTGCTCAAAAAGACCTCGTTCGGCTCGATGGACGAGATGTACGCCGCCATCGGCTACGGCGGCTTCTCCGCGCAGAAGGCCGTCAACCGCATCCACGACGAGATCGTCAAGCTGGAAAAGCAGCGCAAGGAAGAGCGCGCCGCCACGGTGCCCGTGGACAGCTCCGGCGCGACGCGCCCGGCCATCCCCAAGCGCACGAAGAGCGAGCAGGGCATCGTGGTCGAAGGACTTTCGAACTGCCTTGTCAAATTCTCCAAGTGCTGCACGCCCGTCCCCGGCGATGAGATCGTCGGCTTCATCACGCGCGGCTACGGCGTGTCCGTCCACCGCTGTGACTGTCCCAACGCCGCCCCCGAGCGCAGAAAGCCCGAAGAGCGCGGCCGCTGGATCAAGGTCAGCTGGGGCACGGATGTCAAGGAGTCCTATCAGACCGCGCTCGACATTTACGCCAAGGACCGCCTCGACCTCGTGCTCGACGTTTCCGCCGCGCTCTCGTCCTCGCAGACGCGCGTGGCGTCCATCAACGCGACCACGACTGCCGACGGCTTTGCCGTCATCCACCTCAATATTTTCATTTCCGACGCGCAGCATCTTGCCGCCGTCATGCGCCGCCTGCATCAGATCAGCGGCGTGATGAAGGTGGACCGACCCGCGGGTTGACCCGCGCGCCGCGCCCGGCGCGGAAAAAACGTCCCTTTGGGGAACAAAAAGGAGAATATCATGCGAGCAGTATTGACCAAGGTAAAGCACGCCTCCGTCACGATCGACGGGACGGTGAAGGGAAAGATCGGCAGGGGCTTTTTGATCCTGCTGGGCGTCGCGCCCGACGACACGGAGGAAAAATGCCGCAAAATGGCGGACAAGCTCTGCTCGCTGCGCATTTTTGACGATGAGAACGACAAGATCAACCTCTCGCTCGACGACGTCGGCGGCGAGCTTCTCATCATCTCGCAGTTCACGCTCTACGGCAACTGCCGCAAGGGGCGCCGTCCCGAATTTTTAAGCGCCGCGCGGCCGGAGATCGCCGTCCCGATGTACGAAAAATTTGTAGACATCTGCCGCGAGAAGGGCTACCATGTGGAGACCGGCGAGTTCGGCGCGCACATGGAGGTCGAATCCCTCAACGACGGGCCGTTCACGCTGATCGTCGATTCCGCCGATCTCGACGCGCCCAAAAAGCAATAAGGAAAGGGGTATCTTCACATGAAAGTCATCACCACTGTCGTCGGCTCCCTGCAGACGAATTGCTACCTGCTCATCGACGAGGAGACGAAGCTCGCCGCGCTCATCGACCCGGGCGACAACGCCGACAAGCTCCTCGCCCTTATCAAGGAGGAGGGCGTCACGCTCAAATACATTCTGCTCACCCACGGTCACCGCGACCACACGCTCGCCGTGCCCGCCGTCAAGCAGGCCATTCCCGAGGCCGAGGTCTACATTGGCGAGGCCGACGCCCACTCCACGGGCATCTATCACTATCCCCTTATCGATTTTATCCCCGACCTCAAATTCTACGGCGAGGGCGACACGCTCACGCTCGGCTCGCTCACCATCCGCGTGATGGCCACGCCCGGCCATACGCTCGGCGGCGTCACGCTGCTCGTGGGCGACGCGATGTTCTCCGGCGACACGCTCTTTGCAGGCTCCATGGGCCGCACGGACCTGCCCGGCGGCAACGGCGAGCAGATGGTCGCCTCCCTGCGCCGTCTGGGACAGATCGAGGGCGAATACACCGTTTATCCCGGCCATATGCACGCGACCATCCTCTCGCGCGAGCAGGAATACAACCCCTATATCCGCCAGGCGCTGCGCGCATAAGGGACCGTTCACATGAAAGTACAGCTCATTGGGCATGATGAAAAATACGCGCTGGAGCAGAGCCTGCTGACGCTCTTCCCCGGCGAAAAGCCCGTCTACGGCACGGTCGACGAGTCCGTCGACACACGCTGGGCGCGCGTAACGCTCACCGAGGACGGCGAGACCGTGCAGGTGACGACGGAGCTGGGCGTGGACGGCAAAGCCGCCGCCCACAGCTACAGCTATCCCCTCTCCGGCACGGACTACGAAAAGGAGGGCCAGCGCCGCCACGCCATCGGCATCAGCTTTTTCGGCGCGGCGAAGGACCTGCTCGGCATCTCCCCCGCGTGGGGGAGCCTGACCGGGGTGCGCCCGGCGAAGGTCGCACTGTCGCTCATCCACGAGGGCGGAAAAGCCCGCGCGGAGAAGGAATTACAGGAGCTCTACTGCGTCACACCCGCGCGCGCCCGCCTCGCCATCGAAGCGGCGGACGCCGGCATCCGCGCAGCGGCGGAGCTGGAGCCGAACGACATTTCGCTCTATGTCGGCATCCCCTTCTGCCCGACGAGGTGCGCCTATTGCAGCTTTGTCGCGCAGAGCGTCGAAAAATCGTTCTCGCTCGTCGAGCCGTATTTAGAGGCGCTTTTCGACGAGATCGCCGCGGCGGGGCAGCTCGTGCGCGAGCTCGGCTTAAACATCAAGTCGTTCTACATGGGCGGCGGCACGCCGACCACGCTGACGGCCGACCAGATGGACCGCCTCCTCACAAAGCTTGAGCAGAATTTCGACTTCAACGGTCTCGCCGAGCTGACGATCGAAGCGGGCCGCCCTGACACGATCGATGAAGAAAAGCTGCGCGTGCTGCGCGCGCACAACACCACGCGCGTTTCCATCAACCCCCAGACGATGGAGGACAACGTCCTCGCGGCCATCGGCCGCCGCCACACGGCGGACGACATCCGCCGCGCGATGGAGCAGGTGCGCGCCGCGGGCTTCCCGCACATCAACATGGACCTCATCGCAGGTCTGCCCGAGGACGCGCCCGAGGGCTTTGCAAGGAGTCTCGACGAGGTCATCTCGATGGGCGCGGACAACATCACTGTGCACACGCTGTCGCTCAAAAAGGGCAGCCGCATCACGCTCGAGGGAAGCCGTATCCCCGGCGCGGAGGAGGTTGCCGAAATGCTGGACTATGCCGACCCGACGCTGCGTAAGAATGGTTTTGCCCCCTATTACCTCTACCGTCAGAAGTATATGTCCGGCAGCTTTGAAAATGTGGGCTGGACGAAGCCCGGCGGCACGGGACTCTACAACATCTACATCATGGAAGAGCTGCACTCCATCCTCTCGCTCGGCGCGGGCGGCTCGACCAAGATGGTCGGCGGCGGGCAGATCCGCCGCGCGTTCAACGCAAAGTATCCACGAGAATACATCGACCGGCCGGAAAAGCGCCGCGCGAACCTGATGGACTTCGCCCGCTTTTACGCCGAACAAGGAGAATGACGATGAGCCAAACTGATCATTTTACCGCTGATGCGGTCAGTCCGCACTTCACCTATGCCGATTACTGCGAGAGCGCGGACGCGATCGCCTCTCACCTCGGTTCTTTTCGTCCCGAGGTGCTGCTGGTGCTCGGCAGCGGTCTCGGCTTTCTCGGCGAGCGGGTCGAAGCGCCCGTCTTTATGAGCTACGCCGATATTCCGCACTTCCACGCCTCCACCGCGCCGGGACACGAGGGCCGCTTCGTCTTCGGAACGCTTCGCGGCAAGCGCGTCGCGGTCATGCAGGGCCGGATGCACTGTTACGAGGGCTACACCATGGAGGACGCCGCCTACGCCGTCCGCGTCATCCGTCTGCTTGGCGCGAAGACGATGATCGTGACGAACGCCGCGGGCGCTGTGAACACGGACTATCAGGCGGGCGACCTCATGCTCATCTCCGACCACATCAAGCTCTTCGACTTCGGCCCGCTCTGGGGGCCGAACATCGAGGAATTCGGCACGCGCTTCCCCGATATGTCCAATGTCTACTCCCCGCGCCTGCGCGCCCTTGCAAAGGACGTCGCGCGCGAGCAGGGGCTTTCGCTGCAGGAGGGCGTCTATATGTACTTCCCCGGCCCGCAGTTCGAAACGCCCGCCGAGGTGCGCGCCGCGCGCATCCTGGGCGCGGACGCCGTGGGCATGTCCACCGCGCCGGAGGCCATCGCCGCCGCGCACTGCGGCTATGAGATCCTCGGCGTGACGCTCTGCGCCAATATGGCCGCGGGCGTTCTCCCCCAGCCCCTTTCGGGCGAGGAGGTCAACGAAATGGCGGAGCAGTCCGCCCCGCATTTCTCCTCTCTCATCCTCGGCTGCCTTGAGCGGCTGTAAGGCTTCGCAACTCTTTGGAACAAAAGGTCGTATTTTCTATGGCTACCGAAAAAAAGCAATCCTTCCTTGGCGGCGCAGCGGTGCTGGCATTCGGCATCATGGCCGTCAAGGTCATCGGCGCGGTGTTTAAGATTCCGCTGCGCAACATTCTCGGCGAGGGCGGAAGCGCAGACTTTTCCAACGCCTACAACATCTACGCGACAATGCTGACCATCTCGACCGCGGGTCTCCCCGTCGCGCTCTCCAAACTTGTGAGCGAGGCCTACGCGCGCGGCCGCACGCGGCAGGCGCAGCGCACCTTCAACCTCTCTCTGACCGTTTTTCTGGTGTTGGGGCTCGTCTCGTTCTCGCTGATGTGGTGGGGCAACGACTATCTTGCCTCCCTTCTCAATAACCCCCGCGCGGCCTACGGCATCCGTGCGCTCGCGCCCGCGGTAGTGTGCGTCGGGTGTCTCTCCGCCTTCCGCGGCTACGCGCAGGGGCGCCAGTATATGACGCCCACGGCCGTCTCGCAGATCCTGGAGGCGCTGTGCAAGCTCGTCTTCGGTCTTGCGCTGTCGATGTGGCTCTTAAAGATCGGCCAGCCGGATTACATCGCCGCGGCGGGCGCCATCGGCGGCGTGACCATCGGCACCATCCTCTCGCTGGTCTACATGGCCCTCAACTACGTGCGCCACCGTCCCGCCCTGCAAAGCGGCGAGCGCTGCGCCGCGAGCCGCTCCATCGCGCGCCGCCTGCTGGCGCTGGCCATCCCTATCACCATCGCCTCGTCGATGGTGTCCATCATCACGCTGATCGACACCTCGCTCGTGCAGGGCCAGCTCCAGAACGCGCTGGGCTACACGCTGGATGAGACCCGCGCGCTCTACGGCAACTACTCCGCCTGCATGGACCTCTACAACCTGCCCTCCTCGCTGATGGTCGCGCTCACGGCCTCGGTCATCCCCGCCGTCTCCGCCTCCATCACACAGCACAACGAGCGGCAGACCGCGCGCATCGTGCGCTCGTCCTTCCGCGTGACGGCGCTGCTGGCCTTCCCGATGGGCCTTGGCCTGTGGTCGCTCAGCGGCCCCATCTTCCGCCTGTTCTACCCCCGCTACGACGGGGGGCTCGGCGGGCAGCTGCTGTCGGTGCTCGGCATCGCAAGCATCTTCGTCTGCCTGATGCTCATTACAAACTCCATTTTGCAGTCCTACGGGCGGGTGAACATCCCCATCGTCACAATGCTCATCGGCGGCGTTGTGAAGATCGTGCTCAACTACAACCTCACAGCCGTTCCGGACATCAATATCCACGGCGCGCCCATCGGCACGCTGGTGTGCTTTTCGCTCACGGCCATTCTCAACCTCATCGCCGTGTCGCGCGTGGCGTCCTTCCGCCTGAACTACCCCGGCTACTTCCTGCGCCCGCTGCTCGCCTCCCTTGTGATGGCCCTTTCCGCGCGCGGCGTGTACGCGCTCTGCGCGCACTTCCTGCTCACCGAGGAGAGCGGCCGGATGATGATGCTTCTGTGCGTGGGCGCGGCGATCGCGGTGGCGGTCATCGTATATGCCGCGCTTGTCCTTGCCCTGCGCATCGTCACGCGCGACGATCTTGCGCTGCTGCCCAAGGGTGAAAAGCTCGCCCGCATCCTCCGCGTACGTTAAAAACCCCTGAAAAATCAGGGAAATTCCGAGAAACTCCTTGCAATGAGAGGGAATGTATGGTAAATTATCCTGAGAAAGAAACCTACACCTACGAGGACCTTGTTCACATCCTGCGCATTCTGCGCGCACCGGGCGGCTGCCCGTGGGACCGTGAGCAGACGCATGAAAGCAACCGCCGCAACTTTCTGGAGGAGGCCTACGAAGCCGCCGAAGCCTTCGATCTTGACGATCCGGAGCTGATGAAGGAAGAGCTCGGCGACGTGCTGATGCAGGTCCTCTTCAACATCCACATGGAAGAGGACGCCGGACGCTTTACGACAGACGACGTGACCGACCATGTGGTGCGCAAGCTCATCTTCCGCCACCCGCACGTGTTTTCCAACACGCAGGCGGACAACAGCGAGCAGGTGCTCGTCAACTGGGACAAGCTCAAGCGGCAGGAAAAGGGGCAGCGCACCACGGCCGACGCGATGGATTCCGTCGCCCGCTCTCTCCCCGCCCTCTGGCGGGCGGACAAGCTCCAGAGCAAGGCGGCCAAGGCAGGCTTCGAGTTCGCCGACGTATCCGGTGCGCTCGACAAGCTCGACGAGGAAACGCGCGAGCTGCGCGCCGCCGTCGAGACCGGCACGAATTTTGAAGAAGAGCTCGGCGACGTGCTCTTTGCCGCCGTCAAGGTCGGCCGCTTCTGCGGCGTCGACCCCGAGGCCGCGCTCACGAAGACCTGTGAAAAATTCATCACCCGCTTCCGCAGGGTGGAGGAAGCTGTCACCGCGCGCGGACAGGAGATGGACGAAGTCCCGCTCGACGAGCTGACGGCGCTGTGGAACGCCGCCAAACGACCCCAATGATCAAGGGCGTCAGCCGCCTTTTGTCATATATCCCCGGAAGACCCCATTCCGGATCAACAATCAGGAGGATCAAACGATGAACAAGACTGAACTCATTGCTGCCGTTGCAGAAAAAGCAAGCATTTCCAAGAAGGAGTCCGAGGTCGTTATCAACGCTGCCCTCGATACCATTATCGACTCCCTGAAGAACGACGAAAAGGTCCAGCTCGTCGGCTTCGGTTCTTTCGAGACCAAGCATCGCGCAGAGCGCACCGGCCGCAACCCCAAGACCAAGGAGAGCATCACCATCGCCGCCTCCAAGGTCCCGACCTTCAAGGCTGGCAAGGCCTTCAAGGACGCTGTTGCGGAGTAAGCTCCCCAAGCGGACAAGCCTTTTTTAGCATAGGCGGCGGCGCGATGCGCCGCCGCTTCCTTCTTTGCAGAGAAAGGAGACAACCCATGCGGCTTGACAAATATCTGAAGGTCTCACGCCTGATCAAGCGCCGCACCGTGGCTAACGAGGCCTGCGACGGCGGCCGCGTGACGGTCAACGGCAAGGTCGCCCGCGCGTCGTACGACGTAAAGGTCGGCGACGTGATCGCGCTGCACTTCGGCGAGCGCACACTCGCCGTCGAGGTGCTGAACGTATCCGAGACCGCCGGCAAGAGCGAGGCCTCGCTTCTCTACCGCGAGGTGAGCGCGCAGGACTGAGGCGTACTATTCCGGACGCGCCCTTCATACACTGTGGTATGGAGGGCGCGTCTTTTTTTGCGCCCCAAAGCGAAAGGACGGGTTTGGCTATGACATATGATCTTTCCCCCGCTTCTCCCCAGCGCATCGAGCTGAGCGGCCGCGAGCACCTGAGCGTCTCGGGCGTGGAGGACGTTGACCGCTTTGACGAAAATGAGATCGTGATGAACACGAACGAAGGCGTGCTCGTCGTCACGGGCGAAAATCTCCACATCGGCAAGCTCAGTCTCGACGGCGGTGAGCTGCACGTGGACGGGCGCATCGACGCGATCTCCTTTGAGGACGCGCCCGCGTCACGCGGTGGCTTTCTCTCGCGTCTGCTCGGGGGCTGAGAGATGGGCTTTACGCTCACGGCGCAGGCAGAGGGCTTTGCCGCCTCCCTGCTGCTCGGCTTTTCCCTCGCGCTGCTCTACGATCTGCTGCGCGCCGTGCGCCTGCGGCGGCGCGAGCGCGCGCTCCTCACGGGCGCGCTCGACGCGCTGTACTGCGTCATCTTTGCGCTGCTCGTCTTCCTCTTTTCGATGCGCGTCGGCGGGGGCGAGCTGCGGCTCTACATGATCCTTGCGGCGCTGCTCGGCGCGCTTTTTTACTTTTCTCTCTGCGCGCGGCTCCTTCGCCCGCTGTGGGACCTTTGGGCGGGCGTGCTCTTCTCGCTGCTCGCGGTCGTATCCCTCCCGCTGCGCACGGCGGGACGGGCTTATGGTAAACTTGCCAAACTTTGCAAAAGATACTTTCTTTTTTCCAGAAAGCGGCTTATAATAAAAGCGTATGAGCGCAGCGCCCTGCGCTCATGCCGCCGCAAGCGGAAAAAAGGAGGGGAACAGCATGGCGGGAGAGACGAAAGCAGCAAAGAAGCCAAAAAAGCGCACGAGCCTTCTCACGATGCTCGTCATCGCGGTCCTGATCGTCCTTGTGGGGATGCAGCTCATTCACCTGCGCAGCCAGATCGAGGATGCGCAGAGCCAGCTCACAGCGCTGCAAAGCGATCTCGACGCTGCCAAGCAGGAGAACGACTCGCTCTCCTCCGCGCTCGAAAAGGCCGACGATCCTGAATTTTTGCAGGAGCTGGCGCGCGATCAGCTCGGCTACGTGACGCCGGGCGAAAAGTCGTTCTACGACGTGAGCAACTGAACGTACCGCAGCTTGAAGCGCCCCTTTCGGGGCGCTTTTTTCGCGCAAAAAAAGGAGCCGCCGCCGCGCTGGACGCGGCCGCGGCCCAAACGGGTGGGATATTGGAAAGCTTCCGATGCTTATGATACAAGCTGTGCGGACAAACGTCAATGGGAGCTTTTGTCGCATCGGCGCGCCCCGCGTCGAGATCGGTCGAGCGCCTCGCATTTTGCCCTTTTGCACAAGATATCACATTTAACACTTCATTCATTTGATATTTCTGTTCATGCGTGCTATAATGCAGAAAAGAGAGGAGAAGCGTTTCCGAATGTTTCTCTTCCCTTCCTCACCAATGAAAGGAGCCAACATCATGAAATTCACCTATACCTGCAAGAAAGTCTCCCTGAACGATTCCGTCAAGGCCTATGCCGAGAAGAAGGTCGGCAAGCTGGAAAAGTTTTTCAAGGAGGAGCCCGAGGCTTCTGTCACCTTCTCCGTTGAGAAGAAAAACCGCTGTGTCGCCGAGATCATGCTGCGCGGCGCGGGCGGTACGCTGTTCCGCGCGGTGTGTGAGGACCCGGACGGCGATATGCGCGGCGCCATCGACGAGGCCACGGCCCAGATCGAGCGCAAGATCCGCAAGAACAAGACCCGCCTTGCCAAGAACCTGCGCGCCGAGGCCGTGCTGCCGGAGCTGCCCGAGGAGTTCGAGGCCCACGAGGAGGGCGAGTTCGACATTGTGCGCACCAAGCGCTTCACCGTCAAGCCCATGAGCGTGGAGGAGGCCATTTTGCAGATGAATCTGCTCGGCCACAGCTTTTTCGTCTTCCGCAACACCGACTTTGCCGACGCGATCTGCGTCGTTTACCGCCGCAACAACGGCGGCTACGGCCTCATCGAGACCGAGGATGACGAGGAATAAGGCGATCATAAACAGATAAGGGGCCGAGCCGATGCTCGGCCCCTTTTTTTGCGCACTTCCCTGTGATATACTGACTTTGTACTTTTGGGAAGAGGAGAAGCCCTATGAACACTTTTTTCTGCCGCGCATTTCAGTGCTGCTTCGCCGTCGGCGCACGCTTGCTGCCCTGGCGCAGGCCGAGGGTATACGCGGGGCCCGGGAGCCTGCTGCGCGCGGCGGATATTCTGCGCGAAAATGGCCTGCGCCGCCCGTTCGTCGTCGCGAGCCGCCGTCAGTGCGCGGACGAGCACTTCCGCGCCCTGCAGGAGGCGCTGGACGAGCAGGATATCCTGCTCTCCGTTTTCTCCTCGGTCGAGCCAAACCCGTCGGTCGAAACGGTCGAGAAGATCGCCGCGCAGTACAAGTTCGACCGCTGCGACTGCTTCCTCGTCATCGGCGGCGGCTCGCCGATGGATGCAGCCAAGGCTGCCGCGGCGCGCCTTGCGCGTCCGGAAAGCTCCCTTTCCCGGCTCGCAGGACTTCTGAAGGTCCGCCGCCGCGTCCCGCCGCTCATCGCCGTGCCCACCACGGCGGGCACGGGGTCGGAAACGACGATCGCCGCCGTCATCACCGGCAGCGACCATCATAAATACGCCGTCTCCGATCTCTGTCTCATCCCGCGCTATGCCATTCTGGACCCCACGCTGTCCGTCGGCCTTCCCCCGCACATCACAGCAGAGACCGGCATGGACGCGCTGACGCACGCGGTCGAGGCATACCTGAGCCGTTTTTACAACACCGGCATGACCCGCGCGCTCGCGGAGAGCGCGGTCGTGACCATTTTCGCGCACCTCGAGCGCGCGTACCGCGACGGCGCATTGCTCGAAGACCGCGCGGCGATGCTTCAGGCGTCATTCGACGCCGGCGCAGCCTTCACGCGCGCAAGCGTCGGCAACGTGCACGCCATTGCGCACACGCTCGGCGGGCTCTACGGCACGCCGCACGGCCTTGCCAACGCCGTGCTGCTGCCCCTCGTGCTCGAGGATTACGGCGCGGCGGCCTATTCCCGCCTTGCGCGCCTTGCCGGGCTCGTCGGTCTTCCCGGTGAAACGAAGGAGGCGCGCGCAAAGGCGTTCATCGCCGAGATCCGCGCGATGAACGCCCGCATGGGGATCCCCGACCATTTCGACACCATCCGCGAGGAGGACATCCCCATTATGTCCAAATGGGCTTCTCAGGAGGCCAATCCTGTTTACCCCGTGCCGGTCATCTACGATGAGGCGCGCTTTGCGCGCGTCATCGAGCGGGCGCGGCGCAGTCGATAACCTTGGCGAGCTCTTAACTATGCCTGCCCGCCGCCGTCTGCTATAATAATGCTGCAATCCTAAAGGATCGGACGGTTTTTTATGATCGGAGTTTACGACTACACCGTGATCGCGACCTACCTCTCGCTGCTGCTGGGGCTCGCCGGCCTCTATTCCGCCGCGCAGAGCGAGCCGCTCGACGCCATGCTGTGCCTGATGCTCGCCGGGCTGCTCGATGCGTTCGACGGGCGCATCGCCCGCACGAAAAAGGGCCGCACCGATGCAGAAAAGCGCTTCGGCATCCAGATCGACTCGCTCAACGACCTTGTCTGCTTCGGCGTGCTGCCCGCCGCCATCGGCTGGAGCACCGGCTGCCAAAGGCTATGGTTTCTTGCCACGATGTCGTTTTTCACGCTCTGCGCCCTCATCCGCCTCGCCTACTTCAACGTGACGGAGGAGGAGCGGCAGGATAAAACCGCCGAAAACCGCTCTTGCTATCTCGGCGTGCCGGTCACGGCGAGCGCCGTTCTCGCGCCGCTTTTTTACCTGCTCCCGCAGTATTTCGACCGGAGCTGCGCCGTCATTTACGCGCTGGGCCTTTTTCTGCTCGGCGTGCTGTACATCACCCCCCTCCGCGTCAAAAAGCCGCATCTCGGCGGCGTGGCGCTCTTATCCGTGCTGGGGCTTGGCGAACTGATCGCCCTGCTCCGCGTGCTGACACGATGATTCTCTTCCCTCTCTCCCCTTTGGGCCGCCCGGAGGCTGCTGTCCTCCGGGCGGTTTTTTATGCGTTTGTTTGCGCGGCCGCAATTGACGGCGCGCGCCGTGCGTGCTATGATGGACGGCATCCATCCTTTGCAGCTACCGTCTTGATCGAGAGGAATCCTTATGAAAAAATTCGACCCCCGTCTCCTGCTCATCGTGTCGATGACCGTCTTCGGCACGCTGGGGCTTTTTGTGCGCAATATCTCCGTCTCATCCGGCGAGCTGGCGCTGTACCGCGCTGTGCTGGCCGCGCTGCTCATCGGCGTCTACCTTCTGGTGAGCCGCCAGCGCATTCCCTTTGCGCGCATTAAAAAAGAGGTGCCGCTGCTGCTCCTCTCCGGCGCGGCGATGGGCGTGAACTGGATATTGCTCTTCAAGGCCTACCGCTATACGAGCGTCTCCGTCGCCACGCTGAGCTATTACTTTGCACCCGTCATCGTCACGCTCGTCTGTCCATTGCTGTTCCACGAAAAACTGACGGGGAAAAAGTTTCTCTGCTTCCTCATGTCTACGCTCGGCCTTGTGCTCATCACGGGCCTCGGCGACACGCGCGGGACCGACGATCTCAAGGGCATTCTCTTCGGTCTCGGCGCGGCGGGCTTCTACGCGACGGTCATTCTGCTCAACAAGTCCATCCATCAGGTCGACGGCATCCACCGCACGTTTTTGCAGTTTTTGTCCGCCATCGTCGTGCTCATCCCCTATGTGCTCTCGACGAGCGGCATTACGCTCGGCTCTCTGAGCGCCGTCGGCTGGGGGAATCTTCTCATCGTCGGCCTTGTGCACACGGGTGTCACGTACTGCCTGTACTTCTCTTCGCTCAAGGAACTGCCCGGGCAGGAGGCCGCGATCCTGAGCTATATCGACCCCCTCGTTGCCGTGCTCGTCTCGGTCACGCTGCTGGGCGAGCGCATGAGCGTGACACAGGTCATCGGCGGCGCGCTGATCTTAGGCTTCACGCTCTTAAACGAGCTCTCCCCCGCGCCGAAGGCGGAGAAACAATAAAGGCAGCAAGCGCTGCACCAAACAAAAAGGAAGGGCCTGAGAGCTTTGCTCTCAGGTCCTTCCTCTAATCCAGAAACTCCTGCGGGTCGCAGGGCACCCCGTTCTGTGTCACGGCAAAGTGCAGATGCGCGGGGACGGCAAACTCGGCGATGGACGTGCAGCCCACCGAACCGATGACCTCGCCCGCGGAAACCTGCTGTCCCTCGCTCACGGTCGGAACACTCTGGAGATTCGAGTAGATCGTCTCGTAGCCGTCATCGTGCGCGATGGTCACGCTTGTGCCCATCAGATCGTCGTCGATGACCTGCGTCACCGTGCCGCTGCACGCGGCGAGCACCTGCGTGCCGACCTCGGCGGCAATATCAACGCCGTCGTGCGTGCGCCAGTCGCCGAGCGTTTCGTTATATTTGAGCTCGTCGACCGAGAAGGCCGCGACCTCCTCCCCCACGAGCGGCGCGACCACGAGCCGCGGCGCCTCGGGCGTCACGTCCGTCGTGCTCTCCATGGCGGGGATGGTGTCTTCCGCGCCCGCTGCCTCGTTCATCGCGGCGAGGTCCTCCTTCGGCTCGGGCGGGAGCAGGTCGTCCTCGTCGAAGTCCGCCTCCGGCATTTCTACCGGCTCCTGCACAGGCACCTCCGCCTGCGCGGAGACGTTCTCCGCGTCCTTGTCCGTCGTATTTTTCGGCAGCAGCGTCCAATAGCCCGCGACGGCCAGCGCCGTCACTCCGAGGAACAGGGCTATGTATAAGCCCGTCCCGCCGAAGGAATGCCGCTTTCCGCGGCCGTTCGATGAAGTCATGTCGTTTCCTTTCCGCCGCGCGCATACGCGGCTCCCGCAAAATTCCACGAGCCATGAAAAAAAGCTCTGACGGTAGTGTGTACCGTCAGAGCTTTTTCTAAACCTGCTTCGATCTCTTTTTTAGCGCACGATGAGCGTTTTGCCGTCCATTTCCCCGGGCTGCTCAAGGCCCATCACATCAAGGATGGTCGGCGCGATGTCGGCGAGCCTGCCCTCGCGCAGCTCGGTGCCCGCGCCGCAGAGGATGAAGGGCACCACATTCGTCGTGTGTGCGGTCATGGGGCTCTTGCCGTCCGCCTGGAGCATCTGCTCGGCGTTGCCGTGGTCGGCGGTGATCATCGCGATGCCGCCCATCTTGAGCGTGGCCTCCACGACCTTGCCGACGCACTCGTCGACCGTTTCGACGGCCTTGACCGCCGCGTCGAACACACCCGTGTGGCCGACCATGTCGCAGTTGGCAAAGTTCAGGATGATGACGTCGTACTTGCCGGACTCGATGCGCTGGGCGCACTTGTCGGCAACCTCGTAGGCGCTCATCTCGGGCTGGAGGTCGTAGGTCGCGACCTTCGGGGACGCGACGAGCACGCGGTCCTCGCCGGGATACGGCTCCTCGACACCGCCGTTGAAGAAGAACGTGACATGGGCGTACTTCTCGGTCTCGGCGATGCGGAGCTGGGTCATGCCCATCTTGCTCAGGTACTCGCCAAGGCCGTTTTTCACGCTGATGCGCGGGAAGGCAACGAGCACGTTCGGCATGGTGGCGTCGTACTCGGTGTTGCAGACATAGGTGAGCGGGAAGAACTCGCGCTTGAAGCCGTCGAATGCGGGGTCGACGAACGCGCGCGTGATCTCGCGGGCGCGGTCGGGGCGGTAGTTGAAGAAGATGACCGAGTCGTTGTCGGAGATCATGCCGTCCTTGTCGCAGACGATGGGCTCGACGAATTCGTCCGTCACGCCGTTTTTATAGCTCTCCTCGATGGCGTGGATGGGGTCGCTGTCCTGCACGCCCTCGCCGTAGACGAGCGCGTCGTAGGCGTTCTCGAGGCGGTCCCAGCGCTTGTCGCGGTCCATCGCGTAGTAGCGGCCCATGACCGTCGCGATCTTGCCGACACCGATCTCCTTGCACTTTTCCATGGTCTTCGCCACAAAGTCGCGGCCGGAGGTCGGGGGCGTGTCGCGCCCGTCGAGGAAGGCGTGGATGTAGACGCGCTTTAAGCCCTTGATGTGCGCCATCTTCAAAAGCGCATAGAGGTGGTCGAGCGTGGAGTGCACGCCGCCCGTGGAATGCAGACCGTAGAGGTGCAGCGCCGAGCCCTTTTCCAGGCACTCGTCCATCGCCTTGTTGTAGGCGGGGTTTTCAAAGAATGTGCCGTCCTCGATGGAGCGGGTGATGCGCGGCAGGTCCTGGAACACGACGCGGCCGCCGCCGATATTGGTGTGGCCGACCTCGCTGTTGCCCATCTGACCGGCGGGCAGGCCCACGTCAAGGCCGGAGGCCTGGAGCGTGGTGTGGGCGTACTCGGCAAACAGGCCGTCGAGCACGGGGGTGTTGGCCGCGCGGACCGCGTTGCCAACGGTATCGTTGGACAGGCCGAAGCCGTCCATGATGATCAAGGTGGTTGGCGTTTTATTCATAAGATGATCTCCTTTTTGCTCCTTAGTCCTGATTGGCGGCGTGGACGATCTCCATCAGCGCCGGTGCCTCGAGCGACGCGCCGCCGACAAGACCGCCGTCGATATCCTCGTGCGCGAGCAGCTCGCGGGCATTGTCCGGCTTCATCGAGCCGCCATACTGGATGGTCACGCTGCGGGCCACGCGCGCGCCGTACTGCGCGCGGATCAGCGCGCGGATGGCGGTGCAGACCTCGCTGGCCTGCTCGGGCGTCGCGGTCTTGCCGGTGCCGATGGCCCAGATGGGCTCATAGGCGATGACACAGCGGCGCATCTGCTCGGCGGCAACGCCGGAAAGCGCAGACTTGACCTGGAGCGCGATAAGCTCCATCGTCACGCCCATCTCGCGCTGCTCCAGGCTCTCGCCCACGCAGATGATGGGATTCAGGCCCGCGTCGAGCGCGGCGTGGACCTTCTTGTTCACGACCTCGTCGGTCTCGCCGAAGAGAGCGCGGCGCTCGCTGTGGCCGACGATGACATAGCGCACGCCCAGATCGGCGAGCATATCGGCGGACACCTCGCCGGTGTAGGCGCCGCTCTTTTCAAAGTAGACGTTCTGCGCGCCCACGGCGATGCGGCTGTCCTTGAAGGCGCGCACGGCGGCGGAGAGGTCCGCCGCGGGAACGCACACGACAATGTCACACCACTTCGTCTTGGGAAGCAGGGCCTTGAACTCCTCGGCAAACGCCTTGGTCTCGCTGGGAGTCTTGTTCATTTTCCAGTTGCCTGCGATGATGGTCTTACGGTATCTGCGATTCATATTGGGTCTTTTCTCCTGTTACTACTGTAAAAAATCAAATGATATAGGGATCTATCTCGATCGGGCGGCACGGCCGTCCGGTTTCGCCTTATTTGTCGAGCAGGCACGCAACGCCCGGCAGCTCCTTGCCCTCCAGGAATTCGAGCGAAGCGCCGCCGCCGGTGGAGATGTGCGTGATCTTGTCGGCAAAGCCGAGCTGCTCGGCTGCCGCCGCGCTGTCGCCGCCGCCGATGATCGTGACCGCGCCGCTCTCGGCCAGCGCCTTGGCCATGGCCTTGGTGCCGTTTGCAAAGGCCGGGAACTCGAAAACGCCCATGGGTCCGTTCCACACGATCGTGCCCGCGCCCTTCGTGGCCGCGCAGAAAAGCTCGACCGTCTTCGGCCCGATGTCCATGCCCATCATGTCGGCGGGAATGTGCATCGCGTCGACGACGTGGGGCTCGGCGTCCGCGGAAAACTCCGCCGCCGCGACCGCATCGACCGGCAGCAGGAGCCTGACGCCCTTGGCCTTGGCCTTTTCGATCATTTCGAGCGCGTAGGCGCACTTGTCCTCTTCCAAAAGCGACTTGCCGATCTCGCCGCCCTGCGCCTTGGAGAAGGTGTAGGACATACCGCCGCCGATGATGACGGTGTCGGCCTTGTCGAGCAGGTTGTTGATGACGGCGATCTTGTCGCTCACCTTTGCGCCGCCGAGCACGGCGACAAACGGGCGCTTGGGATCGTCGAGCGCCTTGCCCATGACCTCGAGTTCCTTGGCCACAAGCAGGCCGGACACGGCGGGAAGATAGGCCGCCACGCCTGCGGTGGAAGCGTGCGCGCGGTGCACCGTGCCGAACGCGTCGGAGACGTACAGCTCCGCCATCGAAGCAAGGGCCTTGGCGAGCTCGGGGTCGTTTTTCGTCTCGCCCGGCTCAAAGCGGGTGTTTTCCAGCAGCATGATCTCGCCGCCCTTGAGCGCCGCGGCCTTGGCCCTGGCGTCCTCGCCGACGACGTCGTGCGCAAAGATGACCTCTTTGCCCAGAAGCTCGGAAAGGCGCTCGGCAACGGGGGCAAGCGTCAGCTTCTTCAGGGACTTCTGCCACTTTTCCTCGGTCAGCGACGCGGGGTCCTTGCCCTTTTCGGTCTGCTTTTTCACCCATTTTTCAAACTTGGGCTCGGGCTTGCCGAGGTGCGAGCAGGCGATGACCGCCGCGCCGCGGTCGAACAGATACCGGATGGTCGGAAGAGCGGCCACGATGCGCTTATCCGAGGTAATCGCGCCGGTCTCCTTGTCCTGGGGCACGTTGAAGTCGCAGCGCAGCAGGACCTTCTTGCCGCTCACGTCCACATCGCAGACGGTCTTCTTGTTATAATTCATGTTGTTTCCTCCTCATCATATACACAAATACGATTTGGTCTTCTACCGCTTTTCGCCGCCCCCGGTCTTCGCTCAGGGCTGCCGCTCCAGCATCTCGCCCTCGTGCTTGAGGCCGGGAAATCCGGTCTGCCGCAGCGCCTCATAGGTCAGGATCGCCACGGAGTTGGAAAGATTCAGGCTGCGCGCCTCTTTTCGCATCGGCAGGCGGATGCAGCGCTCGTAATGCGCGGTGCGGAAGTCCTCGGGAAGACCCGCCGTCTCCTTTCCGAAAAAGAGCCAGCAGCCGTCGCGGAATTCTGCCTGACAGTAATCCTGCGGGGCCTTGGTCGTGGCGAGCCAGCAGTCGCGCTCCGCTTCGGGGTGCTTTTGGAAAAGATCGGCCAGATTTTCATACACGCTGATCTCCACAAGATACCAGTAGTCCAGTCCCGCGCGCTTGACGGCACGGTCGGAAATGTCGAACCCAAGGGGCTTGATGAGGTGCAGATGCGCCCCCGTTGCCGCACAGGTGCGCGCGATATTGCCGCAGTTCTGCGGGATCTCCGGCTCCACGAGCACGATGTTGAGCATAATGGCGTCTCCTCCACGCGAAAGTTTAATTATTGTACCGCAAAAATATTGCGAATTCAACCTAAAATGCAGCCTTTTGAAACGAAATTTCCAAATCGGCGCGCCAAGCGGCCCAAAGCGAAAAAAGTTTTTGTCTTTTTTGCGAGAAAAGGTGGATTTTTTGATTCTCTTTGATATAATACCCGTAAAGAATGACTTTCGATGAAAGGAGATGTCTCCAATGGATCAGAAGCTGGCCGTCCTGTTCATGCCGGACGATATGACCCTGACAAAAGAGAAAACGCCGCTGATGCTCAGGCCCATTCTGTTCTGCCCCATCCTCACGTGGATGATCGACGAGCTGATGGGACAGGGCATTGAGCGGTTTTTTATTGTGTCCGACGTGCGCGCGCACGACACGATGCGCCCCTACGTCTCCGAACAGGCCGACGTCACCTATGTTGACGGCGCCCGGCACGGCGAAGAGCTGCTGAAGCTCCTGAAAAACGAGAAGGGCAGCGTGCTCATCGTCAACGGCGCGGTGTTGCCGGTCGGCGTGTTCTCCGGCGGCGCGGTCTACTCGGCCGAGGCAAAAGAGTGCTGCAAGGTGCTCAAAGAGCACGGCGCGTTCGCGGCCTTCCCCAAGGGGGCGGAGATCAGCAAGGGCTTCCTTCCCGTCGGCGACGATGAGGAGCTGCGCTCCGCGCAGGATATGTGCCGCCGCAAGATCGCCGACAGGCATTTTGCCGCGGGCGTTTCCATCATGGATGTGAACAACACCTACATTGACCCCCGCGTGAAGATCGGCAGCGGCACGGTCATCCTCCCCGGCACCATCCTGCGCGGCAACACGGTCATCGGCAAAAACTGCACCATCGGCCCGAACGCCATGATCCGCGACTGCACGATCGGCGACGAGACCGAGGTGAACACCTCGCAGCTCAATGAGAGCACCGTCGGCGCGCACACGACCGTCGGTCCCTTTGCCTACGTCCGTCCGAACTCGAAGATCGGCGACCATGTCAAGGTCGGCGACTTTGTCGAGATCAAAAACAGCGTCATCGGCAACGGCACGAAGATCTCGCACCTCACCTACGTCGGCGACAGCGATTGCGGCGAGCGCATCAACTTCGGCTGCGGCACGGTCACGACGAATTACGACGGCTTTAAAAAGTTCCGCTGCACGATCGGCGACGACGCTTTCATCGGCTGCAACACAAACCTCATCGCCCCCGTCACGGTCGGAAACGGCAGCTACATCGCCGCCGGCTCCACCATCACCGACGAGGTGCCCGCCGATTCCCTCGCCATCGCGCGCGAGCGTCAGGTCAACAAGCCCGGCTGGGCGGAACAGTGGCGCGCGGCACACGAGAAAAAGTAACTTCAGAAAATTTTTATAAACAGAGGAGTACATCAACATGATCTCTCACGGTAAGGACATCAAGATTTTCACCGGCAACGCAAACCCCAAACTGGCAGCGGACATCTGCAAGATCATCGGCACCAAGCTCGGCGAGAGCGAGGTCAAGAGCTTCGCAGACGGCGAGGCCTCCGTCTCCCTGTACGAGACCGTGCGCGGCAGCGACGTGTTCCTCGTTCAGTCCACCTGCAAGCCCGTCAACGACAGTCTGATGGAGCTGCTCATCATGGTCGACGCCTGCCGCCGCGCTTCCGCCGGCCGCATCACCGCCGTCATGCCCTACTTCGGCTACGCCCGTCAGGACCGCAAGGCCAAGAGCCGCGACCCCATCTCCGCAAAGCTTGTGGCCAATATGCTCGTCGCCGCCGGCGTTGACCGCGTGCTGACCATGGACCTGCACGCCAACCAGATCCAGGGCTTCTTCGATATCCCCGTGGATAACCTCTTCGGCAACCCCATCTTCGTCGATTACTACGCCAAGAAGTTCGGCTCCGTATGCGAGGACATGGTCGTCGTCTCCCCCGACGTCGGCTCCGTCGCCCGCGCCCGCACCTTCGCCCAGAAGCTGCACATGAATCTCGCCATCGTCGACAAGCGCCGCCAGAAGGCCAACCAGTGCGAGGTCATGAACGTCATCGGCGACGTGGAGGGCAAGGAGTGCATCCTCTTCGACGATATGGTCGATACCGCCGGCTCCCTCTGCAACGCGGCCAAGGCCATCGTTGAGGTCGGCGGCGCGAAGAAGGTCTACGCCTGCGCGTCCCACGGCGTTCTCTCCGGCCCCGCGCTCGAGCGCCTCGCCAACAGCAACATCGAAGAGCTCGCTCTGCTCGACACCATCCCCGCCCCCGTCGGCGAGGAAGAGCTCAAGAAGTCCCGCATCAAGTACCTGACCGTCGCGCCCATGTTCGCCGAAGCGATCGAGCGCACCTATCAGGAGATCTCCATCGCGAAGCTCTTTAACTAAAATTCCTTCCCCGCTCTGTGTGGGGATGGCGCTCAAGGGGGGTGTTCTCTTTTGTAAAAGAGAGCACCCCCTTTCCCCGCGCGGCGCGCGGGCAAAAACTCTCCCTGGAAAAGTGAGGAACCTCCTATGATCTTTAAGAAGTCCGGCCCACCGGAATGGCTGCTCGTCTGTCTGGGCAATTACGGCAAGGAATACGAAAACACCCGCCACAACATCGGCTTCATGGCCGCGGAGCGTCTGATCGACAAGCGCGATCTTCGCTGCAACCGCTTGCGCTTCCGCGCGCTGACCGAGGTCATCGAATTCGGCGGGGCGAACGTGCTTTTGATGATGCCGCAGACGTATATGAACCTCTCGGGTGAGGCTGTCGGCGAGGCAGCGCGCTTTTACAAAATCCCCGCCGATCACGTCATCGTCATCTCCGACGATATCTCCCTCCCGCTCGGCAAGGTCCGCGTGCGCGGCAGCGGCAGCGCGGGCGGGCACAACGGTCTCAAGAACATCATCGCCCACCTCGGCACCGACAAGTTCCCGCGCGTGAAGGTCGGCGTCGGCGCGCCGGAGCACGACATCGTCGACTGGGTCATCGGCCCGTTCTCCGCCCCCGAACGCAAGGTCATCGACGGCGTGCTCGACCGCGTGCTCGAGGCTGCCGAGTGCATCATCACCGACGGCGTGCTCGCCGCGCAGAATCGCTGCAACGGCTGAGCGCTTTTACCGCTAAAATTTATAAAATCGCCATAGACTTTTTGCGAAAAGCTCATATAATATCATCATAACATTTCGGGTGCGACCCGCCGCGTGCGCGGCGGATCGGCCCTTTTGCGCGTTGCGGAAGGAGGGGAACGGCATGGCACAGGGAATGCAGAAGCTGAATGAAGCGCTCGCCTCGCTGCCCGAGGTGCGCGAGCTGCTGCTCTCGCTCGACGCGGGCACCTCTCCCATCGCCGTGTCGGGCCTTTCGGGTGTGCACCGCGCGCAGCTTGCCGCCGCCGTGCGGCAGAAGACGCAGCGCGCCCTTTTGGTCATCTGCGCGGACGAAAATGAGGCGAACCGCATGGCAGGCGACCTGCACGAGCTGCTCGGCGAGGACGTGAGCCTTCTCTTCGCGCGCGAATGGCAGCTGCGCGACCGCGTGTCCGCCTCCCACGGCTGGGAGCAGCAGCGCATCGGCACGCTGTGCAGTCTGGCCGTCGGCCGATCGCCCATTCTGGTCGCAACGGTCGACGCGCTGATGCAGCGCACGCTCCCGTCCGAGGTCCTGCGCGGCGCGGTGACGGAGATCAAGGTCGGCGCGCGCTTCGACCTTGCCGCGCTTTCCAAAAAGCTTGTCGAGATCGGCTATGTCCGCGCGGAAACGGTCGAAGGCGTGGGCCAGTTCGCCCTGCGCGGCGGGATTTTGGATATCTACTCGCCGCTCAGCGCGCCCGTGCGCGTCGAATTCTTTGACGACGAGGTCGACGCGATGGGCGAATTCGACCTCGCGACCCAGCGCCGCACGCAGAACGTCAAGACGCTCACCGTCCTGCCCGCGGCGGAGGTGCTGCCCGCGCTCTCGGACGGCGGGCGCGAAGCAATGCTCGAGCGCCTCTCCCACGCGGCGCAGAAGCTCGAAAAAAAAGCGGCGGACAGTCCCATCGTCCAAACGCTGCGCGGCGATATCGAGCGGCTATCCAATGACCTGCCGCTCGGCGGCATGGACCGGTATCTGGCCGCGTGCTACCCCACGGAGGTCTGCGCGCTCGACTATCTCGCGCCCGACACGCTTGCGGTCGTGAGCGACGGGATGCGCGTGCTGGAGCGCGGCAAAAATTACCACTGGGAGCTTTCCGAGGACGTAAAGCCCCTCATCGAAGAGGGCGTTCTCTGCGGAGAGTTTGCTTCGCTCGCGCTCAGCCAGGAGGCGCTCAGCCACCGGCTCGCGGACTTTCCCGTGCTGCTGCTCGACGCGCTGCCGACCTCGCGCAATCTGCTCGCGCCGCGCGTGCTGCTCAGCATGAACGCGCGTTCGCTGCCGAGCTATGGCGGCAGTCTTGAGACCGCCGCGGGCGATATGGAGCGCTATCTCGGCGCGGGCTGCGGCGTGCTCGTCCTCTGCGGCAACGAAACGCGCGCGAAGAACTTCCAGCGCCTTTTGGAGGAGCGAAACATCCGCGCGCAGCTCAACCTGAAAAACGACCGCCTGCCCGCCCCGCACGAGACCGTCATCGGCCTCGGCGCGCTCAGCGCGGGCAGCGAATATCCCCAACTGAAGCTCGTCATCCTGACCGAGGGCCAGCTCACCGCTCCCCTTTCCGGCAAACGGGCAAAAGCAAAGCCGAAAAAGGAGACGTCCGCGCGCGCCGCACTGCGGTCCTACGAAGACCTCTCCCCCGGCGATCTCGTCGTGCACGTGCACCACGGCATCGGCCGCTTCGCGGGCATCGAGCGGATGCGCGTGGACGGCGTGGATAAGGACTATATCAAGATCTGCTACGCGGGCAACGACAGCCTGTATGTCCCCGCCACGCAGCTCGACATGGTGTCGAAATACATCGGCGGCCACGGCGAGGACGAGGACGGTCAGCAGCGCGCCAAGCTCTCAAAGCTCGGCGGCACGGACTGGTCGCGCGCCAAGACGAAGGCGCGCGCCGCGGCGAAGGATCTTGCCAAGGGACTCATCGCGCTCTACGCCGAGCGCCAGCGTCGCCCGGGCTTCGCCTTTTCGCCCGACTCCCCGTGGCAGAAGGAATTCGAAGACGCTTTCGACTACGAAGAGACCGACGATCAGCTGCGCGCCATCGCCGAAATCAAGGGCGACATGGAGCGCACAACGCCGATGGACCGCCTGCTCTGCGGCGACGTGGGCTACGGCAAGACCGAGGTCGCGCTGCGCGCGGTGATGAAGTGCGTGCTCGACGGCAAGCAGGCGGCGATCTTAGTGCCGACCACGGTGCTCGCCCAGCAGCACTATGCGACCGCCATCAACCGCTTCCGCTCGTTCCCCGTGCACATCGAGGTGCTATCGCGCTTCAAAACGCCGGCGCAGAAGAAACAAATTTTGCAGGACGCGGCCGCGGGAAAGATCGATCTTCTCATCGGCACGCACTCGCTGCTGCAAAAGAGCCTGCACTTCAAGGACTTGGGGCTTCTCGTCATCGACGAGGAGCAGCGCTTCGGCGTGACGCACAAAGAAAAGCTCAAGGAGCTTTCCCGTCAGGTCGACACGCTGACGCTCTCGGCAACGCCGATCCCCCGCACGCTCAACATGGCGCTCTCGGGTCTGCGCGATATGTCGACCATCGAGGTCCCGCCCGTCGACCGCCAGCCGGTGCAGACCTATGTCCTCGAGCACAACTGGGGCATCATTGCTGACGCCATCCGGCGCGAGCTTGCCCGCGGCGGGCAGGTCTACTATATGCACAACCGCGTGGAGACCATCGACCGCTGCGCAGCGACACTCAAAAAGCTCCTCGGCGAAGAGGTCTCGATCGGCGTCGCCCACGGAAAAATGGACGAAAAGGGTTTATCGGCCGTGATGCAGCAGCTCTCGGACGGAGAGCTTCAGGTGCTCGTCTGCACGACCATCATCGAAACGGGCATCGACATCCCCAACGTCAACACCCTCATCATTGAGGACGCCGACCGCCTCGGCCTCGCCCAGCTCCACCAGATCAGAGGGCGCATCGGCCGCAGCGCAAGAAGAGCCTACGCCTACATGACCTACCGCGCGGGCAAAATTCTCACGGAGGTCGCCGCCAAGCGCCTCACCGCCATCCGCGAGTACGCGGAGTTCGGCTCGGGCTTTCGCATCGCGATGCGCGATCTTGAAATTCGCGGCGCGGGCAACCTGCTCGGCCCCGAGCAGTCGGGCTATATGATGAGCGTCGGCTACGATATGTACTTGCAGCTCCTGGAAGAAGCGGTGCTCGAGCAGCGCGGCGAAAAAGCGCCGCAGCGCACCGAGTGCTCGGCAGACCTCACGGTTTCGGCCAACCTGCCCGAGAGCTACATCCCCTCGGGCGAGCAGCGCATGGACATCTACCGCCGCATCGCGGCGCTGCGCACGGCCGAGCAGTCGCAGGAGCTGCTCGATGAACTCATCGACCGCTACGGCGAGCCGCCGCAGCCTGTTTTGAAGCTCATGGACGTCGCGCTTCTGCGCGCGGAGGCGGCGCAGACCGGCATCTGCGATATCTCGCAGCGCGGCAGTGAGATCACCTTCACCTTCGCCGCGTCCGAGGCCGTGCCCGTGGAGGCTGTGATGGCGCTCTGCTCGCTGCCGAAAAACAAGCGCCGGCTCACCCTGTCCGCCACCGGAGCGGGGCCGAAGCTGCTGCTGCGCCTCGCGCCGAACGAGGACGCGCTCGAAAGTGCCTTGACGCTGGTCGGAGACCTGCGTGTGAATAAGGAAGAAAACGAAAAGAAGAGGTAACATTATGCTGAAAAAGAGAATTCTCTCATTCCTCGGCGCAGCGGCTGTCACCGCGGCGCTCACCTTCGCCGTCGTGAGCGTGTCTCCCTCGAACGGCTTCACCTCCGGCTCGCTGCAGGAGGGCATGAGCTACGACACCTGCGGCGTCTCGCCCGACGCGGTCGTCGCCTCCGTGGACGGCAACGGCGCGACCGCCGACCTGATCACCTATTGGATCGGCTACAGCGCCTCGTATCTCGACACATATATGCAGTATTACGGCGGCGGCGCGCTCGACTGGAGCTACACCATGTCCGACGGCACGACCATGTCCGACTACATCAAAAACGACGTGCTCTCCACCGTCAAGCAGGAGCTCGTCATCGAAAATCTCGCCGAGCAGTACGGCGTGACGCTCACCGACGAGCAGGAGGCCGCCATCGAGTCCGACGAGCAGAGCTTCATCGAGCAGTACGGCGGCGAGGAGGGCTTTGCCGCCGAGCTCGCCAAGCTCGGCCTGCGCCGCGAGACCTACGAGCGCATCACCCGCGCTAATTACCTTTATCAGAATCTCTATCAGCTCTATCAGACCGAGGGCAGCGCGCTGTACGCCTCCGACGAGGACCTCGCCGTCTACGCTGCCGACCAGGGCTACATCACGGCTGACCACATCCTGCTCGCCACCAAGGACACCGCCACGGGCGAGGCGCTGAGCGACGAGCAGAAGGCCGAAAAGAAGGCCCTTGCTGAGGAGCTTGCCGAAAAGCTCAGAAGCTACACGGGCGACGATCTCGCCTCCTACTTCGCCGAGCTTGCCGACGAGTACAGCGAGGACCCCGGCCGCGCCTCCTATCCCTCGGGCTACACCTTCACCACCGGCTCGATGGTGCAGGAGTTTGAGGATGCGGCCTACGCCCTCTCTGAGGGCGAGGTGAGCGATATCGTGGAGTCGAGCTTCGGCTACCACATCCTGCTCCGCCTGCCGCTCGACAAGGCCGCCGCAGCCGAGACCGTCCGCGAGGACTACTTCTCGAGCCTCATCGACGAGCAGATGGACAAGGCCAAAGCCGCCACGAGCGCAGACTATGACAAGCTCGACCCGCAGGCACTGTACGAGGCGATCGTCGCCGCACAAGCGGAGTAACGATCGTTCTCCGCGACAGCACATATGACCCAAAGGGGGCGCTCTCTTTTGCAAAAGAGAGCGCCCCCTTTGATGCGTCCTGCGGCCCTCGGGCGCGAAAATCCGCCTTTGGTGCAATTTATTCACCGTTTTTGTTAAATCATTAACGAAATGAAAGAAAAAAATCATAGTTTATACAATTTTGCGCAACTTTGCAGTTGATTTTTCATTTTTGCGTGTGTATAATCGGAATCGAAGAAAACCGGTATTCCCCAACCGGATCTGAAATTATTTTAAGGAGAACAAACATGAAAGAATTGTACGTCGTCAATTGCTGCCGTACCGCTGTCGGTTCCTTCGGCGGTTCCCTCAAGAACACCCCCGCCGCTCAGCTCGGCTCCATTGTCGTGAAGGAAGCCCTCAAGCGCGCGAATGTCGCTCCCGAGAACGTCGATGAGCTGATGTTCGGCTGCATCCTGACCTCCGGCCTCGGCCAGAACGTCGCCCGTCAGGTCGGCGTGGGCGCCGGTCTTCCCTACTCCGTTCCCGCCTACACCGTCGGCATGGTCTGCGGCTCGGGCATGAAGTCCGTCATCGAGGCCGGCCGCGCCATCCTCGCCGGCGACGCCGACATCGTTGTCTGCGGCGGCACCGAGAACATGAGCGCCGCTCCCTTCGCTGCTCCCGATGCCCGCTGGGGCGCTCGCATGGGCGACAAGAAGCTGGTCGACACCATGATCAAGGACGGCCTGTGGGATGCGTTCAACAACTACCACATGGGCACCACTGCCGAGAACATCTGCGATGTTTGGGGCATCACCCGCGAAGAGCTCGACGCCTTCGGCGCCGCCTCCCAGCAGAAGACTGAGGCTGCGCAGGCCGCCGGCCGTTTCGATGACGAGATCGTTCCCGTCCCCGTGAAGGTCAAGAAGGAGATCGTCGAGTTCAAGAAGGACGAGTTCCCCCGCGCCGGCTCCACCGCCGAGGGTCTTGCCAAGCTGAAGGGCGCGTTCCCTGTCGGTCCCGAGGGCGTTGAGGACGAGATCGTCCACACCTTCGAGCCCACCGGCATCCACGAGGCCGACACCAAGAAGCACGTCCAGCGCGTCACCGCCGGCAATGCCTCCGGCATCAACGACGGCGCTGCCGCTATCGTTCTCGCCTCCGGCGAGGCCGTTGAGAAGTACGGCCTCAAGCCCATGGCCAAGCTCATCGGCTGGGGTCAGGGCGGCGTCGACCCGAAGATCATGGGCGTCGGCCCCGTGCCCGCTTCCCGTCAGGCCATGAAGAAGGCCGGCGTGACCATCGACGATATCGACCTCGTCGAGGCCAACGAAGCCTTCGCCGCGCAGTCCATCGCTGTCGCCCGTGAGCTCGGCTTTGACATGAACAAGGTCAACGTCAACGGCGGCGCGATCTCTATCGGCCACCCCGTCGGCGCTTCCGGCGCCCGCATCATCGTCACCCTGCTGCACGAGATGCTCAAGCGCGACGACGCCAAGAAGGGTCTTGCCACCCTCTGCATCGGCGGCGGCCAGGGCGTTGCCACCGTGTTCGAGAAGTGCTAAAAAACGCTTTGCTTCCCCCGGGAAGCTGCAAAAAAGGAAACGACCGCTTCGGCGGTCGTTTCCTTTTTCTTTTCTCGTGCGGAAAGGCGGAAGGCATCTCACGCAAAAAGGCTTGCCGCGCGGTAGAGGTACACCAGCTCCATGACGCTCAGCACCGCCATCCCGACGGCGGCCGCCGCCGCGACGAGCAGCAGGGACGTGCTGCCGAAAACGATGAAATACATCCCCTGCGACACGGTGAGCATCAGCATCAGGACGAGGCACGCGCCGAACAGCACAACGAGCACGACCGTCCAGGTGCGCAGCACGAGCCATTTGCCCGCAAAGATCTCGTCCGAGCCGTTGAAGGCCTCGGCGCAGGCGGTAAACTCCTGATACCGCGCCGCGATGTCAACGCCCAGAACGACGGCAAGCAGCGCAATGAGGGCGGCGCTCACCGCGCCGATATCGGTCTCGCCGAGTGACCCCGTCATGTCCGAGAGATCGATCCAGGCAAGCAGCGGCGACGCCGCAACGGAGACGATGTTCCACAGCGCCGCCTTGCGGAAGCGCGGCACGGCATCGGCCATCCTCCACAGCACGGCGATCATCAGCGCACCCACGACAAACGAGGCAAGGACCAGCGGCACGCGCAGCGCGGGGATGCGCTCCCCCAGCCGGAGGGAATTGCTCAAAAGGTTGACAAGCATCGACGCGATGCCCAGCCAGAACAGGCGTGCAAAACCCATGTGCAGCAGCGGCGCCTCCGGCCGCTCATGCGGCGGAATGAGCACGGGCGGCGCGATGGGGGTAAAGGTCGGGTCCTCATGGGGAACAAATTCATTTTCCATTTTTTGCTGCTCCTCTCTTCAATACTCTCTCTTTTCTCTCCCGGAGCTTCTCCGGTCAGCCTCATCGTATCAAAGGGGGCGGTACTTTGCAAGCAAGTTCAGGTTTACATTCCCCTTTTTCTCCCCGTTTTGATGTAACGTGCAGGTTGCATGACGGCAAATCGTCAAAATGAATTGTCATCATCAAATAATTGAATCAATTCTTGCAAAAGTTTCTGAAAATCCCTTGCTTTTGTGAAATGGCAACGCTATAATGGAAGAACCGTATGAAATCATTGAGGGGATCAATAACTAATATTTTGAGAGGAGATCTTTATCATGGCAAAGTTCAAAGTATACTACACCATCGAGCTCAACGAGGTCGCCACGCACATCTTCGAGTCCAACGACTTTGAGGTGAAGCTGTGCAGCCACAACGACGAGGAGACCTATGTCAAGGAGCTCGCCGAGTTCCAGCCCGACGCCATCATGTGCCGCACCGAGCCCATCACCGCCAAGATGATGGACACCTGCAAGAGCCTGAAGGTCATCGGCAAGCAGGGCGCCGGCCTCGATAACATCGACATGGACCACGCCCACGCCAAGGACATCACCGTTGTCTACGCGCCCGCCGGCAACGCCAACGCCGTCGCCGAGCATGCCGTCATGCTGATGCTCATGTGCGCCAAGCGCTTCACCTATGTTGACCGCCAGTTCCGCGGCGGCAACTTCCTCGTCCGTATGGGCATGGAGCACACCTACGAGCTCGGCGGCAAGACCCTCGGTATGATCGGCTGCGGCCGTATCTCCCAGCTCGCCATGCAGAAGTGCAAGTACGGCTTCGGCATGAACGTCATCGGCTACGATCCGTACCTCACTCAGGACAAGATCGGCGATCTGTGCGAGCTGAAGGCCACCGCCAAGGAGGTCTGGGAGCAGGCCGACTTCGTGTCCGTGCATCTGCCCGTCGTCCCCTCCACCGAGCATTCCATCGGCCGTGAGCAGTTCAGCTGGATGAAGCCCACCGCCTCCTTCATCAACTGCGCGCGCGGCGCTCTGATCAAGGAGAACGAGCTGGTCGAGTGCCTGAAGGACGGCACCCTGTTCCAGGCCGGTCTCGATGTGTTCGAGCACGAGCCCATCCAGGAGTCCAGCCGCGAGCTGTTCAACCTCGACAACGTCATCATGACCCCGCACATGGCCGCCACCACCGAGCAGAGCGTTCTGAACTGCTGCACCTCCGTTGCCAACGACATCGTCGCCGTCTGCAACGGCCAGGAGCCCAAGGTCAAGGCCCAGAAGCCCAAGTTCTAAGTCATGTCCTTTCCCTGAGATCAGGCATCGCCGGACCGCTTTCCCGCAAGGGAAGGCGGTCCGCTTTTTTTGCGCCCGCGCTTCTCTGATATTTCGCTTGACAAACTACGACAAGTGTAGTATATAGTTATCAACGACAAATGTAGTAGTTTGCAAGGAGGTCATCCCATGGACGAAAAAAAGAGGCTGCCGGACGCGGAGCTTTCGGTGATGCAGGCCGTCTGGGACGTCGGCGGCGAGGTCGGCCGCGGCGATATCGAGGGCGCGCTCGCATCCCACGGCTGGAGCACCAACACCGTCAACACCTACCTCACGCGCCTTTGCGACAAAGGCTTTCTCGCAAGCCGCCGCGAGGGGCGGAACAATTTGTACACGCCGCTCGTCTCAAGAGATAAGTATCTGGAATTCGAGAGCCGCAGCGTTCTGAAGCGGCTCTACGGCGGGTCGCTCGGCAGCTTTGTCGCGGCGCTGAACGCCGAGCAGCCGCTCGCGCAGAGCGAGATCGACGAGCTGCGGCAGTTTTTGGACGATATGAGCCGGTAAACGGCGGAAAAAGGAGGACGCACCATGGAAACATTTCTGCTGAATCTGTTGAAAACTTCCCTGTTGGGCTCGCTCGCGGTGCTGACGATGCTGGCGCTGAAACCCCTCTGGCGCGAGCGTTACCGCGCGAAAACACGCTGCTGGCTGTGGCTGGCGCTCGCGGTGTTTCTGCTCTTCCCCGTCGACTTTTCGGTGAAGAACGCGCCTGTGCAGGCCGCGCCGCCGAAGGACTACACCCTGTTTGTCGGCACGGACAAGACGACCGTCATGGCGACCGACAATCTCTTCGGCGACATGGCCGAGAGCAGCGGCCAAACGCCCACCGAGGTGCGCGATGCCATCATCGAGCGCCCCGTGACGAATCCCGAGCAGAAGACGACGCGCTACATCCCCGTAACAGCGCTCCTGTTTGGCGGCTATCTTGCGGGCGCGGCAGCGTTCCTGCTCTATCAGGGCGGCTGCTACGTGCACTTCCGCCGCACGGTGCGCCGCTGGAAGCGCGACGTCGCCCGCGCGGACTACGCCGCGATGCTCTCTGACACGGCGCGCGACTTAGGCGTGAGCGCACCGGAGATGATCGTCTGCGAGGCGGTCACGACGCCCGCGGTGACGGGCCTGCTGCGCCCGCGGCTGCTCCTTCCCCACGAGCGCTACGACGTGCAGGAGCTGCGCTACATCCTGCGCCACGAGCTGTGCCACCTGAAGCGGCGCGATATGCTCTTCAAGCTCGTGCTGCTTGCGGCCAACGCGATGCACTGGTTCAACCCCATCGTCTACCTGATGCTCCGTCAGGCGGACGAGGACATTGAGCTCGCCTGCGACAGCGCGGCGACCGACGATCTTGACCGCGCCGAGCGCGCGGCCTACAGCCGCACGCTCCTGGCAGCCGTGCAGTCCAACGTGCGGGCGCTGCCCGCGACCACGTGCTTCGGCGGCACGGTCGAGCGGCTCAAGCGGCGCATCACGAATGTGCTCGGCGCGCAGAAAAAGCGCGGACTTGGCGTTGTCGCCCTTGTGCTGGCGCTGACGCTGGCGGCGGGCTGCGCGACGACGTGGGGCGAGCGCGCACAGGCAAGCAGCCCCTTCGACGGCACATTCTATCAGGCGATGCTGCTCGCATGGGACGACAACATGGCCGCAGGCAGCGAATACGTCCCCTTCTCCTCTGAAACGAACCGATTTCAACTGAGCGCGTCTCCCTCCCCCACGCTCGCGTACACCCTGCCGCACGGCACGGTGTACAGCTTCCCGATGCGAAAGGGCGGCGAGCTGACGCAGGAAAACTTTGACGATGCGTGGTCCGGCGAAGGCAGCGTCGACCTGCGCGCGCTGCGTGAAAACAGCGCCGCGCTCTGGTGCCGCTTCCCCCTCACTCCCATGCAGGAGGCCCCCGGCAGCAGCGACGAACCAAACCTCGTCTACCTCTCCCAGCAGAACGACGGCTCGCTCTTCCTCTTTTTCGGTTATTGCTATAAAGACGGCGACACCGAAGTGCGGAGCATCCGTTGGATCTATCAGTTAGAACAGCGGGACGACACGATCTACGCCTCGATGGACGACTATGCCGCGAAGTGCGTGGAAGACCTCAAGCAGGGCACGATGACCTACTATGTCAGGGTCAACGGTATGGGCGTTGTCGAGGATACGGTCGCCGACGTGCGCGTGACGCAGCTCGAGCTGGGCGATTCGCTCGAAGGTCTCTCCCCCGAGGGCACGGCGCTGGAGCTTTGGTATTTTAACTATGAAATGAAGCCCACGAACGAGGCGGGCGTGGAAATCGACCCTGTGGGCGGGCAATATGTGACGGATGACGGTTTCCTCAGGGAGAGCTGGACGCACTATCTCACCGTCCTGCACCACACGAGCGGCGAGAAGACCGGCTATCAGATCATCGGCACTTCGATGAGCAACGACGGGCTCTTCTACAACGGCTGCGGCTACGGCGGTGAGGAAAAGGCTTACCTGCACGACTTCTACGTTGACTACGCAGGGATCAATGAGCCGAAGATGTTCATTCCCAACCTGCTGAATGCGGCAACGGACGGCTACGGCTACGCCAACCAGTGCGAGGCACGGCTCGTTGCGGGCGAAGACTATTACTACTATGTGCCGATCACCGCGTGGGCGCGCAGCAGCGACGCGGAATTCTGGTACTCGCGCTACGACACCGGTTCGTATTTCAGCGTCGAGTATATCAGGAAGGACGTAGACGAGGCTCTCAGGGAGTGGACGCGCCAAGGCTACGAGGTGAGCCGCAGCGGAAATGTCTACCGCATCGTGACGAGCGAGGGCATGAGCAACACAGTCGTCACGTTCTTCTCCATGCCGAACAGCACCTGCTATCAGGTCGAAACGCACTGGTCGTTCGACGGCAGCACCGCGGAAAACGAGTGGGGCTGGAACCGTGACCGCGCCGTTGAGGGCGAGGCAGCCATTTTGCAGGCAATGACGGACAGCTTTACCATCACCGCCAAGATCCTGCCCACGCAGGAGGACGCGGACAGCGCTTCCACAGGCTTTGACGCGCTCGACGCCGCGCTGAAGCAGCTTGGCGACACAACGCGCAGCGCCTCGCTGACACTGATGCTGAACGGTGGCAAGCGCTATGAAGGCAGCGCCACCGACAACCGCGTCTATTTCTCCCGCCAGCTGCGCGAAGATCTCGTCTGGCGCGAGACGAACAAAACAAGCGTTCCGCAGGACGGGCTCTGCATCGCCGTGGGCGGCAGCGAGCTCAACTTCTCCGAGGCAGCGCCCATGAACCTCTGGCTGACAACGCCGGACGGGGCGGCGTATTGCTTCAAGACCGACTCATACGATGCGCTCAGTATTGTAGACGACGACGGCCGCACACTTTACGACTTGATGCGCCGGTGGTACGACGAGGCGGAGTACGACGCGCTGCTGCGCGACGTCAAACCGCAGCCCAAGAGTCTTTCCTGGCAGGAGGCGGCGCAGAACTGGGCGGACGCCTACTACGGTGCGCACACAAAGGCAACGAGCGGCAGTTCCTTCAAGTACACCTGGGTCAAGGCTCTCATCACCCCCGCCGAGGACACGACGAAAGCCATGCGCGAGTGGGGCGAGATCGACGAAAACACTTTCTGCTTTTACGTGGAGGTGCAGTTCACGCCCGAAAGTGAGACGGCGCTCTATTACGCGATGGCGGGCAACACCGTCGAATGCACCGACCCGTCCGCGCCCAAGGGCGCGTATGCGTTCCAGCGCTGCTGCACCATTCAACTGCAAGAGGACGGCCGCTGGCACGGGGTGGTGCTTGGCACCGGCTGGTAAAAACGCGCACCATGAAAAACGGAGGGGACTTCCCCTCCGTTTTCTCATGGGAAAAAGCAGAAAAAGTTCTGGAACATCCCAGAAAGATGTGGTACAATAGGAATATTCCAAAACATATTTTCTCGGGAGGCTCCCGTCATGGAACGAAATCCGATCCTGAATCTCCCGCTGTCGCTCGACAGCGAGATCCCGCTCTATTCCCAGCTCATGGGCATCATCAAGCGCAGCATCACCTCCGGCGCGCTCAAGGTCGGCGACCTGCTGCCGAGCGAGGCCGAGCTTTGCCGCGCCCACGACATCAGCCGCAACACCGTGCGTCAGGCCATCGGCGCTCTCGAGGAGGAGGGCTTTGTCGTGCGCAAGCGCGGCAAGGGTACCTTCGTCACCGACCCGAACAGCCGCCGCAAGGGGGTGCAGTATTCGTTCACGACGGAAATTTCCCAGCTGGGCAAAACGCCGTCGTCCACGCTGGTCGACTTCGCGGTCATCACGCCTTCTCCCAAGATCGTGACGCTCATGGGCCTTGAGCCGGGCGTGAAGGTCTACCGCTTCACGCGCGTGCGCAATGTCGACGGCGAGCCGCTCATCCTTGAAACGTCCTACTACCCCGAGTATATCTACCCGAATCTGACGCGCGAGCTGCTGGAGACGCACAGTTTCTACAGTCTCCTCTACCATGTGGGCGTCATCCCCTTCTCCGCGTCGGACACCTACGAGGCCGTCGTGCTCGCGCCGCGCGAGGCGCAGCTTCTCAACTGCGCGCCCGGCTCAGCCGCTTTCTTCCACCAGCGCCGCACCACGACCGAAAACGGCCACATCTACGAATATACGACGAGCTATATGCGCGCCGACCGCGTCAAGCTGGATGTTCGCTTCCAGAAGGGCACGACGAGCTTCATGCGCACGGTGGATTGAAATTGGGCAGCCGAAAGGCTGCCTTTTTTTGCGCCCACAGGACGCAGCGATCTCATCACAGCGCGGCCGCGCTGTCCGCTGTCCCCTGCGTACCCGCAGGGGACGAAACAAGGGAGGGATATCTCTTTTTGAAAAAGAGATATCCCTCCCTTTGACCCACCCAGAGAAAATTGCATTGGCAGTCTCGAGCTCGAAGGAGTGCCATGCTTGCCGATTGCACTGCCCTGCGTGGCGGCATTGCTGCGCTCGCCGCCATTGGTGGTGCGAGACGATTTGCCTCTGCTCCTATTATCCGCTGCCGCTCTGCTGATCTTGTAGAAGTACAGCCTAATCCCCGTCTAACGAGAGTGCTTATGAGCGCAGCAATGCCGCATTCCGCAGGCAGTCTGCCGCCGTGCTGCCGTCACTCGCGCCCCACGGAGTAGGGCGCGGTTGCGAGTAGTTACGACTCGCAGAAGATTCATGGCGAAGCCATGTACACCGCACCTACACTCCGCAGGCTGCGCAGTCCTTCAAGCCCCAATCTCGCAATGTCGGGGGTCGAGGGGGACGCCCCTCGCCTTTCTCTGGGGGTTTCAAAGGGGGCATTCTCTTCGGAAAGAGAATACCCCCTTTGGCACGCAGCAGCGCCGTCGGCGCTGCGCCCCCCGCGCTTGCCAAGCGCGAAAAAAAGAGCAGCCTTGCGGCTGCCCTTTTTCACTTTTCGCAAATGACCGGCTTTTGGCGGTCAGACTCCACAAAGGCCTTGGCCTTTTCCACCGCCTCCGCGCGCGGGAGCTTCACCTGATCGCCGGTGCGCATATCCTTGCAGGATACGACGCCCGCGTTGATCTCATCCTCACCGAGGAAGTAGACATAGGGCACCTTGAGCTTGTCGGCGTAGTTCATCTTGGCCTTGAACTTCTTCTTTTCCGTGTAGATCTGCGTGCTGACGCCCGCGGCGCGAAGATCCGTCGCCAGCGCGATAGCCTCGCTCAGATCCTCGGTCATCGGCAGGATGAGCACATCCGCCGGCGCGGTGCAGATCTCGCCGTTGAGCAGGCCCTGCTCGCCGAGGACGTAGAAAAGGCGCGTCACGCCGATGGAAATGCCGACGCCGGGGAGCTTGCGGTCGGTGTAATACTCGGCCAGGTTATCGTAGCGGCCGCCGGAGCAGACCGAGCCGATCTCGGGGTGGTCGAGCAGCGTCGTCTCATAGACGGTACCGGTGTAGTAGTCGAGACCGCGCGCGATCGTCAGGTCGACCGCGAAATTCTCCTGCGGCACGCCGAACGCGCCGAGATACTTGGCGACGGTCGTGAGCTCGTCGAGGCCCTGATCGAAGATCTCGTTGCGGCCGCGGTACTGCTCGAGTGCGGTGAGCACCTCTTCGTTCGTGCCCTTGATGCCGATGAAGGCGAGGATCTCGTCCGCCTTCTCGCCCTCGATGGCGTAGTCGTCAACGAGAATGGCGCGTACCAGCTCGGGGCCGATCTTTTCGATCTTGTCGACGGTGCGCATAATGTCGCCGGACTTGTCGCTAAGGCCCAGCATCGCGTAGAAGCCGTTCAGGATACGGCGGTTGTTAATGCGGATCTGGAAACGGGACAGGCCAAGACGGGAGAAAACGGTATAGATGATGGCGGGAATTTCGGCGTCGTTCGTGATGTCGAGCTCGCCGTCGCCGATGACGTCGATATCTGCCTGATAGAACTCGCGGAAGCGGCCGCGCTGCGCGCGCTCGCCGCGATAGACCTTGCCGATCTGGAAGCGGCGGAACGGGAAAGCGAGGTCGGCATAATGCAGGGCAACGTATTTCGCCAGAGGGACCGTCAGATCGAAGCGCAGCGAAAGGTCGCTGTCGCCCTTCGAGAAGCGGTAGATCTGCTTTTCGGTCTCGCCGCCGCCCTTGGCGAGCAGCACGTCGCTCGCTTCGATGATGGGCGTGTCGAGCGGGGTGAAGCCATAGACGCCGTAGGACGAGCGCAGGATCTCCATCAGACGCTCCATCTGCGTCTGGGGTGCGGGAAGCAGCTCCATAAAGCCGGATAAGGTGTGAGCTTTGATCGTTGCCATGATGGTTTTGTCCTTTCCAATTCAATGTAATGGGACAGCGTACTGCACCGTGGTGGCACAGCAGCGTATCGGTGTAATAGGGACTATTATAAAGCACGGCATACTTTTCGTCAAGCATCGCGTGCGCGCTGTGCTCCGTCCCGGTAGAATCCTTATCAGTATACCAGTCCTTTTCACAAAAAGCCAGAGGTTTGCCCGTTCGCCTCGGGAAAAATATTTCAAAAATGGTACCGCAAAATAAAAAAAAGAATGATTCGGCGCAAAATCGCGAATTGAACTTGACAGAACTGCCGCTTTTTGTTACCATATGTATTATCATATATAACAATTATAACAATGAATCAGGCACACGGCTTTCATTCGGCCCTGTGTGCCGCAGCTTTCCGGGCAGCCGTCTTTCATAAGGCCGCTGCGGTTCAAACCGCGCGGCGCGGATCGATCGCAAGAGATCGTTGAGGAGGAACATTGGATGTACCAGAGCAAAATGAAGAGCGAGGAGACCGATCATCTGTTCAAGGCGATCCTGTCTCTGAAAAATGAAGAAGAGTGCTACCGTTTCTTCGACGATCTTTGCACCTTCAGCGAGATCGAGGCCATGTCCCAGCGCTTTGAGGTCGCTTCCCTCCTTGCCGACGGGAAGACCTTTACCCAGATCTCGCAGAAGATCGGCGTCTCGTCCACGACCATCACGCGCGTGAACAAGTGCCTGTGCTACGGCGCGGACGGGTATAAGCTCCTGCTCGACCGGGAGAAGGAAGAAAAGTAAACATCTCCGTCATTTTCACAAGAGCGGACGCGGTGCGTCCGCTCTTTTTTATTCATTCCGCTTTATTATAATGTTATAAAAACATAATGATATGCCATCACGTCACCTTGCTATATCCGATTTGACTAAAATATTTTTTGGTTTCTGCACGAATTTTATTGCTTTTGCTGAACACGTATGTTACAATTAGTTCACAAATAGATTGGAGATAGGAAAACGGCGTGCAAGAAACCGTTTGCCCGACGGTGCCGTGCACCTGTTTCCCGTCTGTTTTTCTGCGGGACCCCTCCGCAGAAAACGCACGTCCCCTTGTGCGGTGTGAAGCGTGCCTGTTTTGGGGAGGAGCGGACCCCCGCTTCCTGACGGGCAAGTATTTTTATGAAGAGAGAGGTATTTATCAATGGCAAACGAAAAGAAAGTCGCACGGGAGCCCAGTTTTATTCTGGCGCTGATCCCCATTGTGGCGATGATCGGGTTCATGCTTTACTGCTTCCGCGGTCATTCCGAATCCGGTTACCATGACGCTCACCTGCCCCTGGTCATGTCCATCATCGTCGCGTGCATCGTCGGCGCGATCTGCGGCCACAGCTTCAAGGAAATGCTCGCCGGTATGATCGAGCGTCTGAGCGCTTCCATGGAAGCCGTTCTGATCCTCTGCACCGTCGGTTTCCTGGTCACCAGCTTCATGGGCTCCGGCGCGATCCCTTCCATGATCGTCTACGGCCTTGACCTGCTGACCCCGAAGCTGTTCCTGCCCATCGGCTGCATCCTCTGCGCGATCGTCGGTATGGCGTGCGGCTCCTCCTGGACCACCACCGCCACCATCGGTCTTGCATTCCTCGGCATCGGCGCGGGCCTTGGCATCAACCCCGCCATCACCGCCGGTATGATCATCTCCGGCGCGTACGTCGGCGATAAGTTCTCCCCCCTGTCCGACACCACCAACCTCGCCGCGGCTGTTGCCGAGACCGGCCTGTTCGATCACGTCACCGCGATGGTCTCCACCACCGGCCCGACCCTCGTGATTGCCCTCATCCTCTACACCATCATGGGTCTGAACATCGACACCAGCGCTTATGATCCCACTGTTGCCGCCGGCATTCAGGACGCGTTCCGCGGCGTGTTCAACATCAGCCCCATCCTGCTCGTCCCCATCATCGTCGTTATCGTGATGTGCATCCTGCGTGTGCCCGGTCTGATCGGCATTGCCATCTCCGTCGCCACCGCCACGCTCTTCATGATCATCTTCCAGCCCACCGACATCTACTTCAGCCGCGCGCTGGGCGATATCTTTGACGTCCTGCACTATGGTCTCAGCATCGAGACCGGCAACGAGGTCGCTGACTCCATCCTCGGCAAGGCCGGCGGTATGGACGGCACCATGTGGACCATCAACCTCATCCTCCTCGCTCTCGCCTACGGCGGCGCGCTGGAGCGCTGCGGCTGCATCGAGCGTCTGTTCGGCGGACTGAAGCACAAGATCCACTCCGTCGGCAGCCTGATCCTCGCCACCCTGCTGACCTCCATCTTCTGCGACGCCACCATGTGCGACCAGTTCCTCGGCATCGGCGTTCCCGCCCCCATCTATGTCGACAAGTACGACGAGCTCGGTCTCGGCCGCAATATGCTCTCCCGTTCTCTGGAAGATGCCGGTACCCTCTGGGCCGTTATGTTCCCCTGGACCGGCTGCGGCGCTTATCAGCAGGGTGTGCTCGGCATGAGCCCGTTCGTGTTCTTCCCCTATGCGTTCGTCAACCTGCTCAACCCCGTCTACGCTTATGTGACCGCCCTGCTCGGCCGCAACATCTTCTGGGCTGACGGTTCCTACACCAACCTCTTCGGCAAGACCAAGGCTGGCAAGCCCGCCGGTGCTCCCGAAGAGGCTCACGCCAAGGCCGTTGCGAACCTCGAGGCTCGCCGTGCCGCTGGCAAGGCCCCCAAGATCAACGCGTAATCTCTCCCCCTCGCTTACTTAGAAAGGAATCACCGCTGTGAAACATTCGCTTCCCTGGGAGTCTGTCCCGCCCCCGATCTACCCCGCGCAATCGTCGCTCAAGCCGCGCAAAAAGTGGGTGCAGACCGGCGGATGGATCCTGGTCGTCGTGCTGCTGCTGTTCGGTATTTCGACCCGCAGCAGAAATCCGCTGCTGGCCTTCGTCTCGCTCGCGTTTTCCGTGCTGTATCTGCTGACGCTGATGACCAAAAAGAGCGCCGCTCTCACGAGCCGCGGTCTCGAGATCTACTACGATATGCAGTTCACCACCAATTACGAGTTCTTCCCTTGGGAGGACATCAACGCGATCGTGTGCGAGGACCGCGGCCATGCCGACATGGTGCGTCTGCACATCGGCCACGGCAACACGGAAAAGGCGCTCTTCTTCCCGCGCAAGGACCTTGACGAGATCTACGCGTTCATCAAGAAGAAGAATCCGGCCATCCGCATCATGGACTACGCCGCTCCCGAGCCGAAGTCCGGCAAGAAGCACAAAAAGTAAACAGTTGTGAGCTTCCCACAAATTTCGAAAGGCGCCCCGCATCCGCGGGGCGCCTTTTTTATCTATTCTGTCCAATTCTATCACTGTACTCTGATAGCGTGTTATCCGAATATGGTGATAACTCACAAGAATGAAATATTTTTACAGCAAAAAACTATTGATTTTGCACAAAAATGTGCTATACTGTTCCCAGAACGAACCCGCGGGGAACCCCCTCGGGCGGAGCGCCTTCCGCATCGGGCAAATGCGGAAACACAAGGGGTGCGTTCCGACAGTTTCTTGCAATGCGGCGGCACGCAGGTGCACGCCACCCGGGTCACCGGAGAATCGAGAAAAGAGAGGACACTACCATGATCATGAATCCTACCGCGATCAAGCACGTTGTCGTCGACGGCCACAGCCTGACGCTCGAATCCTTTGTCGCCATCGCTCGCTACAACGCGACCGTTGAGCTGGCTCCCTCCGCGCTGGAGGCCATGCAGAAGTCCCGCGCCCTGGCCGAGAAGATTGCTGCCGAGGGCCGCGTCGCCTATGGCATCACCACGGGCTTCGGCGAGTTCCAGAAGGTCGCCGTCCCCAAGGAGATGAGCAATCAGCTCTCCACCAACCTGATCCTCAGCCACTGCACCGCCGCCGGTGAGCCGTATGCTGACGAGATCGTCCGCGGCATGATGCTGCTGCGCGCCAACGCGCTGTGCGGCGGCGTGAGCGGCGTTCGCCCCATCCTCGTGCAGATGCTGCTCGAGATGCTCAACAAGGGCGTGACCCCCGTTGTCCCGCAGAAGGGCTCCCTCGGCTCCTCCGGCGACCTGGCTCCTCTCGCTCATATGACGCTCCCCATGCTCGGCAAGGGCGAGGCCATGTACGAGGGCGTGAAGATGAGCGGCGCTGAGGCCATGGCCAAGGCCGGCATCGAGACGCTCGACACCCTGGTCTCCAAGGAAGGCCTCGGCATGACGAACGGCACCTGCGCGATGACCTCCGTCGGCGCGCTCGCACTGTACGACACCATCTGCGCCGCCCAGCTCGGCGATGTGATCGCGTCCATGTCCTTCGAGGGCCTGACCGGTCTGCGCAACGCCTTCGACCCCCGCATCCATCAGGTGCGCGGTCAGAAGGGCCAGATGCTCGTCGCCGCGAATATGCGCAAGCTGCTCGACGGCTCCGAGATCCTCGACAACTGCCAGAAGGATCGCGTTCAGGACGCTTACGCCCTGCGCTGCATCCCGCAGCTGCACGGCGCCTGCCGCGACGCGCTCGAGTATGTCCGTGAGAAGGTCGAGATCGAGCTCAACGCCGTCACCGATAACCCGCTGATGTTCCTCGAGGACGAGGCTGTCATCTCCGGCGGCAACTTCCATGGCGAGCCCATGGCCCTGCCGTTCGACTTCCTCGGCATCGCCGCAAGCGAGATCGCCGACGCGTCCGAGCGCCGCACCGAGCGTATGGTCAACCCCGCGCTCTCTAACGGCCTGACCGCGTTCCTGACCACCGAGGCCGGCGTCAACTCCGGCTTCATGATCGTTCAGTACGCTGCCGCGTCCATGGTCAGCGAGAACAAGGTCTACGCGCATCCCGCGTCCGTCGACTCCATCCCCTCCTCCGCCAACCAGGAGGATATCGTCTCCATGGGCACCACCGCTGCTCGTAAGGCCAAGATGATCCTGCAGAACACGCAGGACGTTCTCGCCGACGAGCTGATGACCGCTTGCCAGGCCATCGACATCCGCCGCCGCCTGAACACCCACGGCCAGGGCCTGACCCCGCTGCACGAGGCCATCTACAAGCACGTGCGCGAGCAGGTCGCCTTCTACGAGGTCGACCGCGAGATCTGGCCCGACATCCGCGCGGTGGAGAAGATGATCCGCTCCGGCGAGCTGCTGGATATCGTCAAGGAGTATATCCCCGACTTTGAATAATTCAAAATTGCGTCTACGACGCAATTTTGAGACCTTTCATTTGGGCCATCGGCCCAAATGAAATAGGGGCTTCAAATATTTTCGCTCACCGCGAAAATATTTGTAAGGTGTCCCTGCGGACGCACATGTCGTCCTTCGGGACAGGTTAAGATCATTTGCGGCGTGCGCGGCCGCAAATGAGGTGCGTCCTAAAAATGGTTATTGCTACCGATTCGGGGACAATAATGCTGAAAGATTTGTGTTTTGACACGAATTGACAGGATGTAAAAGAAGGTGTAAAGTTATTTTGGCTTTACACCTTCTTTTTTTAGGAGGATAGCAGATGAAATTGAACATCCTGCGGGCAGACCCGGCGGGAAACATCACCGTTTTCGTGCTGGACCCGGTCGAAAAAGCAAAACGCGCGGCCATCGCGGAAAAAATCATGGCGATCCCCGCACTCAAGGCTGAGCAGGTCGGCTATGCCTGCCCCGCCGAGGACGACGTCGACGGCCACATGGAGATGATGGGCGGCGAATTCTGCGGCAACGCGACGCGCGCCTACGGTATGTACATCGCACAGCAGAAGGGCGGACCTTCCGCCGTCAGGCTGCGCGTGAGCGGCTGTGACCATGTCGTCACCGCGCAGGTCGATCTGAAGGCCGGCACAGCGCGCGCCGAAATGCCCTGTCCGCGCAGCGTAAGGCGCGCAGCGGCGGGCGGGCGCGAGGGAACGCTGGTGGACCTTGGCGGCATCGCGCATTTCGTGGTCGAGGGCGCTGCGCCGAGCGAGGCATTTTTCCACGTGGCGGAGGGCGTCTTCGCCGATATTCCCGCACTGGACGCCTGCGGCGTCATCTTTCTTGACGCGGAAAAGCGCAGCATGACTCCGCTCGTCAAGGTCATCGAAACCGGCAGCCTTGTCTGGGAGGGAAGCTGCGGCAGCGGCACCGTCGCCTGCGCGGTCGCGCAGAGCGAGGGAATGCAGAGCGGCGGCTTCTCCTGCGAATACACGCAGCCCGCGGGCAAGGTACGCGCAAGCGTAGAGCGGCAAAACGGCAGGGTCATCGCTGCCGCCATCGGCGGCCCCGTCACGCTGGGTGAGGTCATGTGCATCGACCTGCCCGAGGCATAGACCGACATTTTATTTTTCAGCATCCTCTCCGTCTCCCCCGCCGCAAGCCGCTGCAATACCGCAAAAAAGCGGCAGCTCCGCATTTTCAGCCGGAGGCGAAGAACGTTTAATTATTTTAAGCGTTCCAGGCAAAGCAGATGGCGAAAAGCGTTTACCTTTCCCCTGTGGTCGGGTATAATTTTATCGTCGAAAGTGACAATTTGAACCGGTCAGATACAGAAAAAACAGGAGGTTTTGAACCATGGCAGTTTTATCCGATATTGAGATCGCTCAGGCTCACGAAATGAAAAAGATCACCGAGATCGCGGCGAACGCCGGGATCGACGAGAACCATCTGGAACTCTACGGCAAATATAAGGCAAAGCTCGACCTCACCGAGATCCGCAAGCTGCCCCGCAAGGCAAAGCTGATCCTCGTCACGGCCATCAGCCCCACCCCCGCGGGCGAGGGCAAGACCACCACGTCCGTCGGTCTTGCCGACGCGCTCAACAAGCTCGGCAAGAACACCATGGTCTGCCTGCGCGAGCCTTCGCTCGGCCCCGTGTTTGGCGTCAAGGGCGGCGCAGCCGGCGGCGGCTATGCACAGGTCGTACCCATGGAGGATATCAACCTGCACTTCACCGGCGATTTCCACGCCATCGGCGCGGCGAACAACCTGCTCGCCGCCATGCTCGATAACCACATCCAGCAGGGCAACGCGCTCGGCATCGACCCGCGCAGGATCGTGTGGAAGCGCGCCGTCGACATGAACGACCGCCAGCTCCGCCACATCATCGACGGTCTTGGCGGCAAGGCCAGCGGCGTGCCCCGCGAGGACGGCTTTGAGATCACCGTCGCGAGCGAGGTCATGGCTGTTCTCTGCCTCGCGACCGATCTGATGGACCTCAAGGCGCGTCTCGGCAAGATGGTCGTCGCCTATACCTACGACGATAAGCCCGTCACCGCGCACGACCTGAAGGCCGAGGGCGCGATGGCCGCGCTCCTGAAGGACGCCATCAAGCCCAACCTCGTCCAGACGCTCGAGGGCACCCCCGCCTTTATCCACGGCGGCCCGTTCGCGAATATCGCCCATGGCTGCAACTCCATCCAGGCGACCGAGACCGCGCTGCGCCTGAGCGATTACACCGTGACGGAAGCCGGCTTCGCCGCCGACCTCGGCGCGGAGAAGTTCCTCGACATCAAGTGCCGCGCCGCGGGCTTCCACCCCGACGCCGTCGTTATCGTCGCGACCGTCCGCGCGCTCAAATATCACGGCGGCGTGCCCAAGGCCGAGCTGAACCACGAAAATCTCGAGGCGCTCGAAAAGGGCCTGCCCAACCTCCTCCAGCACGTCGACAACGTGAAGAACGTCTACGGTCTCCCCTGCGTCGTCGCCATCAATGCCTTCCCGACTGACACCAAGGCAGAGCTCGACCTCGTGGAGAGCAAGTGCCGCGAGCTGGGCGTCAACGTCCGCCTCAGCGAGGTCTGGGCCAAGGGCGGCGAGGGCGGCCTCGCGCTTGCCGAAGAGGTCATCCGCCTGTGCGGCGAGCCCAACCACTTCCAATTCGTCTACGACGTGAACGACAGCATCGAGGACAAGCTGAACGCCATCGCCACGAAGGTCTATCATGCTGACGGCGTGGTCATTGCCGCTTCTGCTAAGAAACAGCTCAAGCAGCTCACCGAGCTCGGCTTCGACAAGCTGCCGATCTGCATGGCCAAGACCCAGTTCTCCTTCTCCGACGATGCCAGCAAGCTCGGTGCGCCGCGCGGCTTCAAGATCACCGTGCGCGACCTCAAGGTCAACGCCGGCGCGGGCTTCCTCGTCGCCAAGACCGGCGACATCATGACCATGCCGGGCCTGCCCAAGGTCCCGTCCGCCGAGAAGATCGACGTCGACGAAAACGGCAAGATCATGGGGCTGTTTTAAGTTTTTTACTTTTGCAAACATCAGGAACAGGTGGAGTTTTTCTCTGCCTGTTCCTGAAGAGTTTTAGATTTCACTTTTCCAGGGAGGGCTGCTATGAAAATTGCAGACATGAAAGTTACCGAGCTCATCAACGAAATTGGTCTGGGCACTCCTGCCCCCGGCGGCGGTGCTGTTGCGGGACTTGCCGGCGGTGTGGGCGTCGCGCTGACGATGATGGTCAGCGGACTGACGCTGACGAGGACCGGCTTTGAGGAGGATCACGACCGTCTTCTCGACGCCATCGCCAAGGGTAATGAGCTCAAAGAGCGCTTTATCGACGTGATGAACCGCGACAGCGAGGTGTTCGACACGCTGATCGAATCGCTCGCTCTCCCCAAGGATGATGACGCGCACAAGGCCATCCGCCGCGGCGCGGTGCAGGCGAGCTTCCGCAACTGCACGCAGGTGCCGATGACGATGATGGAGATCTGCTCCGAGGCCATCGACCTCTGTGCCTCTCTCGTCGGCACGACAAATCCGAATGTCGTCAGCGACCTCGGCATCGCCGCGCTCACGCTCAAGACCGCCATGCAGAGCGCATGGCTCAACGTGCTCATCAACCTCAAATCGCTCAAGGATCAGGAATTTGCCGACGAGTGCCGCAAGCACGGTCAGGCGCTGATGGACCACGCCATCCCCCTCGCCAAGGAGAGCTACAAAAAGGTAGAGGCGCTCATCACCGAGGCCGGCTGCTGATATCCCCCCTTACACGGAAACCACCGCCGCCCGCCGCACGTTTTTTTGCGTACAGCGGGCGGTTTTCATCTCTTTTTGGAATTTTTTTGATTTCCGGTGGCATTTTACAGATTTTGTGGTACAATACCATAGGTTTATCACTGTCTGAGAATCAAATATTGCACGAAAGAGGCTTTTTTCATGGATTTTGTTGCCAACAACTCCAAAAACGTTGAAATCGAAACATCCACCGGCGTCTATCTGCGCCACGCCATCCAGACGCACTTTGTCGAGATTGGCGAGGATTACATCGAGCTCGTTGAGCGCTACGTCAAGCCCCTCTACGAGGAAGGGGACCTTTTGAGCATCAGCGAAAAGATCATCGCCCTGTGCCAGAAGCGCGTGGTCTACCGCAAGGATATGAAGATCTCGTGGCTGGCAAAGTTCCTCAGCCGCTTCGCCATCCAGCACAACAGCGCCGGCATCGGTGTGGGCGAGGTGTGCAAGATGCAGTTCGCCATCGACCACTGCGGCGCGTGGAAGGTCCTCTGGGCCGCCATCTGCGCGGGCTTCGGCAAGCTTGTAGGCAAGCACGGCATTTTCTACGATATGGTCGGCATGGAGGTCACGGGCCTCGACGGTTTCTACCCCGATGTGTTCCCCGTTTACGGCGAATACGGCATCCGCATCCCGGAAAATCCCTCCGGCGTGTGCAATGAGATCTACGAGAAGACCGGCATCCGCGCGATGATCGTCGACGCCAACGACCTCACGCGCGACATCCTTGGCAAGGGCGACAACGTGACCCTCACCGACGAGCAGCTCTGTGAGATCATCCGCGATAACCCCGCGGGGCAGGATGACCAGTGCACGCCGTTCATTCTCATCCGCAAGAAGAAGTAAATTTTTCCCCGCGCAAGCGGGGTTTTTTCCCTGCGTACCCGCAGGGGGGCGTGAAACCAAAGGGGGTATTCTCTTTCCGAAGAGAATACCCCCTTTGAAACCCCCAGAGAAA
>URQY01000005.1 GCA_900550165.1 uncultured Eubacteriales bacterium
TCTTCATATCGGGCAGTGCGTAATTTTCGGCAGTGACCGTGTACTGCTTGTCGCCATCGGTGGTATCGACATAGACGCTGATGGGCGTAGAGTCGGCGCAGAAGCCCTCCGGAGCCTCGGTTTCCACGAAGCTCCACAGGCCCTTGGTGACATCGTTGACCTCGATGATGCCGCCGTTTGCCGTTACATCGCTGCCCACGATCTGACCGTCCCGATAAATCAGAAAGCGGGCACCATCTAAACCACGGGTGGTTCCTGCGGCAACCTTCTTCAGCGTAATATCGCCTGTACCGGCAGGGGGGATTTCCGGTTCTCCCGGCTGCGCTTCAAGAGAGAGTTTTCTCGGCGCGTAATAGTTGAAAAAACTCTGGCGGCCCTTTACGCTGGACTTTGCCCATACTGCCCATTTTGCGGTGTTATCTTCAACAACCGTAGCAATGACGCCCTGTGCGGCGTACTCCTCGATCTGTTTCTGGAAGGCTGCGTCCTCCTTTGCTTTTTCGGCCAACATCCAGTCAATATAGCTAAGATAGGTTTCGTAGGTATCCGCGTTGGCGTAGCCGCCGCCGTCAATATCTCCATCGCCCTCACCCTTGAAGGTCTGGTGATCCCACACATAGGTCTGTGCTGCCATGAAGAGGCTGCCGGGAATATCTCCCTTGTAATCGACGATATAGGTCATCATCCACTTGAAATTTTCAAGCTGTTGGGCATCCAGTTCTCCCAAGCCACTCTGCGCCAAGGCCGTTTTCAGAACGGTATCCGCATCGGCTCCGGTGGCAGAGGTATAGGTGTAGCTGTTCAGGAAACTGGCGGTTCCCCAGCGATAACCATAACCACGATCCATGCAGTAGAGCATTTTCCCCGCTGCCATGGGCGGCTTATAGCTGTAGGGCGTTCCATCGTGGAGCAGGCGTGTGGTCCAGTAGTTTGTGTTGTTGGTGGGCTTGATGCCGGTACCGGTGCTGGACGCTGCCAGTGCCGAGGTAGGCAGCAGACTCAGAACGGTCACCAGTACAAGCAATAATGATAAAAGTCTTGTTCGAATCTTTTTCAAGGTCTTTTCCTCCTTTTTCGCAAAAGATAAGCAGACCAAGTTTCCTCGGTCTGCTTGGTTGTGTTATGAAATTGTTCATCGTAATTGGACTTCCGTTAATGTCAACTGATTATGCGAAGTCACCCTTTTGCTGCGGGCGCATCCACCCATGTGACATTGTAGCCGTCCAACAAGAAAAGCTGAACGCAATACCAGTAGGGCTCGTCCATGACGGTACCTTTTGAAACGCCAACGCCGATCTCATGGTATCTCGTATTGAGCATATTTTTCAGATGTGCCGCGCTATTCTTCCACGCTTCAACTGCAAAGGACGGGAGCGAAGAATCTCGAATCTGCCATTCTCCGATCAAGTGAATATTTTCACCGATGTATTTGCAGTCCGTGACTGTCGTATACTTTCTCCCGTCCGGCCTTGTGTGAGAGTAGACACCGCTGGCCGCCATCTCATCTGCCCGTACCTGCGCCGCCTGCATGAGCTTGTCGTTGACAGTCAGCGCGGCAACACCTTTTTCGCGGCGCAGAGCGTTGGTTCGGTCAATGATGTCCTGCTTGGCCGCAGCAGCATCGAAGGGCTCTGCTGTTTCCTGCACGGCGGCTGCGTCCGATGTTCCATTGACAGAGAGATTTGGCTGTGCAGTTTCGGACAATTTCACGTCATAACCAAGCCTTGCCAACGTGTGGCAGATCAGCACCGCCATATTTCCGCGGGTAATCTCGGCGTCCGCAACAGTTTCTTCCGCAGCAAGTCCCAACTGAACGGCAGTCCGGCAGGCAGACTGATAATCCCATACAGCATCAACATCATTCAAGCACCGCAGCATCACCGTGCAGGCCGCCGCAGAAGTAACAGGGTCATTGGAGCCGTAGCGTCCATTGCCATACCCTGCAACCAGATTATTTGCGGCGCAGTAGCCCACATAGCTTTTTGCCCATTCCGGAACATCCGTAAAGCTGCAAAGGCTGCGGTAAAAGGCGCTGTCCGTTTCAAATTGCTCGGGATCTGTGACAATTCGGGTGAGCAGCGCCGCCATCTGCGCCCGTGTCAACCCCTGCTCCAGCATCATGTCGCCAGACTCGTTGCCCAGCATAATGCCGGCTTCACTCAGATAGGCGGCAGCAGACTGCTGCGGACTTTTTTCGGCGGCAAAAGAAGTTACTGTTAAGGATAGTGCAGCAATTACAGCGAGGGAAATAACTCGGATCCGCTTCAAATGATCACGCCCCTTTCCGGTAAAAGACGGTGGTTACACTTGCGGTCATGCGTCGGGTAGCTTCGTCAAAGGTGCATTGATCAAACTCGCAAATGCCCATCCGTTCTGCCTGTTCCGCGACTTCCGCGGGAAGGTCAACAGTGATGTCCATTTTGACCCGTATTTCGTCATCTTTCCTATTTGGTCTGAAATTCTGTACCAAACTGATACTTCCTTTTGATTAAGATTCTCCGGAGTGATTTGAGGATAATACAGAAGATTCAGGCTGTCAAAGGTTTATTTTAAATCCTTACGCCGATAAAACGGAGACACAACATTTTTTGCACAATTCCATCCGTTTTCCATCATTTTATTGAGTTATTTGCACTGCTTGAACGCAAATTCTTTTTTCAGGCTGATTGGCGAGGCAGGTGGTAAGCGTGATACGGTTGTCTGCTGTTGCCTGCAAGTAACTCCAATCGGAATTGGAGATGGTTTTTACCAGGATGACCTCATACGTGCGGGTTCCGTAGATCGTGGTATAGGTGATGGTATCGCCGATTTCCAAATCCTTGATGCTGCCGATGGTGTACTTGGCGCCTCGGTTATGGCCGCACACGCCGATATTGCCGTCCCACGCTGAGGTGGAGTTGTAATGTCCCAGTCCCTTTTTCATGCTCTCGTTGGTTTCTCCTTCCCAGACCTTCATGTTGATGTCCAGAGAGGGAATTTTCAGGGTACCGATGCTGCCGTCCTTTCGCTCCATATCTTTGGCACTTGTATAAGCAGGCTCCTGATAGGACGGAATGACGGGTGTGACCGCTGGGATACCTACGCCACTATCCACACCGTAGATACCGGAAGCCGAACCGCCTACAGTCTGCTGTAGGCCGGGGAGTCGGAGCTTTTCCATGACGCCGGTTTGTGTGGTGCTGAGAACGCCGTAGGGAAGTTCGGGAATCTGATAATCCACAAGATTTTTGCTGCCGTAATGATACGCGGTACCGTAGGTGTCCTCATAAGAGGTCGAAGGGTAATAGTCGGTGTCCGCGGCTGTGTCAAAGGTATAGTCTGCGGCAAAAGCGTAAATAGAAAGGGATGCTGTTGCTGTCGCCGTCAATGCCATGCAGACCAGTTTCTGAAAGAGTTTCATGTTTTTACGCCTCCTGATCTTCTTCGTTTTCCTCTGTTTCATCCGCTTCACATTCTGCTTTCACTACGGCCTTTCGGCGGCATACAAGCAGCGTGCCGCCAACAGCGGCACAAATCAGAACGATTCCACCTAAGATCCAAGGAAAGTGATCCGCAAAAAACGCTCCGACCTGAGCGGCAGCCGCGCCCTTGTGGTTCGCTTCTGTCCCGATATAGGTCAGAACATAAGTAACACTTTCAACACCCTCGTGGGTCACATCGCCAACATACTCCGCTGTTGTAACATAGCCTGTAGCCGCCTGATAGGACGCTTTTGCAGAGTAGGTAGCAACAGCCTGATATTGAGAGGGCATCAGCGCCTCACCCACAAGATCGGTGCCGGTGACCTGCCACTCCACATTGGCAAGGCTCAGGGTTCTGCCGTTCTTGATGGTTGTCGCGGGGACATAGGACATATCGTTGCGGTCAAGCTGCCCGATGGTTTTGGTTTCCGTCACTGTGTAGTTTTTCGTAGCATAGCCGGCGGCTACGGTATTGAGACTGGTGTGATCCAATGCGAGGGTACCCTGAAATCTGCCGTCATCATATTCGATGGTGGGCTTAAGCTGCTCGAGGATCAGAGCAAGGTCATCTTTCGTTGTTTCAACGGTGATAACCTCGGTATGAATCCGCTTTTCTTCCACGGGATTCTCACTTTTTACAATGTCCGCAAAGGTGTAGAGATACCCTTCCAGCTCAAAGGGCTCCTCAATTAGTGCCGCAGGGTCCTGCTCCGGGGATACTGTAAAGGTTTTGATCGCTTGCTGACTGCCGTTGAGGTTTTGAACCACTGTGTCCGTAGGCACCTCCAACGCAAAGGCGTTGGAGGTAAGAACCAGCATCAGCAGCACGCAGGATATTACTCTTTTCATGTTTGGGAGAGCCTCCTTCTCAAATAATTTTTGTGATGCGCATTCCTGCCATACGGTCAGGCGGTATGCCGGATACCTGCTTCATGACGCTTTCTCCTCCTTGATCTTGTATTCTACCGCGCGCTCCGGATGTTCCCGCAGCGCGTCAAGTATTCTGATAGACTGCTCCAGCGCCTGCATTGTATCCCGCTTCTGACGCTTCACAAAGCCATGCAAAAGCAGAACATCTCCATTGGGAAGCGTGCAGAAAATGATGCGTATGAGCACTTTGCTCTTCACCCGCAGCTCCCAGAGATCCCGATAGCGCTCGATTGAAAATCGCTTGAAATGCGGTTCTTTCATTTCCGGCTTTTCAAGCTGGGTCAGGAAATACAGCCGCAGGAGGATTTTTTCCCGCAGCCGCGGATCAAGCCCATCAATAAAATCGGCGAGCGGAGCGGACTTGCTTGTTGGCTGATAGATCAGGATTCCCTTCATGGCTCCGTCACCTCCATTGCCTTGCTCAGCTTCTTCAGATGGCAGATAAAACGCTCTGCAAAGTCCCCGGCAAGCTCCGAATCACCGCTGATCCACCAAATTGGATTGGGAAGCGGCTGAGAGAGCGCGTCGTATTGCAGGCAGATCAGCAGAAACTTTTGCCGTGGTTCGGCCTGCTCCGCAGCTTCATATAGTCTCCGAAGGATCTCTGTGATCTCACAAGAATTCTGGCAAGTGTCGCACAAGTCATCAAACAATAAGCCGGAATAGGCGCGGCTCAAGGCGCCCAATGTGGCTTCGTCCACACTTCCATCTATCCTCAGAAGGCCCATACGGTGCAAACGGGCCTTCGCCCCATCGTCAAACGGATTTTGCGGTCGTGTTTTGTGGAACTGTATATTCATTTTTTTCATCTTTGTACCTCACAATGGGATAGAAAAAGGCCCGGCACCTTGCGGTGTCGAGCCTTCTGGCATAAGTCTTATTATTCTTTGTCATCTGCTTCGGCTTGCGCCGGTAGCGCGGCGGCTTCTTCGATCATGCCCACAACCAAGGTGTTCATCTGCGCGGCGTTCTGCGCAGTAATAACCGGAGCGCCGGTGCGCTCCTCAAGAGCCTTTCGTGCTACACCGGCAACCTCACCGCCCTGTCGGGCAACCTCCATACTGCCGAAAAATCCTTCCGGCTTGGAGGCTTTGGAAATATCACGGGTGGACGCCTCGGCCAGCATAGTCAAGACCAATTCGGTATCGCTCATGTTGTCCCGCAGGTTTTCCTTTTTCAGCCCCTTGAGATTCTTGTACTGCCGCGTGGTCATGCCGGACCACGTGCGGGGGATCTCATCGGTCAGAATCGCAAATTCACGCCCCTTTTCCACACCGCGTTTCTGCCACTCATCGGTAAGCTCATTTCGGATGCGGATAGAGAGCAGCCTTTGATGTACCCAATCAGGATCATAGCCCTTTTTCAGATAGGTTTCCAATGCGCGGTCGATGGCCTGCTCCGGATCAATGGTCTCCTCAATGCGTTCCCTGCCGACCTCTGCCAGCCAACGTTTCACCGGTTCCGCACGGGGGGATGGGATAGACTGAATAATGCGGAGAAGCTGCTCGGTTGTGGCAGCGTCGGTCTTATAGTTCTTTCCATCCGACGATTTCATTTTCAGTTGTACGATATTTTCGTACAACTGAGTTGCCCCCTCGGACTTCAACTTGCGCTTCAAGTCACTCCAATATCTGCGAGGGTTTTCACTTCCAGTCAGTACATGGATTACATCGACAACAGAGAAGTACCACTCCTCTTGTTCTTCATTCCAAGCCGTGCGAATGGGTTGATTTTCAAAAAGCTGATTTTTATTCTGTTCGCTCATAGCGTTGCTATCCTTTCTCTTTCTTTTTCGATTATACATCAGCCAATTCGCTGCCGCAAGAACTCCAGAAACAGCTCTTCTAAATCTTCATCGCCGTTCAGTTTGTCCAGATAAGGTGCAAATTTCCTACGGTCAAAGGCGATTTTCTTAGGTGGTGCAGCGCGACGCATTTCCTCGTCTGCCCGTGCCTGCCGCCAAGCCTCATACAGGGCTTGGCACTCCGCAGACGGCGGCGGACAGATATGGACGATCTTCTGCATAGCAGCCTTATTGAGTGTGTATCCCTCAATGGTGCACATTTCTACAAATGCCCTTTGAGAGTCTGCACCATAATCGGCAATGAGTTCCGCACAGGCAATCGGCAGCTTGCGTGGACTGTTCTCCAAAATATCAGCAAGAGGCGGAATCAGTGTTGCCAGCTTGATGGCCTTGCGGATCTCATACTCCGTCACACCGAAGAAATCTGCAACGATCTTTCGGGCGTTGTACCTTTGGCGATTCTCGCCAAAGGTCCCGCCGTCGCTATCTCCATCTAACTTTTGGCGAGAATCGCCAGAAGTTGAGTTGCCTGAAGATTCCTTCAACCTTTGGCGATTTTCGCCAAAGGTTGGATAGGCTACATTTCGTTGCCCATTTCTGTTGCTCTCTATAAGCAACGCTCGATACGCTTTGCCCCGTTCAATGATGGTGAGATCCTGCCGCCGCAGGAGATTGGTGGCAACCGCAATGGAAATTGCTCTCGCGTCATCGGCCTCCACAACCTCCGCAGGAATTGTTGATTGTCCGGTCAGTCGCCACGCTTCAGTACGATTGTGTCCGGCAAGAATCTCATACTGCTCACTATTTGGAACTGGGCGAACGATAATGCGCTCATAGATGCCCTGCTCGGCAAGCTGCTGAGAGAATGCGCGGAGTTTTTCGGGCGGGTAGGGACGAAATCCAATGTCTGCCGTGCGAAAAGGGCAAAGGCTTTTGATCGGCAATTCGCAAAAGCGGGGAGCTGCCACATCTGCCTTTGCTTGAAACATGGTTTCATAAGCCTCATTGCCTACTTCCAACTCTGATGCTTGCTGCGCTGCACTCATGCGCCGCTTTAACAGGTCATCCATGCTTTTCTTAACCAAGCCGCAGCACCTCCTGAGCAAGAGAGCGATAGGAGTCAGCAGCAGGATTCTTAGGTGCATAATCCAGAATGCTCATGCCTGCTGCCGGGCACTCCGCAACCTTGATCGTCTGCTCAATGGGGCGGTCAAATACATGAATGCTGTCACCGTAGATCTCTCCCACGCTGGAGCGAACGCTTTGGCAGAGCTGCGGGCGGGACTGATACATAGTCAGGAGAATGCCCGCAATCTTCAAATCGGGGTTGAATCGATTCTGTACATTGCGCACCATTTCTAAAACATCGGGAATCCCTTCACTTGCAAGGAAGTGCGCCTGCACCGGAATGATGCAGTAATCCGCAGCAGCCAGAGCATTAACGGTCAATAGTTCATGCTTCAGTCCACAGTCGATGATGATGTAATCATACAGTCCACACAGGGATGCCAACAGCTTGTCCAGCACCTTCTCGCAAGGGTTATCTGAGATGCCAGATGCGTTATACTGTGAAAGCTGCATGACCTGCAAGCGGGCTGCAGCGTCCGCTAACCGCTTGTTGGCAGGGATCAGGTCAAGGCCGCTGCTGGTATGTAGTACAGCACGATCGAGGTGGAGCTCCAGATCCTCCGGAGAGTCAATTTGGACAAGCAGCAGCTTTGCCAGCGTATTCTTCTGTTCCCCCGGCGTATAGCCGAGGGCTGCGGTGAGATTGCCCTGGGGGTCATTGTCGATCAGCAGGACCTTTCTATCTTCGGCTGCGAGGGCGGATGCGAGATTCAAGGCGGTAGTTGTCTTGCCAACGCCGCCCTTTTGGTTAGTGATTGCGATAGTATGCATACTCATTTTTGAACTCTCCTCAGCAGTTCTATGTGTTTTCTTCCTTTGCACGGCAAATTGTAGTAATCTTCTGAAGAAACAAAATCCATCAGTGGAATTTTAGGAAAATATGTTTTATTAAAACATTTCAGAGCAATCAATTTCCCAGAATGTTTCCAGTCTAATATCTGCTTTGGGCGATATCCCAAAATCGTGCATACCTGCTTTTCTGTCAGCAGATCCGGCAGAGAGGACATTTCCTGCTCCACAGCCAACCGAATAGCGCCGCCTAATTCGCTTGAATATGGCTGCGGTGGAGTATATGGGATACAGTTGTGGCGCTTGCCCTTGAGATAGTACAATGGATTCTGTTGACGATCAGCCAAATACCTTTCAACTTCTTCCTTTGCAATTTTGTATCCAAATCCTTTTCGTTTCGGCTTCTCTGCGGATACCCTGCCGGTTTCTATCAACCACAATGCAGTTTCCTTGCATATATGTGCAATTTGGTAAAATTCTTCTTTGCTGATATAGTCTTTTTGAATATCCGAAAGACTAAGCTGCCTGTTTTTCATACCCGCACCTTCAGCCTTCTCTCCGCGTAGTCCTCGCTTAATACATAGTCAATAATGGACTCTTTGAAGATCCAGTAGTGCGGTTTAATAAAGATGGCTTTTACAAGCCCATCGCGAATTAACTTCCGAGCAAAGCTATCGCCTATTCCACCTAACATTTCACGAAATGTTAGTACAGACACTACATCGGGGTATTTCTTGAATTGTTGTACATATCTCTTCCTTGGGTTTTCCATGATCGAACCTCCGTCTAAATTACCATTGACAGATAGGTTCGATACCTATAGTATGATTCAGTTCTCTCCTAAAACTTCAAAATTCGTTTGAGTTCTCTCCTATGTCCACCATTCCTCACGAGAAAACGGGTTATACCGGAGTTCTCTCCCAGTTCTCTCCAAACCGCTTTTTTGAGCTGTCAGGAGAGAACACCAAGGCATTCCGTATTTGCTTAATAAAAACGCGAAAAAATCAAAAAAGCCAGTAATATCAACGCTTCCAGGGAACGGTGGAGTGCAGATTGCGGCGGAAAACAGAATCGATATAACCACTCAAAATCCGCCGATGGCAACATCATGTGGGTTCGAGTCCCACCACCGGCACCAGCTCGTCACAAGCGTCATATCGCTTGCGACGAGCTTTTTATAAAAGCTCATCGTTCGCTCATTCTGCTGTGCCTCGCTTTTCGCCCGGCAAACGCTTCGCTGGTTTACCGGGCGAGGGAACTGAGAAGCACAAAAATATCCGAATTGCTGCCACCTGACACGTCGGAGTGCGCTTGTGCCGCAGCTCCTCCTCTCCGAATCGAACCCGCTGCGTCGGGCTTCAGTTTGGCTTTGGGTGCAGGCCCGAAAGCAGCGGCACCGATACGGCTGCAATATAATAAAAGGTCGGAGCAGAGTTCACCCTGCTCCGACCTTTTTGCTTTTTCGGGAAAAGAGCATCATCCGCCTGCTCCCTTGATGCGTTCGATTCCGGGCGTGCGGGGATGATCGCTGCTATACCGCCATTGCTGCGCTGCCTTTGGCGGTCTCGCATACGGATCTACTTCACACTGCCGTCGGCATTGAAGACCGGCAGCTTTTCGAGGAAGAGAATGTCCTTGCGGTCGGCCGCGCCGCCCTCGGCCAAAACAGCCATGCGGCCCGTGACGGTGCCGCCCGCCTTTTCGACGAGCGCCTCCATCGCCTTGAGCGAGCCGCCCGTGGAGATGACGTCGTCGACGAGCAGGATCTTCTTGCCGCGGATGAGCGCCGCATCGTCCGAGCCGAGGAAGAGCTTCTGCTGGGCGGCGGTCGTGATGGACTTATCCTCTACGGAGATGGGATCGGGCATATAGACCTTGGGGCCCTTGCGCGCGATGAAATACTTCTTCGCGCCGCTCTGACGCGCCATCTCGTGGATGAGGGGAATGGACTTGGCCTCGGCGGTGAAGAGGTAATCGTAGTCGATGCCCTCGGCGAGCTTCAAGAGCTCTTCTGCGCAGCGCACAGTCAGCTCCGCGTCGCCGAACATGATGAAAGCACCGATATAAAGATCGTCCGTTACCTTGCAGATGGGAAAGTCGCGGTCAAGACCCGCGACATGCATCGGATAAGTCGCCATAAAAGGAAGCTCCCTTCGCGTTTTACATCTTTTTCTGCCGTTTCGCGCGGCAAACAGGATTTAGTATATCTTTTTTGTGCGGATTGTCAAGCGCTCAGACCTCGGTATCGCCCTCGGGCAGGATGATCGCGCAGGCAATGTAGGCGAGCACGCCGGTACCGGCGGCCAGAGCGAGGACCGCCCAGAGCACGCGCACGATCGACGGGTCAATGTTGAAGTAGTCTGCGATGCCTGCGCAGACGCCGCAGATCATCTTGTTGTTGCGGGACTTGTAAAGACGCTTTCTTTCGTCCATGATCGTTCTCCTTATCCGGCTGCGAGAGCAGCCACGGTGGGTTTGTAAACAACTATTATAGTATACCACGTTTTTGCACGTTGTAAAGTGCGGTTTTTCCGCGTTTTGGGCAGGAAAAGGGGAGTGCGCAGAGGAAAATGCGCGATATTTTGCGCTTTTGCCGCTTTTTTGCCGGCAAGGGGCAAATTCCCTCTTGCAAGTTCCTTTTTTCTGTGATATAAGTACCACTTAGACAAATGCTGTGAAAGGGAAAATAGCGAGCTTGTTCCGGATAGAGAGGATCGGTCGGCGGCTGGGAGCCGGTCTGCGGGATGTCGCTTGGTTCGCCCCCGAGCAGCCGCGAGGAAATGCGCGGCCGGTCAGCCTCCGTTACGGGCAAGTGAGCGCGCGCCTTCTGGCGCGAATCAGGGTGGTACCGCGGAAGAAAGTCTTTCGTCCCGAAAATATCGGGAGGAAGGGCTATTTTTTTGCCCCTGCCGCTGACTTTTACATTTTGCAAATTTTTACCTGAAAAGGAGAAATGATATGAAACAGCAACTGGAAGCGATCCGCAAAGCGGCGCTTGACGCGATCTCCGACGCCGGCAAGACGGAGGACCTCGAAGCGCTGCGCGTCCGTTACCTTGGCAAAAAGGGCGAGCTGACCGCCGTTTTGAAGCAGATGGGCAAGCTCAGCGCCGAAGAGCGCCCCGTGATCGGGCAGATGGCCAACGAGGTGCGCGCCAAGCTCGAATCCGGCATCGAGGAGAAGACGAAGGAGCTTGCTGACAAGGCGATGGAGCTCAAGCTCAGATCCGAGGCCGTGGATGTCACCATCCCGGGCCGGCAGGAGAAGATCGGCGTGAAGCACCCGATGTATCAGGTGCTCGACGAGATCAAGGACATTTTTGTCGGCATGGGCTTTGAGATTCTCGAGGACCGCGAGGTCGAGCTTGCCGAGTATAACTTCACCAAGCTCAACGTGGAAGAGGGCCATCCCGCCCGCGAGTGGAGCGATACGTTCTACTTCACCGAGGACAGCTCCATCCTCCTGCGCACGCAGACCTCTCCGATGCAGATCCACGCGATGGAGACGCGCGAGCTGCCCATCCGCATCCTGGCCCCGGGCCGCGTATACCGCAAGGACGAGGTCGACGCCACGCACTCGCCCATGTTCCACCAGATCGAGGGCATGGCCATCGACAAGGGCATCACGATGGCGGACCTCAAGGGCACGCTCAACGAGGTCGTGCGCCAGCTCTACGGCGAGCACACGGTCACGCGCTTCCGCCCGCATCATTTCCCGTTCACCGAGCCGAGCTGCGAAATGGATATCCAGTGCCACAAGTGCCACGGCGCGGGCTGCCCCACCTGCAAGGGCGAGGGCTGGATCGAGGTGCTCGGCGCCGGTATGATCCACCCGAAGGTCCTCGAGGGCTGCGGTATCGACTCCACGGTCTATTCCGGCTGGGCGTTCGGCATGGGTCTTGAGCGTCTGGCGCTCGGCCACTTCAAGATCAGCGACCTGCGCCTGATCTTCGAAAACGACGTCCGTTTCCTGGAGCAGTTCTAAAATAAGGAGGACTGAAAAGAATGATTTTAAGCAGAAATTGGCTCAACGAGTTTGTTGACCTCAAGGATATCACCGACAAGCAGTTCAACGACGATATGACGCTCTCCGGCTCGAAGGTCGAGACGATCGAGCGCGGCGACGAGGAACTCAAAAATGTGGTCGTGGGCAAGATCCTTGAAATGAAGCGCCACGAAAATTCCGACCACATGTGGGTCTTGAAGATCGACGTCGGTCAGGCGGAGCCTGTGCAGATCGTCACGGGCGCGTGGAACGTCCATGTGGGCGACTATGTGCCCGCCGCACTTTCCGGCGCGCATCTGCCCGGCGGCATCAAGATCGAAAAGGGCGCGCTGCGCGGTGTCGAGTCCGACGGTATGCTCTGCTCGCTCAAGGAGCTTGGCATGACGGCGGAGCACGACTTCCCCTATGCCGTCATCACGCCCGCGGCCATCCTGAACGACTATCATCCCATCGACAAGGATAAGCCCTCCATCCCCGCTGACATCAAGCCCGGCGACAAGATCTACGGCCCCGTGGTGGCGGCGAAGGTGCTTGAATGCGCCCCGCAGGGCGACGGCACGTTCCACATCTGCCTCGACCTCGGCAATGCGACCGCTGTGCCCGATACGTGCTGCTCCAACCTCCACGAGGGCGACCTTGTCGCCTACAACACCAAGAGCGACGCCATCTGCACGCTCGAGGATCTGCACGCAGAGCAGAAGGAATTCCCCCACTGCATTCCTGACGGCATCTTCATCCTGCAGGAAGAGGATGCAAAGCCGGGCCTTGATATGGCGCGCATCCTCGGCTTTGACGATTCCATCGTTGAGTTTGAGATCACGCCCAACCGCCCCGACTGCCTGAGTGTTATCGGTCTTGCGCGCGAGGCGAGCGCGACCTTCAAGCGCTCGCTCAAGCTGCACGAGCCCGAGCCGCACGGCTGCGGCGGCAGCATCGCGGAGCTTGTCGACATTGACATTGAGGACGGCAACCTCTGCCCGCGCTACACCGCGCGCATGGTGAAAAATGTCAAGATCGCGCCGTCTCCGCGCTGGATGCGCGAGAGACTGCGCAACAGCGGCGTGCGCCCGATCAACAACATTGTCGATATCACAAACTACGTCATGCTCGAATACGGCCAGCCGATGCACGCCTTTGACTTCAGCTGCGTCGAAGGCGGCCACATCATCGTGCGCACCGCGCGCGAGGGCGAGACCATCCAGACGCTCGACGGCAACGAGCGCAAGCTGACGCCGAACATGCTCTGCATCTGCGACGAGCACAAGCCCGTGTGCGTCGCGGGCGTCATGGGCGGCGCGAACAGCGAGATCGTCGGCGACACGGCGATGGTGCTCTTTGAATCCGCCAACTTCAACGGCGTTTCCGTGCGCCGCACGGCCAGCGCCCTCGGTATGCGCACTGACGCCTCCTCCCGCTATGAAAAGGGTCTCGACATGATGAATACCATCAAGGCTGTCGAGCGCGCCTGCGAGCTTGTGGAGCTGCTCGGCTGCGGCGAGGTGGTCGACGGTGTGATGGACGTGGTCGCCAAGGAAAAGGCACCCACCTGCATCAAGCTTGAGCCTGAAAAGATCAACGCCCTGCTCGGCACGGAGCTCAGCGAGGACCTGATGCGCGAGATCCTCGTCTCCCTCGGCTTCATCCTGAACGGCGACGATATTTACGTTCCCTCCTGGCGCGGCGATGTGGAGCATTACAGCGACATCGCCGAGGAGGTCGCCCGCTTCTACGGCTACAACAAGATCCCCTGCACGCTCATGCGCGGAGAGACCACGCGCGGCGGCTTCAGTGAGCAGCAGCGCTTCGACCGCGCCATTGGCGGCGCGGTGCGTGCGCTGGGCTACGACGAGATCATCACCTATTCTTTCATCAGTCCCACCTATTACGATAAGATCCGTATGCCGAAGGATTCTCCGCTGCGCAATTCTCTGAAGATCCTCAACCCGCTGGGTGAGGACACCTCCATCATGCGCACGACCATCCTGCCGAGTATGCTCGAGATCGTTGCGCGCAACTACAGCTACCGCAACAAGTCTGCCCGCCTTTATGAGCTCGGCAAGATTTACCTGCCGCGCGAGGATGGCCTTGCCGATGAGCCGAAGTATCTCTCCCTCGGCGCTTACGGCGACGGCGTAGACTTTTTCGCCTTCAAGGGCGGCATCGAAACGCTGCTGCGTGAGCTGCGCATCACGGATGTGAAGTTCGAGGCCTGCACGGACAATGCTTCCTATCATCCCGGCCGCTGCGCGAACGTGTACGCAGGCGAAAAGCTTCTCGGCGTGTTCGGCCAGATCCATCCGCTCGTCGCGGCGAACTACGGCGTCGACACGGAAGTTTACACCGCGGAGCTGAGCTTCGAGGCGATGTATGAGATGCGCGGCGGCATCCCCGTTTATCAGCCGCTGCCGAAGTTCCCGGCCGTTACGCGCGATATCGCCGTCGTGTGCGACGAGGGCGTCACCGTCGGCGCGCTCGAGGAGAGCATCCGCTGCGGGGCGAAGGGCCTTCTCAAGGATGTGTCGCTCTTCGACATTTACCGCGGCCCCGGCGTGGCCATCGGCAAGAAGAGCGTGGCGTTCAGCCTCGTTCTGCGCGCGGATGACCGCAGCCTCACCGGTGAGGAGGCGGACGAGGACGTTCAGTCCATCCTTGCCGCGCTGAAGGCCGACCACAACGCGGTGCTTCGCTAAGACTTTTATAAGGAAAGATTACGTTTCTGTTACAGTTGACAGCGCTCCCTTTACTTTTTGCAAAGGGAGCGCTATACTGTCACCATCGGAAGCGGAAGGAGGGATTCGTCCCATGGAAGAATTTACCCGCAAGTTTAACGTGGCGCAGGAAAAGGACGCGGAGATCCGCCATATCCTGACGACCGTTTATGCCGCGCTGGAGGACAAGGGCTATAACCCCATCAACCAGATCGTCGGCTATATCCTGTCGGAGGACCCCACCTATATCACGAATCACAACAATGCCCGCACGCTCATCCGCAAGCTCGACCGCGACGAGCTGCTGCAAACGCTCGTGCGCAGCTATCTGGGCAAATAAGTAAAAATAAGTGAAGATCGACCCACCCTCGGGGACCGAAAAAAGGTCTCCGAGGGTTTGTTGCATTTTTTCGGCACGGTTTTATTGACAAGGTGGGCAAAAAATGCTATACTGCAAAAAGTTACAAAACGGTTACAAAGTTACAAATTGGTTACAAGAGTTAGGAGTGAGTCAAATGGCAGAAGCTACGGAAGGCCTCGTTTACCGCGGCCACCCGCTGCGCCGGGTAGATAATCTCATCTACTACGGCTCGATGGCGGATAAATATATCGTGATGATGCAGGTGCTCGACACGGCCCCGCTCAAAGATATCACGCTGGCAAAGCGCGTTTCCATTCAGTTGCAGTTGACCGATGCGACCCTTCGTTCGCGCGACCGCGTGGTGCGCTCCACGGAAAAGGGGAGCCTCGGCGAGGCGATGGAGTTCGCTTCCATCTGGCTCGAGCGCGCGCTGAGCGGCAAGATGTGATCGCTGCGCAACAACCTGATTTTTTCACGAAAGGACGACCCACACGATGCGAAACCATTCAAGATTTCTTTCCCTCCTGTTTTCAGGAGTTCTTTCCGTCAGTCTGCTCGCGCCGCTTTCTTCGGCGCAGGCCGCTTACGACGGCTCCATCCGCAACCTCGTCGACCGTGTGACGGTCCTGACGGAATCGGTGCAGACGGAGAGCACCGATGAAGAAGAGCTTGCCGCGCTCGATGAGATGCAGGCAGAGCTCGAGGACAAGGCGGATGCCAAGGAGGACACGACCGAGACGGAGACCGTCACGATGGTCGTCACGGGCGGCACGATCAACGTCCGCACCGGCCCCGGCACAAATTACGACAAGATCACGCAGGTGGTCAGCGGCAAGCAGGTCACCGTTATCGGCGAATCGAACGGCTGGTATCAGGTCACGTTCGGCTCTACGACCGGTTGGCTGCTCGGTGAATATCTGCGCGATCCTGCCGACCTCGACGGCTCGGTGGGCGCCAAGATCGTCTCCATGGCAATGCCCTTCCTCGGCACGCGCTACCGCTCCGGCGGCGCATCCCCCAGCGGCTTCGACTGCTCGGGCTTCACGATGTATCTCTATGCCAAGCTCGGCTATTCGCTGCCCCATTCGGCGACCGCGCAGTATAAGAACTGCGGCTACGCCGTCGCCAAGGCAGACCTCCAGCCCGGCGATCTGGTCTTCTTCTCGGATTCCTCCCATGCCATCGGTCATGTCGGCATTTACATTGGCAACGGCCAGATCATCCACGCGCGTTACAGCGTCGGCAAGATCACGATCGACAGCCTCTCTGCGAGCTACTATGCTTCTCGCTATGTCGGTGCAAAGCGCATCGCGTAACAGACAAGCCTGATACAGTACATAAAAAATCGGAACGGTTTTCCCGTTCCGATTTTTTCTTTAGGATTCTGCGGGTGCTTCGGCTGCCTGCTCCGCCTCTGCTGCGCGGAGGGCTTCGACTTCTGCCTTCGCCTCGGCGAGCACCTTTTTTTCGCTCTTTGTTTTGAGCTGCTTTTCGTCGAACTGCGCCCAGAGGTCGGGGCGGCGCAGCATCGTGCGCTTGTAGCTCTCCTTCTTGCGCCATTTGGCCACATTCTCGTGGTGGCCGGAGAGCAGCACGTCCGGCACGCGGCGGCCATGCCACTCATCGGGACGGGAATACTGCGGATATTCCAAAAGCCCTGCCCAGTGCGATTCCTCGGTGAAGCATTCCTCTTCCGGCAGCACGCCCGGCACCATGCGGCAGATGGCGTCCGTCACGGCCATGGCGGGGATCTCGCCGCCCGTGACGACGAAGTCACCCATTGAAAGCTCTTCATCCACGCACTCGTCAATAAAGCGCTGGTCAATGCCCTCGTAGTGGCCGCAGACCAGAATGAGATGATCGTAGCGGTCCTTCAGCTCTCGCGCCACACTCTGCGTGAACGTCCGCCCGCAGGGGGAGAGATAGATGGTGTGGCCGCGGCTGCCGGCCTCCTCGCACACGTGCGCCCAGCAGCGGTACAAGGGGTCTGCCTGCATCACGGCGCCGCGTCCGCCGCCGTAGGGGTAGTCATCCACCTGCATCTGCTTGTTGGTCGTGTATTCGCGGATCTGGTGCGTTTTGATCGTAATATAGCCGCGCTCCTGCGCGCGCCCGAGGATGCTGACGTTCATCATCGCGTCGATCGAGGCGGGGAAGAGCGTTAAAATATCAATCCTCATCGGTCTCTAACCCCTCGATCATGTGCACGCTGATCTCGCGCGCCTCTTCGTCGATGTCCGTGATGAAGATATCCTTCACCGCAGGGATGAGATAGGTCTTCTCCTCACCCTTGACCTTGTAAAGCTTATGGGCGGGGTAGGAGAGCACGTCCACCACCGTGCCGATATACGTGTGGGGGAAGTAGTTGTAGACGTTCATGCCGATGATCTCGGCGTCGAAGTGCTCGCCGGGCTTGAGCTGGACATCGTTGCGGCGAATGGAGAGCACCTTGCGCTTGAGCGCGGCGGCAGCATCCATGTCGTCGATCTCGGGCAGCTTCATCAGCACCATGTCGCCCTGCACGCGCTTGCTCGTGGGGCGGAAGGGCGCGCCGTCCATGTAGAAGGTCTTGAATCCGCACAGCAGCTCCGGGCTTACGTCCCAGGGCTGTACCTTGACCTCGCCGCGCACGCCGTGCGTGTTGACGATCTGGCCGACCTCGATATATTCGGGGCGCGCGCTCGGCCGAGGCGCGTCCTTTTTGGAAAAGAGACCCATTGTCATGCTCCTTTGCACACTCATTGATTCTATCAGTATAGCGGAATCGGCGGGGGATGGCAAGATAAAAAGTTCCCGAGAAATTTCTCGGGAACTTTTTTGTAATTCAGTCTACGATGTCGACAGACACCTTTACGCCGGTGCGCTGAGCATAGGAACGGACGACCGTGCGGATCTCCTTGGCAATACGACCCTGACGGCCAATGACCTTGCCCATATCGTCAGGTGCGACGCGCAGCTCCAACGTAAGCTCGTCCGAGCCCTGCTTCTCCGTGACGGTGACGTCATCGGGATGCTCAACAAGGCTGCGGGCGATGTAGAGCAGCAAGTCTTTCATTTCTTGCACCCCGTGCTCTTACAGCGCGTTGACTTTCTTCAGCAGCTCACGGACCGTGTCGGTGGGCTGAGCGCCGGTCTTGATCCACTCCTGAGCGCGCTCGGCGTCGATCTTGATCTCGGCGGGGGAGACGCAGGGGTTATAGGTGCCGATCTCTTCGATGAAGCGGCCGTCGCGGGGATAGCGGGAATCGGCAACGACAACACGATAGAAGGGAGCCTTCTTAGCGCCCATTCTGCGCAGACGAATTTTAACCATGGTGAATACCTCCAAAAAATAATATGTGTTTTTGTATTTATGATGAAATGCTTGTGCACTCGATCAACTTATTTGAAGCGCTTCTTGCGCCCGAAGCCGCGCATCCGGCCTCCGCCCATACCGCCCATGCCCTTGGGCATCTTGCCGCGGTTCATTTGCTTGATCATATCCTGCATCAGTTCGAACTGCTTGAGAAGGCGGTTGACATCCACGACCTCGAGTCCGCAGCCGGCGGCGATGCGCCTTTTGCGGCTCGCGCCGAGCACGGCGGGATTCTCGCGCTCGTAGGGCGTCATCGAGAGGATGATCGCTTCGGTGTGCGCCATCATCTTCGGGTCGATCTCCGCGTTGGCCATCTGCTTGCCGAGCTGACCGGGCATCATGCCGGCGAGCTGCTCAAGGCTGCCCATATTTTTGAGCTGCAGAAGCTGCTCGTAATAATCGGTGAGTGTGAAACGGTTTTTCTTGAGCTTTTCTTCGAGCTTTTTCGCCTTTTCCTGGTCAATGCTCTGCTCGGCGCGCTCGATGAACGATAAAACGTCGCCCATGCCGAGAATGCGCTGCGCCATGCGGTCGGGGTGGAAGGGCTCGATCATGTCGAGCTTTTCGCCCGTGCCGATGAACTTGATGGGCTTGCCGGTGGCCGCGCGGATGGAAAGCGCCGCACCGCCGCGGGCGTCGCCGTCGAGCTTGGTGAGCACCACGCCGTCGATGCCGAGTGCTTCGTCAAAGGCGGTGGCGGCATTGACCGCGTCCTGACCGGTCATCGCGTCGACGACGAGCAGGATCTCGGTTGGCTTGACCGCCGCCTTGATGCGCTTGAGCTCGTCCATCAGCGCCTCGTCGATATGCAGGCGGCCCGCGGTATCGAGGAAGACAATGTCGTTGCCGTGGTCACCGGCGTATTTGACAGCCTCCTGCGCGATTTGGACGGGGTCGATCTGACCCATTTCGAAAACGGGAATATTCAATTGCTTGCCGACGACCTGCAGCTGCGTGATGGCGGCGGGACGGTACACGTCGCACGCTGTCAGCAGCGGACGGTGGCCCTGCTTGCGGAAGTAGCCCGCGAGCTTGGCAACGTTCGTCGTCTTACCGGCGCCCTGTAAGCCGACCATCATGACAACCGTCGGCGGCTTGGAGGCGAAGGTCAGCTTCGCGTTGGCGCCGCCCATGAGCGCGGTGAGCTCTTCGCTGACGATCTTGATGACCTGCTGGGCGGGGGTCAGGCTGTCGAGCACCTCGACGCCGACGGCGCGCTCAGACACGGTCTTGACAAAGTCCTTGACGACCTTGTAGCTCACATCCGCTTCGAGGAGCGCAAGGCGCACCTCGCGCATTGCGAGCTTGATATCCTCCTCGCTCAGGCGGCCCTTGCCGCGCAGATGCTTGAATGTGGCATTGAGTTTTTCGCTGAGTCCTTCAAAGGCCATGGATGTATTACTCCTTGAGTGCTGCCGCCTCGGTCTCGATCACGCCGGCAAGCTCTTCGAGCTGGCGGTCTTCATACCGGCGGAGGTTGAGCTGCTTGATCTGCTGCGCCGCGTCCGCGATCTTCTCTGTGTGGGGCCGAAGCTGCATGAAGCGCTTGATGAGCCCCGTCTTGTCTTCGATCTCGGTCATGTAGTTCTCCGCGCGCACGATGACGTCGCGCACGCCCTGACGGGAGATGCCGTAGTTCTCGGCAATTTCGGAGAGCGACAGGTCCTCGTTATAATAGAGATCGTAGAATTCCTTCTGGCGGTCGGTGAGAAGCTCCCCATAAAAGTCGAAGAGCATCGTCATACGAAAGGTCTGGTTTTTCACGGGAAGTTCCTCCTTGTGCAGATTCTTATGTAAAGTTTTATACCTTTACAACACGAATCAGTTTACATGATTTTATCAAAATTGTCAAGGAAAAATCGCAAGAAAAAGGTCACGCGGGCAGAAAATTCACGCCTTTTTGCGTGCGATCCCCGCTTTTGGGGGAGAAAAGAGTGGAATTGTTCACGGTTTCGTGGTATCCTAAGGGCAAATTCTGAAAAATTGACCACAGGAGGAATCGGTGATGGAACCGATCAGACGTGAGATTGCACCCGAGGTCTGCCTCAACTATGTGCGGTCGGAAAAATTCAAAACAGGCACGCTGAGCGTCCAGCTCATCGCGCCGCTTGACGAGGAGACGGCGAGCTTCGGCGCGCTGCTGCCGAGCGTGCTGCGCCGCGGCACGATGGCACACCCCGATATGCGCTCGCTCTCCACGGCGCTCGACCTGCTCTACGGCTCGTCGATCGGCTGCACGGTGCGCAAAAAGGGCGAGAACCAGTGCATCGGCTTTGCCGCGAGCTTCATCGACGAGGCCTTTGTTCCCGGCGGGGAGAAGCTTCTTGAGCCGATGTGCGACCTTCTGGGCGAGCTGCTGCTCGACCCCGTGACGCGCAACGGCCGCTTCTTGAGCGACTATGTCGAAAGTGAGAAGCAGAATCTTATCGACGCGATCCGCGGCATCATCAACGACAAGCGCGACTACGCGGACCTGCGGCTTTTGCAGGAGATGTGCCGCGGCGAGCGCTACGGGGTGGACAAATTCGGCTCCATCGCGCGCGTGGAGAAGATCACGAATCAAACCCTGTTCCGCTACTATCAGGAGCTTTTATCCACGGCGCATCTGGAGCTTTTCTACTGCGGCAGCGCGGAGCTTGCGCGCGTGGAGGGGGCGCTTTCCCGTGCGTTTGCACCGCTTCAGCGCGGGCAGGTCGTGCCGCCGGCCGTCGCGGAAAAGTGTCCCGCGCCCCAAACGCCGCGCGAGATCACCGAGCGCATGGACGTGACGCAGGGCAAGCTCTCGATGGGCTGGCGCGCATCGACTGCCGACGCGCCCGCGATGATGCTCGCAAACCTCATCTTCGGCGGGTACAGCAACTCCAAGCTCTTTCTGAATGTGCGCGAAAAGCTGTCCCTCTGCTACTATGCCTCGTCCTCGTACCACCGATCCAAGGGCATCGTGACGGTGTCGTCCGGCATCGAGAGTAAGGACGTTGAAACGGCTAGGCGTGAGATCCTCGCCCAGCTTGAAAGCGTGCAGCGCGGGGAATTCGAGCCCTGGGAGGTCGAGGGGGCGAGAGCCTGCCTGATCGCGTCGCTCGAATCGCGCGGCGACAGCGCCGGGCGCATGGAGGAAAACACCCTCGGACAGGCGGCCACAGGCATCCGCGAGACGGCGGACGAGCTCATCGCGGCGCTCCGGGGCGTGACGGATGAGCGCATCGCCGAGGCTGCGCAGAGCATGGCGCTCGATACGATCTATTTCCTCACAGGGGAGGATGGCGCAAATGGATAAAAAAGAAGTATTGTATCCTCGCATCGGCGAGACGGTCATCGAAGCGACGCTTGACAACGGGCTGAAGCTTTTTATCGTCCCCAAGCCGAAGCACCGCAAGAAATACGCCTTTTTTGCCACACGCTACGGCGGCATGGATATGCAGTTCATCCGAAACGGCGAAAAGTGCGATACGCCCGCGGGCATCGCGCATTATTTAGAGCATAAGATGTTCGACACGGAGGACGGCAACGCCCTCCAGCAGCTCTCGCAGAACGGCGCGGAGCCGAACGCCTTCACCTCCAACGCGATGACGGGCTATTACTTTGACTGCACCGAGCACTTTGAAGAGAATCTGCGCATTCTGCTCTCGTTTGTCTCCATCCCGTATTTTACGGACGAAAGCGTGGAAAAGGAGCGCGGCATCATCGGTCAGGAGATCCGCATGGTCGAGGATTCACCCGACTGGCAGGTCTATGAAAGGCTGCTTGCCTGCCTGTACCGCACCTCGCCCGCGCGCGTGCCCATCGCCGGCACGGTCGAGAGCATCGCGGGCATCACCGCGCAGACGCTCTACGACTGCCACCATGCGTTTTACTGCCCCTCCAACATGGCGCTGTGCGTCGTCGGCAACGTCGATGTGAACGCGGTGATCGCACTGGCGGAAGAGATCCTCCCGCGCGAGCGCGGCGAGGAAATCGGCCGCTGCTACGGGGAAGAGGAGGACGCTTCTGCCGCGCAGCACGAGACCACCGCGCAGATGGAGGTCGCGCTGCCGCAGTTCCTTGTGGGCTTCAAGTGCGCGGCGGAGGAAAAAGACCTCATGCGCCAGTCGCTCATCGGCGAGATGGCCTGTGATGTGCTGCTCGGCGATTCCTCGCCGCTCTACCAGCGCCTTTACGACGAGGGGCTCATCAATGCGAGCTTTGGCGGCGGCTTCGACCAGCTTCCGGGCGTTGCGGTCCTGTGCGCCGGCGGTGAGAGCGAGCAGCCGCAAAAGGTGAGCGACGCCATTCTTGCCGAGGCGCAGCGCCTTGCGCGCGAGGGCATCGACCCTGCGTTTTTCGAGCAGATCCGCCGCGCGAGCTTCGGCGCGACGCTGCGCGCGCTCAACTCGTTTGAAAATATCGCCGTCTCGCTCATCGACGGCTATTTCCGCCATTTCGACGCGCTCCGGTTCCCCGAGGCCTATGAGAGCATCGAAAAGGCTGACGTCGAGCGCTTCCTGCGAGAGAATTTTACCGCTGAGCGACGCGCGCTCTCCATCATCGAATCGAAAAAAGAGGATTGATCGTTCTATGAAATTTACCGATGTACCCATCAGCTTCCCCGGGCTTTTCGGCGACTGGCAGTTCACCGCGCCCTCCAAGGCGCTCGATATCGGAAACGGCATCTACTGGTATGGCATCATCATCGCCGCCGGTATGCTGCTGGGGCTCTATTTCTGCATGAAGCAGGCGCCGAAATACGGCCTGACCGAGGATAACGTCATCGACATGGTGCTGTGGGCCATTCCGTTTTCCATCATCGGCGCGCGGCTCTACTATGTGCTCTTTTACCTCGACCTGTTCCGCAGCAGCGACGGGTCGATCAACTGGTCCTCGACCTACCGCATCTGGGACGGCGGCCTTGCCATCTACGGCGGCGTCATCGCGGGCTTTTTGACAGCCTTCCTCTTCAGCCAATGCAAAAAGCTCTCGTTCTGGGCGCTGGCGGACTGCTGCGTGCAGGGCCTTTTCATCGGGCAGGCCATCGGCCGCTGGGGGAATTTTATGAATCGCGAGGCCTTCGGCGGCCTGACCGACCTTCCCTGGCGGATGCGGCTGTGGGTCTCGTCCACGACCTATGTGGACGTGCACCCGACGTTCCTCTATGAGAGCCTGTGGAATGTCATCGGCCTGCTGCTTCTTTATTTCATCGTCTCCCGTGCCCGCCGCTTTGACGGAGAAAATACCTGCTTTTACTTCCTCTGGTACGGCATTGGCCGCTTCTGGATCGAGGGCCTGCGAACCGACAGCCTGTATCTGTTCGACTGGACGCTCTTCGGCGAGCGCATCCGCGTGTCGCAGGCGCTGTCTTTTGTGATGGTGCTCGTGAGCGCGGGAGTGCTTATCTATCAGCTCGGGATCCGAAAGGCCGACGGCTCGGGGCTCTATGTGAAAACGCACGCCGCCGCTCCCGCTGCCGAGGCCGCGGAGGGGAAGACGGACCCGCCTGCGGATGACCTCCCGACGCTTCCGGAGGAAGCTGCGCCGGAGTCGCAGCCGTCCGCCGACGGGCTCCCGAAGGACGATACGTGATGCGCTACCATATCGACAGAGACGCCGCGCAGAGCGCCTATTTGCAGCTCTATCATCAACTGCGGCGCGATATCGTGGGCGGCGTTTACCCGCTGGGGACAAAGATGCCAAGCAAGCGCCTCATCGCGAGCGAGACGGGCGTGAGCGTCATCACGGTCGAGCACGCGCTGGCCATCCTGTGCGATGAAGGGTACCTGGAATCGCGCGAGCGCAGCGGCTTTTTTGTGAGCTTTGCCGCGGCAGATTGCTTTCCCGTCTCCGAAACGGAGACCGAGCGCCGCGTGACCGTTTCCCACGGCGCGGAGGATGAATTCCCCTTTCCCTCGCTTGCCAGAACGATGAGAAGAGTGCTCAGCGAGTACGGTGAGAGCATTCTGACCAAATCTCCGAACAACGGCTGCGCCGAGCTGCGCGGGGCTATCGCGGCCTATTTATCCCGCTCGCGCGGCATCAGTGTCCAGCCGGGGCAGATCGTCATCGGCTCGGGTGCGGAGTATCTCTATGGGCTCATCGTGCAGCTTCTGGGCAGGGACCGCGTGTTTGCGCTCGAGGACCCGTCCTACGACAAGATCAACAGAGTGTATCAGGCGCACGGCGTCACGTGCGAGATGCTGCGCCTCGGCAGCGATGGCATCCGCTCCGACGAGCTGGCCCGCGCCACGGCAACGGTGCTGCACGTTACGCCCTTCCACAGCTTTCCGAGCCTTGTCACGGCGAGCGCAGGCAAGCGCCGCGAGTATCTCCGCTGGGCGAGAGAGCGCGGCGGCTATATCGTCGAGGACGACTTCGACTCGGAGTTCAGCGTGTCCACAAAGAGCGAGGATACGCTCTTTTCACTCGAGCCCGAGCAGTCCGTCATTTACATGAACACCTTTTCCAAAACCATCGCCCCGTCGATGCGCGTGGGCTATATGGTGCTGCCGCCCGCGCTTTCCGAGCATTTTCGCCGCGAGGTGGGCTTTTACTCCTGCACCGTGCCGGTCTTCGAGCAGTATGTGCTTGCCGAGCTCATCGGCAGCGGCGACTTCGAGCGCCATATCAACCGCATCCGCCGCAAGCGTCGCCGGCAGTAGGGCAGCGGAATAAAAACTTTTCAAAACCGCTTGACGCGAGACGGCGGCTGTGCTATAATTCCATTTGCATTTGATGAATGCGCTGGTGTAGCTCAGTCGGTAGAGCAGCTGATTCGTAATCAGCAGGTCATGTGTTCGAGTCACACCACCAGCTCCATGAAAAAACCTGAAATCTCAGTGGTTTCAGGTTTTTTCATTCTTGAAGCGATCGCTGACGACCTATCCCGACGGCAAGCGGGACAGCAGGATAAATTGAAAAGCTGCCTTGCGGCGGCTTTTCAAAAGGGCTTTGGTTAGATGCAACTAACTGTAGGTGCGGTATCGGCAGGACACGCTCCCTCTGAATGGAGAGCGGCGTCAGAGCTCGCCGATCCTGCGGCGAAGAGAGTGAAGAGATGCGACGATGACCTATTTGCAGACCTATTCTTCCCCGCTCGGGGAGCTTTTGCTGGCGGCCGATGAAACGGGACTGACCGGCGCGTGGTTTGAAGGGCAGAAGTATTTCACCCGCACGCTGACAGGGGAGCGCATCGAGCGCGAAACATCGGTGCTGGCCGAGGCGAAGCGCTGGCTCGACCGCTATTTCAGCGGTGAAGCGCCTGATCGCCTGCCGCCGCTCCACCCACAGGGATCGGATTTTCAGAAGGCTGTGTGGGAGCTGCTGGTGCGCATCCCCTATGGCGGGACCGTGACCTACGGCGAGCTTGCCGCTGCCCTTGCCGCGCAGCAGGGGAGGGGACGGATGCCTGCGCAGGCCGTGGGCGGCGCGGTGGGGCACAACCCCATCTCCGTCATCGTGCCGTGCCACCGCGTGGTCGGTGCGAACGGCAGCTTGACCGGCTATGCCGGCGGCGTCGGGCGCAAGATGAAGCTCCTGGCGCTTGAAGGGGCAGACATGAGCCGTCTTTTCGTCCCGAAAAAGGGGACTGCCCTGTGAAAAACAGCATTATGACCGCGCCGTGCAGGAGAAAGGATCCCGCATGGCGCGGTTAATATTTTATTCCGAACCGGATGTTTTCCCTCTCTTTTTTATGTCCTTTGCGCGGGGAAAAACGACGCAAAACCGGTAAAAAACGATCTTAGCGCGAACTTTGCGGCGAAAATGAAGGATATATTGCACTTCTCTCATAGAAATGAAGGAAATTGCTCATTTCCTTGTCGATTCTGACGGTTGAAAAAAGCAAAAAAGAAGATAGAATAGAGCCTCGCGAAATGAGTTGGAATTTGAGAGAGTTTGTGGAGGAAATGCTATGTCTTATCATTTTTTGCTGGATCTTGCGCTGATCCTGCTGAGCACCAAGGTCCTGGGTCTCGTTGCGCAGAAGCTCCAGATGCCGCAGGTCGTGGGCGCGCTGATCGCGGGCCTCATCCTCAGCCCTGCGGGGCTTGGCCTTCTGTCGGAAACGGAATTTACCGCGCAGCTCAGCGAGCTTGGCGTCATCGTGCTGATGTTCTCCGCCGGTATGGGGACGGACATCAATGAGCTCAAGCACAGCGGCAAGGCGGGCTTTATGGTCGCGGTCCTCGGCGTGGTCGTACCGTTCCTCATGGGCACGGCGCTTGCCTGGGGTGCGGACGAGCTCGGGCTCATCGAGAGCACCGGCTTCATTGAAAATATCTTCATCGGCACCGTCCTGACGGCCACGTCCGTGAGCATCACGGTCGAAACGCTCAAGGAGATGAAAAAGCTCGAGACCAAGGTCGGCAATACGATCCTGGCCGCCGCGCTCATCGACGATGTGCTCGGCCTCATCGCCTTAACGCTCGTTTGCAGCTTGGCCGGCGGTGATGAGAGCATCGGCATGGTGCTCCTCAAGATCGCGGGCTTCTTTATCTTTGCCTTTGTTGTCGGCTTTGGCGCAAATCGCCTCTTCTGCTGGATGCTCAAGCGTCAGCACGGCTGGGCCAGCCACCGCAACTCCGTTTTTGCCTTTGTCCTGTGCCTTGTGATGGCCTACTGCGCCGAGGAGTTCTTTGGCGTTGCCGATATCACGGGCGCTTACGCCGCGGGACTTGCCGTGGCCTGCACGCCCAAGGGCACCTATATCCAGACGAAGTACAACCCCCTCGGGTATCTGCTGCTCACGCCGGTCTTTTTCGCGAGCATCGGCATCAACGTGCAGATCACGGGCCTGACGGGTGGCATGATCGTGTTTGCCGTCCTGCTGCTGCTCGTTTCGATCATCTCGAAGCTGCTCGGCTGCGGTCTCGGCGCCAAGGTGTGCCATTTCACCACGCGCGAGAGCATTCAGGTCGGCGCGGGCATGGCCTGCCGCGGCGAGGTCGCGCTGATCGTCGCCAACCGCGGCCTTTCGATGGGCGTGCTGTCGCCCGCGATGATGACGCCCGTGGTCATTACGGTCGTCTGCGGTACGATCTTGACGCCGATCCTGCTCAAGCTGTCCTTCCGCGGCCATCAGGAGTCCGAGCTTGTGCAGAACAACATCGCCGACCGCATGGCCAAGCACCGTCAGCTCGATATTATCACCCAGCAGCTTTTGCAGCAGGATGAGCAGATGATGAAAAAGAACTGAGTCCGGCATCCCGATATCAAGACAAAAAAGAGCTTTCTCCAAAGGGAGAAAGCTCTTTTTGATATCCGGCTTCAGGACGCGGCTTTTGACTGTGCGGCGCAGTCGCGCAGGACGCGGCACAGCGTGCGGACGGCCTCCTCCCTTGTCGCCCAACTGGTGGCAAAGCGGATGATGGTGTGGGTCTCGTCGTAGATCTCCCATGGGGAGAAGTCCACACGCTCGCGCAGCCTTGCCAGCTGCCCGTTATCCACAAGGCAGAAAAGCTGATTGGTGGGCGAGGCGAAGCACAGTTGATAGCCGTTTGCGCGCAGGGCATCGCGGATGGTGTTTGCATCGCGGATGGCCGTTTCACCGATACGCGCATAAAGCCCGTCGGTAAACAGGGTGTCAAATTGCAGCCCGAGCAGCCGACCCTTGGCAAGCAGCGCGCCGTGCTGCTTGATGATGGTGAAAAAGTGCGGGATGAGACCCGGCTGCGGGATGACGACCGCCTCGCCGAGCAGCGCGCCGCATTTGGTGCCGCCGATGTAGAAGATATCGCACAGCTCGGCCATGTCTTCGAGCGTTACGTCGTTCTCGGGGCAGGCGAGCGCATAGGCAAGGCGAGCGCCGTCGACATACAGCGGCAGGTGCTTTTCGCGGCACAGCGCGCTGATGGCGGCGAGCTCCTCGCGGGAGTAAAGCGTGCCGTACTCCGTCGGCTGGGAGAGATAGACCATGCCCGGCATGACCGTGTGGTCGCGGTTCGCGTCCTCTTCATAGACGCGCAGCAGTGCGGCAATCTGATCGGCGCTGAGCTTTCCGTTTTTGTGCGGCAGCGTGAGCACCTTGTGCCCGCCGAACTCGATGGCGCCGGCCTCGTGCACGCTGATGTGCCCCGTGTCAGCGGCGATCACACCCTCGTAAGAGCGCAGCAGCGCGTCGATGACGGTCGCGTTCGTCTGTGTGCCGCCGACAAGAAAGTGGATCTCCGCGTTCGGCGCGCCGCAGGCGGCGCGGATTTTGGCGCGGGCCGATCCGCAGCAGTCGTCTGCGCCGTAGCCCGGCATCTGAGTGAAATTCGTCTCGATGAGACGCTGTAAAATGGCGGGGTGCGCCCCCTCCATGTAGTCGCAGGAAAAGGAAATGCGCTGTTCCATGTTTTTTCTCCTTACCAAAACGGGATTGACGGTTTCTACGGCGTATTGTATGATAAAATCATACATGACGCAAACGGCGATTTGAAATGGAAACTATGATATAATATCATGAATGGAGGGCACGATGGAAGCTGTCAAATGCGAGGCTTTTCTGGCCGCGGCCGAGCAGGGGAGCCTGACCGCGGCGGCGGGGCTTTTGGGCTACACGCAGTCGGGCGTCACGCGCATGATCGGCACGCTGGAGGAGGAGCTTGGATTCCCGCTCTTTCTGCGCAGCAAGAAGGGCGTGCAGCTCACGGAAAACGGCAAGCTCATGCTGCCGCTGCTGCGCGAGATCGTGCGTGCGCACCGCAACGCCGAGCAGCTCGGCGCGGAGATCGGCGGCGCGGTCACAGGCACGCTGAGCATCGGCTGCTACTACAGCATTTCCGCGCTATGGATGCCGAAGATCCTGACGGCCTTTCGCGCCCGCTATCCGGGCGTGACGGTGCGGATGCAGGAGGGCGGCAACCTGGAGATGGCCCGCTGGCTGAGCGAGCGGTCGGTCGACTGCTGCTTTGGCGCAAAGCCGAGCAGCGACGCGTATGACTGGCTGCCGGTCTTTCGCGATGAGCTGGTCGTCTGGCTGCCGCGGGAGCATCCGCTCGCGGCGGGGCCGTCGTTCCCGCTCCTGCGTTTGCAGGACGAGCCGTTCATCCACACCTCGCCGGACCACGACACCGATCAGGACCGCCTGCTCGCGGCCTACGGGCTGCACCCGAACACCTGCTTTACGACACGCGACGGCTTCACGACCTACAACATGGTCGAGGCGGGACTCGGCGTCAGCTTCAACCAGCGGCTCATCTCGCGCAAGTGGAGCGGCACGGTGGCCGAGCTGCCCTTTGACCCGCCGCAGTTCGTCATGCTCGGCGTCTCCGTGCCGTCGCTTAAAGAGGCGTCTCCGGCGGCAAAAAAATTCATCTCCTGCGCGATCGAGACCGTCTCCGCAGAAGAAAGAACGCTTTGATGAAAAGCACATCGCAGGGGGATACTGCGATGTGTTTTTTGATTTATCTGAGCTCGGCGACGAATTCGATACGCTCGCCGTCGAACTGCGCGCGGATGGAGCCGTGGTGCCCCTCGGCGATCGAGCGCGCGATGGAAAGGCCGATGCCAAAGCCGCTGCCCGACGAGCGGGATTGATCGGCACGGTAAAAGCGGTCGAAGAGCTTGCCGGTATCCAGCCCGTCCTGACCCGCGCAGCCGTTGGATGTGCGCAGTACGACGCCGTGCCGCGCCTTTTCCAGCGAGACGGAGATGCCGGAGCCCTCTGCGGCGTATTTGACCGCATTGTCGAGCAGAATGGAGACGAGCTGGCGTACCGCGTACTCGTCGCCGCGGTAGGTGAGGCCGGGCGCAATGGCGAGCGTGAGCGCATGGCCTTTCGATTCGGCCAGTTCGCGGAACGACTCCGCCGTTTCGCTCACCGCGTCGCTCACGGGGAAGTCCTCCATCTTAAGCGGCGAATCCTCCTCGTCCATGCGCGAGAGCGTGACAAGGGAGTTGACGAGCGAGGTGAGCTTTTCCGTCTGTGCCATCGCTTTGTCGATCCACTTCTGTCTGCCGGTCTCCATTTCAAGGACCTTCAGGCTTGTGGCGATGACGGTGATGGGCGTTTTCAGCTCATGGCTCGCGTCGGTGATGAACTGCTTCTGCTGCTCGGCGCTGCGCACCACGGGGTCGATGGCCCGGCGCGAGAGCAGCACGACGAGAAGGAACACGAGCAGGATACACGCTGCGTCGGCCACGAGCGACCAGACGAGCACCGTGCGCATCGAGCGCAGCTCCTGATAGCTGTCGAGAAAGATGGCGATATTCCCGCCGTCATCCGTCTGCGCGACGAAGAAGCGGTAGCTGCCAAGGTAACCGTAGCCTTCACCGTGCGCGAGCGCGGCCGAGAGGTATTCCTGCGTGTCGTCCGCCGTGACAGAGGCAATGTGATCAAGGCTTGCCGTCGTCAGCGTGCCGCTTGCTGTGCAGCGCAGAACGAAAAAGCGCGTGGAAAACGGCGTTTCCGCGGTGAATGGCCCCTCGCGCCGCGCGATTTTGTCGTCGGGCGGCTCCTGAATTTCCTGCTGATCGGGCGGGGTGCTGGAACTGCTTGCGTCGCCGCCGCTGTCCGGCGGTGACGCCGCATCGGAGCTTTTCGCCGGCAGAAAGCGTGAGTGGGGAATGGTGCCCTCGTTTTCATAGATGAGCGAGAGCGTCTGCTTTAAGTCGGAATCGGTCGAGATGTAGTTCGCGGTGTTCAGGATGATCGTCAGCAGCAGCATGACGGCCGTGACCGAGAGCATCGCGATGCGGATGAAGCGGCTGCGCAGCTTTTTGATCATACGCTCTCCTCCAGCGCATAGCCGAGGCCGCGGTTGGCCTGCAGCGTCACGTGTGAGCCGATGACGCGCAGCTTTTTGCGCAGGTTTGAGATGTTCACCCACACGACGTTGATCTCCGCGTCGTTGTCCCAGCCCCATACGTGCTCCATGATGCGCTCGGCAGAAAAGACCTGACGCGGCGAGTGCAGAAAAAGCTCCATGATCTGGAATTCGCGCCCGCTCAGGCGGATGGTCTCCCTGCCGCAGCGCAGATTGCCGCTGCCGGGATCGAGCGTCAGGTCGCCGTAGGCAAGCACTGTCGGCTGGTAGGCCTCGCTGCGGCGCAGGATGGCCCGCACGCGGCTCAAAAGCTCGTCGGGGTCGAAGGGCTTGGGCAGATAATCGTCCGCACCAGCGTTGAAACCGGTGATGCGGTCGTTTTTTTCGCCCTTGGCCGTGAGCATCATGATGGGCGTTTTCACGCCCTCCTGCCGCAGGCGCTCCAGCACCTGAATGCCGTCCAGCTTGGGCATCATTACATCTAAAATGACGGCGTCGTATTCGCCCGTTGAGGCGTATTCGTAGGCGTCGAAGCCGTTGTGCACCGCATCGACAGAGAAGTGATTTTTCTCAAAAAACACCGCCAGCGCCTCGGCGAGGTCCAGTTCATCCTCAGCGATCAAAAGCCGCATGAAATATTCCTCCGTTTGTGTTTGCAATCAGGAAAAGTATAAGGAAAAGCCGCGAAAAAATCAATATGTCTCAAAGTGTGTCCTTTGCCGCTTCGCGCCCGCAGGTGATGTTCAGATTACCGTTGCGGCAGCGCAGATCGTCCAGAAATGCCTTGGGAACGGTCTCGCCGGGCAGTGTGACGCGGTAGGTGAGCTCATAGAGCGTGCCCATATTGCTGGTCCTTACGCGCTCGAGCGTGTGAGACGACGTATACTGCTCGAAAAGATCGTCGAAAAGGCCTTCATAGTCGAGCCCCTCGGGAATGGTGACCTTCAGCACGCGCTCGGATGCCCTGGGCGCGCCGAAATTTACTGCCGTGAGCAGCAGCATTACTGCGCCGAGCACGACGAACGCGAGCGCCGCGAGCCATACATAGCCCATGCCGGTCGCAAGACCGAGCGCCATCGCCAGAAACAGTGCGCCGATCTCGCGCGCCGTTCCCGGCACGGAGCGGAAGCGCACAAGGCTGAACGCGCCCGCGACCGCGACGCCTGCGCCGAGGTTGCCGTTCACCAGCATGATGACAAGCTGCACCACGGCGGGCAGAATGGCGAGCGTGACGGCGAAGCTCTGCGTCGTGTGCGCGCGATACATGGCGACAAGGGCCGTCCCCACGCCCAGCAGCAGCGAGACGGCGGTACAGATAAAAAATGAGGATACGGTCAGCTCCATTCCGATGATCGAGTTAAGCACAGCAGGTGGCCTCCTTTAAAATAGTGGGACCGGCACGCAGAATGCTGCCGGAGTAGCACGCGCCGTATTTGGAAAATGAAGTGGGGAAGGCTCTGGCCTCGGAGAGCAGACGGCTGAGCCACAGCGGGCACGCGCCGGGGATCTTTACTTCCATCAGCACCTCACCGCCCGGCAGCGCGATGGGGGCGCCCCGGTCGCCGAGACGCAGGTCCGCATCCGTATCGCGCCAACGCAGATTAGTGTCGAAGGTGATGCGGAGCCCCGGGTCGTCGATGCCCGCAAAGGCAAGGCGGTCGTAGCCGATGAAGACCTTCGGCGCCGTGCGGTAAAACGACTGGAAATAACGAATTTCGCGTCCAATCTGGCCAAAGTCATCTCCGCTCCTGCCGCTCAGAAATCCGTCGACCTCGCAGACGGGCATTGTGATGCGGCGCTTGTAAACGATCCCGTCGAACTTCTTTTTCAGCTCAACGAACACCCTGTCGCCCTCCTCTGGCACGCCGTAGCTGCGCACGCGCAGCTTTTCCTTATAAACGGGCTTGTCGATCGACGAGCGGATGAGCCGCCAGTCGTCGGTGTCGTAATAAATGTTGCAGATGGTGTATTCACCGTATTCATCCTTTTTCGTGTGGGGCCTCATCCGCTCGATAAGAAAGCGCTGCTGGCGGATGCTCAGGCAATATTTCTTTTCATATCGTTCAAAACAGCTTTGTATTGTCATAGTGCAAGACCTCCTATGCGCCTATCCTATGCGCGCAACCTAAAGTGTGGCTAAAGCGCCCCCGCCGAGCGGCTTTAGGTCTGCTTTAGGCCGGCGGGTTATGCTGTCGCCATAGAAAGGCAGGCGCGGGCCTGCGGGAAACGGATACTTTAATGACGGGGAGGTCATTTTATGAAAAAAAGATTACTGCCGCTCCTCTGCGCGTCGGCGCTGGCACTGGCGCTCACCGCTTGCGGCGCGCAGCAGACGACGCAGACCGATATCGCGGACGCGGTCGTGCTGACATTTACGGATAGCGGCATCACCGCACAGGATGGGACCGCGGGCTATGAGATCGACGGCACGGCCCTCACCATCACGGAAAGCGGCATCTACGCTGTTTCCGGCAGCTGCGCGGACGGGACGATTCAAATTAAGAAGGGGACCACGGGCGTTACGCTCATTCTGAACGGCCTCGACCTCTCGAGCGGGGACAGCGCCGCCATTACCTGCGGCAAGTCCGGCGAGGTGACGATCCTTGCGGCCGACGGCACGCAGAACGCGCTGAGCGACACGGAGCAGAACAACGACGACAATTATCCCGATAACAGCGATGCCGAAAACGCTGTCATCAAGTGCAAGGACGGCTCGGCCGTCACGCTCGGCGGCACGGGAGCGCTGACGGTCACCGCCAACGGCAAAAACGGCATCAAATCCGGCGCAGCGACGGAGGAGGACGGCGAGGCGTCGCTGACCATCCGTGATCTGACGCTCCATATTAACGCGCCCGTCAACGACGCCATCAATGCAGAGCAGCTTTTGAACGTTGAGAGCGGTACGCTGACCATCGACGCCGCCGATGATGCCATCCACTGCGACCTAACGCTCAATATCGGCGCAGACGGTACGGACGGTCCGACGATCGACATTACAAGCTGCTATGAGGGGCTTGAGGGCGCGGAGCTGAACGTGCTCTCCGGCAATATTACGATCAATGCTTCGGATGACTGCCTGAACGCGGCAAACTCCGACCTGACGGACTATGACTTCACGATGACAATCTCCGGCGGCACGATCGACGCGTATAGCTCGAGCGGCGACGGCTTCGACTCCAACGGTGATCTGACCATCACAGGCGGCACGGTCGTTGTGTGGACGGCCAACACAGCGGACAACGAGCCGCTGGACGCCGACGGGACCATCACGGTCACGGGCGGCACCGTCCTTGCCGCGGGTGGCAGCAGCGGCATGGGCATGAACCTGGAGGCCGCGCAGCCCTACGTCATTTACGGCTCAACGGGCTTCGGCGGCATGCCGGGCAGTACGCAGAGCAGCCTGATCGCCGCGGACGCAGACTTTACGATCGAGGACGCCGACGGCAATGCCGTGTACAGCGGCACAGCCAGATGCGGTGCGAACTTCATCCTCTTCTCATCTGCCGATGTGGTGGCGGACAGTGCGTATACCCTCAAGGCGGGCGACAGCTCCACCGAAGGGACCGCGCAGAGCGGGACGGTTTCCACCGGCATGGGCATGGGCATGGGCGGCGGCTTCCCCGGCGGCGGACAGAAGTCGGATGGCGAGCCGCCCGAGGGCTTTGACGGTCAGCAGCCGAGCGGGGAAAAGCCGGAGCTGCCGGATGGCGAACGCCCCGAGCCGCCCGACGGACAGGGAAAAAGCAAAGATGGCAGGGTCCCTGCGGGTGACAACGCATCCGACACAAATGATCCTGATACCACTCAAGCTGCCTGACGGCAGAGAAAAAGAAAAGCAGACGGCTCGCGCAAGCCGTCTGCTTTTTGCTGTCTGTTCGGTTTTATATCGTCTCAAAACCGACGATCACGCCGCCGCGCTCGGCATAGTAGCTGCAAAGGCCCGCGCAGGGAAGAATCTCGATATCCGCTTCGGGAAAACGCTCGCGCAGCGAAGCGGCGAGCGCCCCAGCCGCCTCTGGATTTTCGGCGTGGTGGATGCGCACCTTGCCGCCGTGGTAGCCAGTGTCCAGGATATGCTGCACCATTGCCTCGCGGGTCTTCTTCTCACCGCGGCACTTTTCTACGGGTTGGATGGTGCCCTCACTGCTTGCGGTGGAGAGGATCTGAATACCCAGAATGCCGACAGCGCCCGCGGTGAGTTTGCTGACGCGGCCGTTTTGCGCCAGATTGTGCAGGGACTTAAGACGGAAGAAGAGATGCGTGGTGGCGAGATACTCCTGCGCCTTTTCGCAGATCACGTCGAAGGAAAGCCCCATGGCATACAGCGCGGCGATCCGTTCGGCGAGCAGCTGCATCTCCGGCCCGGTGCTCAGTGTGTCGAAGACGTGAATTTTAGTGTCCGGATGCGACTGGAGATACACGTCGCGAGCGGCCATGGCTGAGGCGCAGGTGCCGGATAGACGGCTTGTGATGGTGAGGACGAAAATCTCATCTGCACCCTCGAATGCCCTGAGCCAGCAATCAAGACTGGGACAGGCCGTGCCGGACTTACCGCTGTAGGACGCGAGATAGTCAAGCAGCTCGTGGGGGTCGAGCGTTTCGTCGTCTACAAAGTCACGCTCGCCGGCGCGGATGGTCATGGGCACGCTCTGATAGGTTACGCCCTCCAGCATCGTGAGGTTGGCAGAGGAGTCGGCAATCAGTTTCATCATGGGGAAGCCTCCAAAAAAATAATCGGTTATTCAAAAACCTGTTGTCAGGCAAAATCATCTTCACCTACCATACAACGATTTTTAAAAACTGTCAATCGGTTTTTAAAAAACTTGTTGACATTTTTTTCGGCGGCGTCTAAGATGATGAAAACACAGCTGGAACGGAGGAACGGTTATGGACGAGAATATGCGCAGCCGTTTGGCAGAGTCTGTCCGCAGCTTTCACATCCCGCGGCTCGGGGAAATTCCCGACGTGGGGCTGTATCTCGAACAGGTGACACGTTATGTCAATCAATCCATCACGGGATGCGGACTCAGCCCCATCACGGCCTCGATGGTCAGTAATTATGTCAAGCAGAAGATCATCCCAGGGCCGGAGAAAAAGGCCTACGGCGCGGAGAGCATCGCCTATCTTATTTTCGTCTCCTGCGTCAAGAGTGTCGTGACGATGGACGACATCCGCGCGCTGATCGGCATCCAGCACGAGACCTACGATCTGCCGACCGCTTATCACTACTTCTGCGAGGAATTTGAAAACCTCATCCGCTATGTCTTCGGCGCGAGTGACCACCTTGCGAGCGTCGGGCAGGACGAGTCGGATGAAAAGGAGCTGCTGCGCTCAGCGCTTTTAAGCGTGACGCACAAGCTCTATCTGGACGCCTGCCTGAAGCTGCTGCGCGAGGACGCAAAGGGAGACAACGCATGAGAGCAGAACAGTTTGTCATGGCCTACGGTGCGGAGCAGGACCGCCTGCGCGCCCTGCTGCCGGAGGACTTTACCTCGCTGCGTCCGGTGCTGCGCATCAATGCGGAAATTCGCGGCGGCAGGACAGGGTATCTCGAATACAACACCGCGGCGGAAAGAAACGGCGTGCGCGGCTGGGTCAACATCGGCCGCTGGGAGGAGGTCCCCTTTACAAAGGACGGCAGGAAGACGACCTTCATGCTGCCTGAGTTGACGATCGCGTTCACCGGCGTCGGCATCGAGGGAGGCTGCCCTGCGGAAAAGGACAACGCGGGCTGCTATTACTTTACCGATGGCAGGGAGAAGTTTGTCCCCGCAGAGAGGATCGAAGCAAACAAGGAATTCTGCGACTGCGAGTTTACCTGGCATATTGACGGCGGCGTGCACGGCGTCAGCCTTGGCAAAATGCTGCCTGCCATCCTGGAGAAGGAAACGGTACACTATGAAAAAGTGCCCCTTACGGTCGAAAATGCTGCCGTCATCCCCTGCACGCAGATGCTGGGGGCGTATCGGGTGAGCTTTGAGCGCTGATTTTTGCGAAAAAGGCTTGCATTTTTGCCCGCGCTTTGCTATACTGCGCAAACGGGAATGAGGTTCTCCCACGGCACTGCCGAAACCGCTTGTTAAGCTGATGACTTCTGTGATTTTTGTACGGTCACAGGGGCATCGGCTTTTTTGTGTCCGGAGGAGGAATTTTATGTTAACTTCACTTGCGCTGATTTTTCTGCTCGGCCTTGCGCTGGCCGCGCTGTGTCAGAAGCTGAAGCTGCCGCGCATCATCGGCATGCTGGCGACGGGCATCCTGCTGGGGCCGTGCGTGCTCAATGTGCTGGACGGCTCGATTTTGTCGATCTCAGCCGACCTGCGCAAGCTCGCGCTCGTCATCATCCTGATCAAGGCGGGATTGTCGCTCGATTTGGGCGACCTCAAAAAGGTCGGCCGTCCGGCAATCTTGATGTCGTGTTTGCCCGCCACGTGCGAGATCGTCGGCTACGTGCTGCTCGCGCCGTGCTTCCTTGGCATCACGCGCGTGGAGGCGGCGGTCATGGGCGCGGTGCTCGCGGCGGTGTCGCCCGCGGTCGTCGTGCCGCGCATGGTGCAGCTGATGGAAAGCGGCCGCGGAACGGACAAGAGCATCCCGCAGATGATCCTGGCCGGGGCCTCGTGCGACGATATCTTCGTCATCGTGCTGTTTACCACATTTCTGCACACGGTGCAGGGCGGCAGCGCGAGCGCTGCGGATTTTTTGAGCATTCCTGCCTCAATCGTATTCGGTGTTGCGCTGGGTGCGCTCGCCGGATGGCTGCTGAGCCGCTTTTTTGAAACGGCTTACGCCCGCGCGCACTGCATCCGCAACAGCATGAAGGTCATCATCGTGCTGGGGGTCTCGCTGCTGCTCGTCGCGGCGGAGGGCTGGCTCGAGGGCATCGTGCCGGTGTCGGGCCTGCTCGCGGTCGTCAGCATGGCGTGCTTACTTAAGATGAAGTGCACGCCGTTCGTTGCCAAGCGGCTCTCTGAAAAATTCGGCAAGCTCTGGTTGGCGGCGGAGGTCATTTTGTTCGTCCTCGTCGGCGCGGCGGTCGATATCCGCTATATGGCGGGCGTGGGGCTTGCGGCGATCGGCATGATCTTCTCGACGCTTGTTTTCCGTGCCGTCGGCGTGTGTCTGTGCCTTGTCAGAACGCCGCTCACGGCAAAGGAGCGGCTCTACTGCGTGTTTGCCTATCTTCCCAAGGCAACGGTGCAGGCGGCCATCGGCTCGGTGCCGCTGGCGGCGGGGCTGCCCTGCGGCAGCATCGTGCTGTCGGTCGCGGTGCTCGGCATCGTCATCACCGCGCCGCTCGGCGCGCTTTTGATGGACGCGGGCGCGCCGAAGCTGCTGCGCAAAGCAGAGAAAGCGTAATGATAGCAAAAGGACTTGGGTACGAGACCCAAGTCCTTTTTATTCCAAACCGATCGTTCAGGCATCGAGCATCATGCTCGTGCGCTCCATCACCATGACGAGGATGGGGATGAGAACGAGCTGTAAGATGATGCCGGGGATGGCGGTCATCACTGCGCCGGAGAGGAAAATGCTCAGATTGAATTCCGTTCCGCGGAGCCCTGCGAGCAGGAACTGCACAAGCCCCCACACAAGGCGGCCTGACACCATCGCAAAGATAAGGGCAAGGTAGATGCAGCCGGAGGAGGTCTTCAGCCTGCGATACAGCCAGCCGGAAACCGCGCCGTAGGTCGCCATTTCAAACGCCATGGCGACGGCCACCCACACCGGCGGCATCCCGAAGATCACCGAGCGCAGCAGCGGGGAGAGAAGGCCGACCGCGAGTCCACACGGCCAGCCGCACAGAAAGCCGCACAGCAGCGCGGGAATGTGCATGGGGCAGAGCATCGAGCCGATCTCGGGGATCTGACCGGTCAAGAACGGCAGCACCATCGCAAGGGCAAGGAACAGTGCGGAATAGGTGATCTTTCTGACGCGCAGGGACGAAGCGGCCTGCGCCGTAACATTTTGACTCATTGTGATTTCTCCGTTTCGTTGAGCAGCTCACCGATGCGGCGGAGGGCGTCGTCCATCAGTGCGGCGGACTTGCCGCTTACGCCCGCAACATAGGTGCTGCAAAGATTCATTGGGATGAGAACGCGATACGCGCAGCTCGACGCGACGGCGTTCGCCATGGCGGGGGAGATCTCACCCATCAGCGCATCGGCAATGGCGATGCCGATGGGACCGGCGATAATCTGCGCGCTGCGGCAGGCCACGATGACGGGGTTTTCGCCCGTAGCCACGCGGTCAGCACCCGCGCGGCGCATCGCGTCGGATGCGGCACTGTTGGTGCCGACGGCCATGACATCCACGTGCGGGAAGGACTTCTTGATGTTTTCCACCAGACTGCGGCCCAGCTTGCCGCCCTGACCGTCGATGACCAGAATCGTCATATGCCTCATCCTCTCTTGTAAAAGGGTAACGCGGCGCTTGCCCAAGGACAAAGAAAAGGCACCAACATCCCCTTTTGGAGATACTGATACCTTCGTGATATCCTGCTTGACGGGAAAGCGCTGCGGAAGTGACCGGCTTGTGCCGATGCCGTCGACTTGTGCCGACGCGGGAATTTTATCAAAAAAGAGTAGGGCTGTCAATCCCTTGTCCCTTGCAGATCGGGCAAAAAAGCGCTATGATGACCATAGCTTTTTTGCAAAGGAATTTTGCCATGATGACAAATTTTGCCGATATTCAGACCTTTCTGCGCGCCCATTGCGCGCGTTATCCGAAGCTCGAGCTTCAGGATGTCTTCAAGGCGCTCTATCAGAGCGCCTTTGGCTGCGAGCATCTGATCGACGATCTGTCCGCCGCTGCGGAGAATATCCGCGCCGAAGCGGTGCACAGCAGGGACCGCGCGGAAGAGCCCGTCGAGCTGCTCGGCGGCAGCTATTGCCGCGTGCACCTCGGCGTTTTGCGAGGCGGCTTGAGCGCGGAGACGCTTGCGCGGCTCTTTGCGCTCTCGGCAAGGCACGAGGAGTGCGGACGCGAGAAGCTCGAAGGAATGCTTGCCGCTTTGCAGGCGATGGCCGACGCGGGGGAACTGCCGTTTTCCACGCAGGAGACGGCGGAAAAGATCGAAGCATGGCGAAAGGAGGGCTTTCCGCCTCTGCATCACTCCGATGCGTTCCGCAGCGCTTACGCGCCCGCGTATCGCGTGCTGCGGCGCGACTTTGCCCGTGTGCTGCCGCTGTTTGCGCGCATCGATCGCCTGCTGGCGGAGAAAGAGCGCGTGCTCGTCGCCATCGAGGGCGGCAGTGCCAGTGGCAAGACGACGCTGGGAAAGCTTCTGCAAAGCGTTTACGGCTGCACGGTTTTCCGCATGGACGACTTTTTCCTCCGCCCCGAGCAGCGCACGGAGGAACGATTCTCAGAGCCGGGCGGCAATGTTGACCGCGAGCGCTTTTTGGAAGAGGTGCTCCTGCCGCTGCATGAGGGAAAAGCTGTCGACTACCGCCGCTTCGACTGTGCGACCTTCACCATCGCCCCGCCGCAGCGCATCGAGCCGGAAAAGCTCAGCATCGTCGAGGGCGCGTACTCCATGCACCCCGACCTTGCGCCGTACTACGATCTATCCGTTTTTCTGCCGATTTCGGCAGAAAAACAGCGCGAGCGCATCCTCAAACGGAATGCGCCCGCGCATGCAAAGCAGTTTTTCGACCGCTGGATCCCTTTCGAGCAGCGCTATTTCGACGCGCTCGATGTGCGGAACCGCTGCGATCTCATCCTTTCGGCGGACGATTAAATGAGCGTGCCGCTCGGCGCGATGCCGAGCACATATTCGACCGCAATCGCCACAAGAACGACCAGCAGCGAAATGATGAAGCCGTGGAGCATCGGCTTTGCGCCGGACTTACACAGGGCTGCAAAGTTCGTGTTGAGGCCGATGGCGGCGAGCGCCGCGACCATCAGGAACTTGCTGATGCTCTTGAGCACGGCGGCAAGAGAAGCCGGAATGACGCCGATGCTGCACAGGATGGACATTGCCAGGAAGCCGAGGATGAACCACGGAAACACCGACTTCATATTGACCTTGACGCCATGGTCGCCGCTCTGCGCGGCGGCCTTTTTCTTCAGGTGCACGCTGATGGCGGCGAAGACCAGCACCGTCGGGATGATGGCGAGCGTGCGCGTCAGCTTGACCATCGTGGCAAAGTCGCCTGCGGCCTCGCTGAAGGCGTAGCCCGTGGCGACGACGCTCGAGGTGTCGTTGACCGCCGTGCCGGCCCACAGGCCGAACGCCGCGTCGGAAAGGCTCATCGCGCGGCCAAGCAGCGGGAACACGACGACCATGATCGTGTCAAAGAGGAACGTCGCCGACATGCCGTAGGCGATGTCCATGTCCGTTGCCTCGATGACCGGCGCGATGGCGGCGATGGCGCTGCCGCCGCAGATGCCCGTGCCCGCGTTGATGAGGCTGCTCGTCTTCCAGTCAAGCCCCAGCGCCTTGCCGATCACATAGCCGAGGCCGAAGCACGTCGCCAGTGTGAAGAGCATGACGGTGAGCGAGAACTTACCGACCGTCAGCACGGTCGTGATGTTCAGGCTGGCGCCGAGCAGGATAATGGCGAATTTCAGAATTTTCTTCGAGGTGAATTTGATGCCAGGCTTCGTCTTGTCATTCGGCGCGTAAAAGCGGTTCACGATCATGCCGATGAACATCGCGATGACCGACGCGCCGATCAGGTGCAGCCCCGCGGACTCTTCCAACTGCTCCAAAAGCTTGGCTATCACGGCGATGACAAGCGCGATGGCGCAGCCGGGCAGCATTTTTTTCACGGTTTCGATGAATTTCATGTGATATTTCTCTCCTCTATTGCTTATTGCCGCTGTATTATATCACTGACCTATGATATAATAAAATTATAAATGAGAATATGTCGATTCCTGTTTGTTATTGATAAAGGAGAGAATATGGACCAGCGGCTTGAGACCTTTTTGACCGTGTGCACCACGATGAACTACCGCAAGGCGGCGGAGCGGCTCCACCTGACGCAGCCTGCCGTGACCAAGCAGATCCAGGCGCTTGAAGCGCTGTACGGCGTGCGCCTTTTTACCTATGACAGCCGAAAGCTCAGAAAGACGCCGCAGGGCGAAACGCTTGAAATTTACGCCATCAGCCAGCGCTATCAGGATGAGGAGCTGCGCCGCGCGCTGAAAAAGCAGGAGAAGACGAGCCTTCGCATCGGCGCGACCAAGTCTATCGGCGACTACATCCTGCTGCCGCAGATCAGCCGCTTTTTGCAGGAGCCGGACAACGAACTTTTCTTTACCGTCGACAATACGGCGCACCTGCTCGCCCAGCTCGAGGGCGGTGAGCTTGACTTCGTCGTGCTCGAGGGCATTTTCGACAAGAGCCGGTACGAGAGCTTTCTGCTGCGCAACGAGCCCTACATCGGCATCTGCGCGAAAGATCACCCGTTTTCGGGCTGTGAGGTGCCGATGGATGAGCTCTTTTCCGAGCGGCTCATCCTGCGCGAGCCTGGCTCCGGTACGCGAAAGATTTTAGAGCGAGAGCTCATGCAGTGCGGCTACACGGTCGAGGCGTTTCGCGCGAATGTCTGCATCAGCAGCTTCAAGCTCATCCGGCATCTGGTGAGCGAGGGCTGCGGCGTGAGCTTCCTCTACGAGGCCGTCGTCAAGAATGATGCGCAGTTCGGCCATTTTTCCTGCCCGCCGCTCACGGGCGTGCACGAGCTGAACGTCGTGTGCCTCAAAAATACAAGCGCGCCCGCGCTCGCACACCGATTCCTTGCTATGTAACAAGAGAGATGTACCCCAGGGTACATCTCTCTTTCTTATCATTCGAGCCGGAATACCGACGGGTAGATCTGCCCGTCCCTGCATTCGAGCACGCCGTAGGTCGGGCGGCGGGGATCGCCGATCGAGCCGGGATTCATCATCATCGGCCGCGATGCCGCGTCTACGAGCGGTGCGTGTGTGTGACCGAAGAGCAGAAGGTCGGCGTTTTGCTCCAGCGCGCGATACTGCGCGCGCAGCAGCCCCGTCTTCACGCCCATCGTGTGTCCGTGCGCGATGAGCACGCGGTGGTCGTCTAAGATGAGTACGCGCTCGGGCGCCTCAAAGCGACCAAAGTCGCAGTTGCCCGGCACCTGCTCGAGCGGCAGGCGGGGGAAGAGCTCATGCAGCTCCTCCGCGTCGCGCCAGCAGTCACCAAGGTGAATGATGCCATCCGGTTTCTCGCGCTCCACGGCGCGCGCCATATTGTCCACATTGCCGTGGGAATCGGATAATACAAGGTACTTCATCGCGCTCACAGGAACTTGTCGAGCTCGCGCTCGACCTCGGGCATTTTCTTGACCTGCGGCTTATCGATGCGATAGCCGCATCTTACGACCATGTCAAGCGTGCGCAGGGCGCTCGGGCTTTTGAGCGGATCATCCGCGCAGACGATGAGATCGGCCTGCTTGCCGACTTCAATGCTGCCCGTCACATCGCCGATACCGGCAAGGCGCGCATTCAGCTTCGTCGCGCTGTAGAGCGCGAACGCGGGCGTCACGCCGCAGTATTTGACGAAGTAATGCAATTCGCGCCACATATCGTAATGCGTGATATACGGGCAGCCGACGTCCGTGCCGAGGCCGACCGGCACGCCTGCGGCGAGATTCGCCTTGGCGAGCGCGACGATGCCGTCGAAGACGATTTTGCCGTTTTCCTGCTGCTCATACGTCGCGTGCGAGATGCTGCGGTCGAAGAGCGCGTAGGGCAGGGCGGGGGAGATGGTCGAGATCTGAAACGCCTTGCGCTCTTTGAACAGCGCGAGCATTTCATCGGTCGGCTGCGCGCCGTGCTCGATGGAGTCGACGCCGTTTTGCAGCGCGACCATCACGCCCTCGGGACTCTCGACGTGTGCGGCGACGATCATACCGAGCGCGTGCGCCTTGTCGCACGCGGCCTTGACAAGCGCGGGCTGCATCCGCAGCACGCCAGGCTCACCAACAACTTCGGCGTCGAGCACACCGCCGGTGATCATCAGCTTGATGAGGTCGGGCCTGTCCCCGGCGATCTTCTCAACGAAGGCAGCAGCCTCCGCCTCCGTGTGCGCTTCATAGGCGAGCGAGCCGGCCATATGCCCGCCGGGAACGGAGACCGCCATGTTTGACGCCAGCACGCGCGGGGCGAGGATCTTGCCCGCCGCAGCGAGATCGCGGATTTTGGTATCGTAATCGGCCACGCCGCCCACCGTGCGGATGGTCATCACACCGGAGAGCAGCTCGGTCTTTGCGTACCCCTCGCACATATTGAGGCCGATCTTATTTGTCAGCGCGCAGGAGGTGATGAGCTTTACGAGCTTTTTCGGGTCGCTTGCCTTCTTCTGCGGCTTGCCCGAGGCGGGCAGATGCACGTGCATATTGATGAGGCCCGGCAGCACATATCTGCCGCCGAGGTCGACAGCTTCGTAGCCTGCGGGGATCTTCTGCGCGTCGACGATCTCGCAGATCTTGTCGCCGTCAATGCAGATGGCCTTGCCTGTCTGCGGCTCCATGTGCTCAGAGCCGTCTAAGATGACGCAGTTCGTCAGCGCATATTGTTTGTTGTTGTGGTACATCGGAGTAATCCGCCTTTCTGGATTTATCGGACCTGACCGCTGCCGGTGATGACGTATTTGTAGGTGCTCAGCTCGTCGAGACCCATCGGCCCGCGCGCGTGGAGCTTCTGCGTCGAAATGCCCATCTCGCAGCCGAGGCCGAACTCGCCGCCATCGGTAAAGCGGGTGGAGACGTTGACGTACACCGCCGCACTGTCGACCTCGTCGACAAAGCGGTCGGCCGCGGCCTTGCTTTCGGTCACGATGCAGTCGCTGTGGTGCGTCGAATGGCGCTGGACGTGCGCAATGGCCGCGTCCAGATCCTCCACGACCGCCACGGCGAGAATGTAGTCGAGAAATTCGGTGTCGAAGTCATGCTCCGTCGCCATCGTGCCGGGGATGATCTCCAGCGCCGCTTCGTCGAGCCGCAGCTCCACGGGGACGAGCCCCGCGGCCTTGCGTTCATCGATGAGTGCCGTTTTGAGGCGCGGCAAAAAGTCCTTTGCGATCGCGCGGTGGACAAGGCAGACCTCCTCGGCGTTGCAGACAGACGGGCGGCTCGTCTTGGCGTTGACGATGATCTTCACCGCCATGTCAAGGTCCGCGTCACGGTCGACGTACACGTGGCAGATGCCGGTGCCGGTCTCGATGCAGGGAACGGTCGCGTTTTCCACGCACGCGCGGATGAGGCCCTTGCCGCCGCGCGGGATGAGCAGGTCGACGAGGCCGTCCGCCGTCATCAAGGCCTGCGCGCTCGCGTGCGTCGTGTCCTCCACGATGTTGACGATATCGGGGTCGCCGCCGGCGGCCTCGATGCCGGCCTTCAGCGCCGTTACGATGGCGCGGGAGGAGCGATAGGCCTCCTTGCCGCTGCGCAGCATACAGACGTTGCCGCTCTTGATGCACAGTGCGGCCGCGTCCGACGTGACGTTCGGGCGGCTCTCATAGATGATGGCGACCAGCCCGAGCGGTACCTGCCGCTTGGTGATGGTCATGCCGTTGGGACGGGTGAACTGCGCGAGCGCGCGGCCCACGTGGTCGGGCAGGGCCGCGGCCTCGCGGATGCCCTCGGCCATCGCGTGGATGCGGCCTTCCGTCAGGGCAAGGCGGTCGAGCATCACATCGGAGATCGTCCCTCGCGCCGTCTCCATGTCCTTTGCGTTCTCTCGCAGGATATCGGCGCTGTTTGCCTCCAGGCTCTCCGCCATTGCGAGCAGCAGGCGGTTTTTCTCCTCGGCAGAGGCGCTGCGGATACTGCCCCATGCGGCTCTTGTTTTCTTCAAAAGATCGATGGTCGTCATGCTCAGTCCCTCTTTACCGTAAATCTTGTGCCCACGCGCCTGCCGGCGGCCACGTCGTAGAGAATGTCGGGCGATTGACCGTTGGCGATGACCATTTCGCAGCCCGCCGCCGTCGAGATCTGTGCGGCGCGCAGCTTCGTCGCCATGCCGCCTGTGCCGAGGCTTGAGCCGCTCCCGCCGCCGAGCGAGATGATGTGCTCGTCGATGACGTCCACCGTATCGATGAGCTTCGCGTCGGGATTCTTGTGCGGGTCGCCGTCGAAAAGCCCGTCGATGTCCGAGAGCAGGATGAGAAGATCGGCCTTGACCGTTGCCGCTACGATGGCGGAGAGCGTGTCATTGTCGCCGATGCCGAACTCCGCGGTGGAGATGGTGTCGTTCTCGTTGATGATGGGCAGCGCGCCGAGCTCCAGGAGCCGCGCGAGCGTGTTGTGGAAGTTTTCCTTGCGGGTGCCGCCCTCCTCAATGTCGGGCGCGGTGATGAGGAGCTGCGCGACGGTGTGGTTGTACTCGGTGAAGAGCTTATCGTAGGTGTACATCAGCTCGCACTGGCCGACCGCGGCGGAGGCCTGCTTGGTGGGGGTGTCCTTCGGCCGCTCGCTCAGATTGAGCTTGCCAAAACCCATGGCGATGGCGCCGGAGGAGACGAGAATGATCTCGTGCCCCATGTTCTTCAGGTCGCTCAGCACCTTGCAGAAGCGCTCCATGCGCTGGATGTTCAGCCGCCCTGTGGCGTGCGCCAGCGTGGAGGTACCGACCTTGACAACAATACGCATAAAATATCCCTCCGATCGGAATGCCGCGGTCAGCGCCGCGGACTTGGAATTTGCTCCCTATTATACCGCGCCTTTTTTCATTTTGCACCTCTTTTTTCATATTTTTTGCGCTGCGCTGACACGGTAAACCGAAAAAGCAGGGGCGCGCCGAAGGGCGCGCCCCTGCGGGCAGACGGATATTGGCTCAGAACGGCTTTTTTGCAACGTCCAGAATGACGTCCAGCATCCCCTGGATCTGCGGCGTGATGACCTTGTTTCTGTGGTAGAGCACCTGACGCCACTGGCGCATCTGGCAGTCCGCCACGGGGATGATGGCGAGATTGTCCTTGTGGATGCTCATCTCTGCCGTATAGAGCGGCAGAATGGAGAGATACTCCGGATTCTCGCGGATGAGTCTGAGCGCCAGCGTGTCGCTCTCGAGCTCCAGAAACGGCTCCACGCTCAGGTCCTGACGGGCGAGCTCGCGGTCGAACTGGTCGCGGTAGGGGTTGCCGTGGTTCATCAGGATGAACGGGTGCGAGACGAGGTCGGCAAGGTGAACGTCGCTGCGCTCGGCAAGCGGATTTTCCGCGTTCGTTACGACAACCACATCCTCCTGCTCCTCAAAGACCTTGACAAACTGCGTGTCGAAGATCTGCGCGTCGAGCGTGTAGATGATGTCGAGCTCATTTTTGACGAGCATCTCCGTGATGGAGGCGATGTTGCCCGCGTGCAGGTTGATCTGCACGTGCGGGAAGCGCTCGTGGAAAAGCGGCACGATATCGGAAAACGACGCCGTGAGCAGCGAGTTGAGCGTGCCGACGCGCACCGTGCCGCTGAGCTCGGAATCGGACGAGGCGAACGCGCTCGCCCGCGCGATGGCGCTGACCACGTCGCGCGCGTAGGAGACGAAGTCCTTGCCGTACTGTGTGATGGAGACTGTTTTGCCGATGCGGTCAAAGAGCTGCACGCCGAGCTCGCGCTCGAGCTGCTGTATCTGCACTGTGACGGCAGACTGCGAATAGTCCAGCGCTTCAGCAGCGCGGGAAAAACTTTTGAGTTCCGTAACCTTCAAGAAGGTGACCAGATTGCGAACCTCCATACGAGCCTCCAATTTAGAATTTATAATGAATTTCCGAAAATATATTATTGGAAATGTCGAGATTTGTCAAGAGACCTATTACAAATAATAATGGTATTTTTCAAAAAAGATGGGGGAAAGGACCGGCTGCATCGATGCAGCCGGTCCTTTGCTTATTCTTCGTACTCCAGATGCAGCAGCTCATGCGCGCGCTCGCTGAGACCCGCGTCATACATTGCGTTGATGACGGGATTGCGCTCGCTGCGCTTGAACATCGCGCTGCGGTCGATCTCATACAGACCGTGCGCGCGCTGGAGCTTGGTGTTTATCAGCGCGTAAGGCTGGCCCGCGCCGCCGACGCATCCTGTGCGGCAGGACATGACCTCGACAAGGTCGACCTGCACCTCGCCGCTTTCGATCTGATCGAGCAGCTTGGCGGCGTTGGAAAGACCGTGGGCAAGGGCGATGCGCACGTCGCGCCCGTTGATGGGCAGCGTGACGAAGCGGATGGGCTCGTTGCCGCGCAGACCGCTGTGCTCGAGCATACGCAGCGCGTTTTTGCTCTTGTCAGGCAGGCAGTAACGCGCGACCGCCTCGGCAACGCCGCCGGAGGTGCCGAAGATCTCGGCTGCGCCGCTGCCCATGCCGAACGGCAGGTCGGGCGCTTCCTTTTCAAGCATCTGAAAGCGGATGCCGGACTCCTTGATCATGCGGATGACCTCCTGCGTGGTCAGCACAAGGTCCACATTGGGGACACCGTCGCGGCGGAACTCGGGACGGCCGGCCTCCATCTTCTTGGCCGTGCAGGGCATGATGGCAATGTGGTAGGTCGTGCGCCCGTCGGCGGCATCCTTTTCACGGTACTTGTCCTTGAGCACGGTTGCCAGCATCTGCATGGGGGAGAGGGCGGAGGAGAGGTTTTTCAGGAACTGCGGGCGCTCATTTTCCACGTACCGCACCCACGCGGGGCAGCAGGAGGTCATCAGCGGCAGGTTTTCGCCCGTTTCAAGCCGGCGCAGGAACTCCTGCGCTTCCTCGCGCACGGTGAGGTCCGCGCCGAAGATCGTGTCGTACACCTCGTCCGCGCCCATGATCTTGAGCGCTGTGACAAGCTTGTCGAGCACATTTTCGCCGCTCGGGATGCCATAGGCCTCGCCGAGCGCTACGCGCACGGCGGGGGCGATCTGAACGACGACGCGCTTTTGCGGGTCGTGCAGCGCGCGCCACGCATCGCCGATCTGGTTTTTTACCGTGATGGCGCCGGTCGTGCACACGGCGGAGCACTGGCCGCAGCTGACGCAGTGGGTGCTCGAAAGCTGCTGGTTATCGCCCGCCTCGATGTGCAGGCCCGGACCGCGGCCCGCAAAGTGCAGGATGCTCATGCCCTGCACCTCCTTGCACACGCGCACGCAGTCGCCGCAGAGAATGCACTTGTTATAGTCGATCTGCACGGCGGGGGAGGAGTGGTCCTCGGGAATGTGCTCGCGCGTGTCGCTGAAGCGGATATGGTGGATGCCGAAGCGCACTGCCATCTCGCGCAGGCGGCAGGTGCGGCTCTTTTCGCACATGGTGCAGTCGCGGCAGTGGGCCGAGAGCATCAGTTCCAGGATCATGCGGCGGTATTTGAGCAGACGCGCGGTGTTCGTGCGGATGCGCAGGCCATTTTTCGGCTTGGTCGTGCACGCAGCCGAGATCTCGCCGGTGTCAAGGTTTTCGACCATGCACATACGGCACGCGCCATAAACGGAGAGATCGGAATGGAAGCAGAAGTTCGGCACCTCTACGCCTGCCTTGCGGCAAACATCCAGCACCGTCGCTTCCTGGTCAAATTCCACGCGGATATTGTCCACGTACATGATATTAGCCATCGATCTCCACCTCCTGAATGGCGTCGAAGGGGCAGGCTTCGATGCAGGTGTAGCATTTTACGCACTTCTCCGGATCGATGGAGAAGGGGGACTTGATCACGCCCGTGCTGGCGTCGGCATGGCAGTTGCGCGCGCACTTGCTGCACCCGCGGCAAACGCTCGGGTCGACGACGAGACGGATCCTGTTATAGGGCAGACCGCCCGGAACGATCGGCTCGCGGTCGCGCTCGCAGAGCGCACACTCGCCCTTGAGATGGTCCTCAAACTCTTTCGGAAAGTATTTGATGGCGGTCTCCAGCGTGTGGAACGAGTTTTTGCCGAGATTGCAGAACGCCGTCACCGAGATCATCTCGCCAAGGTCGGTGAGCAGGGTGAACTCCTTGCGGTCGATGCGGTAGTCCTTCAGCCCCCAGAGGAGCTCATTCATGCGCTTTGTGCCCTCGCGACAGGGGACGCACTTGCCGCAGAACTCTGTCTGTGTGTATTCCATGAAGCGCGCGGCCACGTCGACCATGCAGCGGTCCTCGTCGAGCACGGTGATGACGCTGTCGCCGCGGCGCACGCCGTAGGGCTTGAGCTTGACAAAGTGCAGCGGAAGATCCAGATGCTCCTCGGTCAGAAGGCCGCCGCTCGGCCCGCCGATCTGCACGGCCTTAAATTTCTTGCCGCCGGGGATGCCGCCGCCGATGTCATAGATGACCTGGCGGATGGTCGTCGCCTCCTCGGGGATATCCACGTAGCCGGGATTTGCGATGTCGCCTTTGAGTAAAAAAATTCTTGCCATTTTTCTCTCTCCGTATTGATCCTGTAGTCCACCGCTTGTGCATTCTGCGGCGGTCGTATACAACATTATGAAACTCTAACATTCTTATCGATAAAAGTAAAGGGATGCAGTGATAAATTATTTGAATAGGAAGCGGACATATAAACGTTTTGCGCCATTATTGGACTAAAAATGAGAATATTCACGCAAAAAAGCCACTGCAATGCGTGTTTGCAGTGGCTTTTTCCATATATTTCGTCGCTCAGGCGTGTTCTGCCTCTGCGTCCTCCGCCTCATCCACGAGCTGCATCACCGAGACCTCAAACGCTGTGCGTTCCTCGCTGCCGGTCTCGAGCATTTTGGTGTAGGTGCGGCTCTGTACGCGCCCCTCGATGGTCAACCGGTCGCCCACGTCCATCTCGGCGATCTGCATTGCCGTCTGTCCCCAGGCGATGCAGGGCAGATAATCCGCGCGGCCGTAGTGACGGTTTACGGCCAGAATGAGGTCGCAGATGCTGCGTCCCAGAGGTGTGCGCCGCAGCGCGGGCTTTTTGCACAGCGTGCCGGAGAGCAGGATGCGGTTGAAGTAGGTCCCGTCCCCCGGCTCGATGCTCTGGGCGAAGACCGTGATGACGAGCTTGCTGCCCTGCCCGCTCTTATTGTTGAACGAGCGAAGCTGCCCCGTGACGCGCAGACTTTGTCCCTCGCTCACGGGACACGTGCGCAGCAGCGCCTCGCCCGCTACGATGACGGGCACGTCGCTCTGCCCCGACAGGCGCTCCACCCGAAGGGGAAATTTGTCAAACCGCCGCGCGTGATTTTCGTGCGAAAAGGCGGGGGCGCTCCCGGCGATGCCCCACAGCTCCACATAGTTCTGGCTTCCTTCCATATCGTACACCTCAACACGGTTTTGTTGCTGTATCCTATGAAGCGGAAGCAAAAGATATGCCGTTTCCCACGGGAAGACAAAAAGGAAGAGCTGCCTCCCGGCAGCTCTTCCTTTTGTCGCAGCGGACTGCGAATGATCACATCTTGGAGATGATCTCGACCAGCTCTTCACCGATACGGCCCTGAGCCTCGACGGTCGCGGAGCCGATGTGCGGCGTGCAGGAGACCATCGGGTGAGAGTAGAGGGCGACGTTGGTCGCGGGCTCGTCGGCATAGACGTCCAGACCGGCGGCGCGGACCTTGCCGCTGTTGAGTGCGTCAAGCAGCGCGGCCTCGTCGACGTTGGTGCCGCGGGAGGTGTTGATGATGACGACGCCGTCCTTCATCTTGGCGATGCGCTCGGCATTGATGAGAGCGCCGCCGTCGACAGCGGGAGCGTGGACGGAGATGAAGTCGGACTTGGCGAGCAGCTCGTCCATCTCAACATAGGGGATGCCGAGCTCCTCCTCAATGCCGGGGATGTGGAAGATATCGAACGCGACAACGTTCATGCCGATGGCCTTGGCCATCTTGCCGAGCTTCTGACCGATGCGGCCGAAGCCGACGATACCGAGCGTCTTGCCGGTCAGCTCGATGCCCTTGCCGTAGGCCTTCTTCTCCCACTTGCCCTCGCGCATGGAGTGGCCGGCGATGGAGATGTAACGGGCGCAGGAGAACATATGAGCCATGGCGAGCTCGGCAACGGACTCGGAGGGGGACTTCGGGGTGTTTTTCACCTCGATGCCGTTGTCCTTGGCGTACTGCACGTCGATGTTGTCAAGGCCGACACCGGCGCGGATGACGCACTTGAAGCGGCTGCCCTTGGCCTCGTCGATCTGCTTGGCGCGCAGCTTGGTCTTGGAGCGAATGATGGCGACGTCGAAGTCGCGCAGGGCCTTGCCCAGTTCGTCGGGCTCGTAGAACTGCTCAACGAGCTCATGACCCATCGCGCGGACCTTCTCGATCGCGCCCTTATCCATACCGTCGGTAACAAGAATACGCATAACGAAATTCTCCTTAAATAATATTAAATCATTTTTGTGACGACATGTGCGTCACAAAAATACATTGGCCCAGCCGCCTTTGGCGGCGGCACCAGTGAACGTTTCACTGGTGAGGGGGTATCTAAAAGGGGGATAGTATCCCCCTTTTAAGAAATTTTCCTTTACTTGGTGTGCTCAGCCTCGAACTTGGTCAGGAACTCGACGAGAGCCTTTGCGCCCTCGATGGGCATGGCGTTGTAAACGCTGGCGCGCAGACCGCCGACGCTCTTGTGGCCCTTGAGGTTATCGTAACCGGCAGCCTTGGTAGCGGCGACGACTTCGGCGTCGAGCTCGGCGGAATCGGTGACGAAGGGGATGTTCATGAGAGAACGGAACTCGGGCTCAACGGTGCCGTGGAACATCTTGGAGGAATCCAGGAAGTCATAGATGACCTTGGCCTTCTCGATGTTGCGCTGATGCATGACCTCGAGACCGCCGATGCTCTTGAGGTACTTGAACACCTTGCCGCAGCAGTAGATCGCCCAGCAATTCGGGGTGTTGTACATGGAGTCGTTCTTGGCGTGGGTGTCATAGCGCATATAGATGGGCATCTTGGGGTCGAGATCCTCGCGGATGAGGTCCTCGCGGATGATGGCGATGACCATACCGGCAGGGCCGACGTTCTTCTGCACGCCCGCGTAGATCATGCCGTAGTCGCTGACATTGCAGGGCTGGGAGAGGAACATGGAGCTCTGGTCGGAGACAAGGATGTGGCCCTTGGTGTTGGGCAGCTTCTGCCAGGTCACACCGTGGATGGTCTCGTTCTCGCAGATGTAGACATAGTCGGCATCCTCGGGAATGTCGAGATCGGAGCAATCGGGGATGTAGCTGTAGTTCTTGTCCTTGGAGGAAGCGGCAACGATGACCTCGCCGTACTTCTTGGCCTCGGCAATGGCCTTCTTGGACCATGCGCCGGTCTCAACGTAGACAGCCTTGCCGTTCTTCATCAGGTTCCAGGGCACAGCCGCGAACTGCAGCGTAGCGCCGCCCTGAATGAACAGGACCTTGTAGTTGTCGGGGATGTGCATCAGCTTGCGCAGGTCGGCCTCGGCCTCGTCAGCGATCTGCTGGAACACCTTGGAGCGGTGGCTCATCTCCATGACGCACATACCGCTGCCGCGGTAGTTCATCATCTCGTCACGGATTTCCTCCAGCACGGGCTCCGGCATCATCGCGGGACCGGCGGAGAAGTTGTAGGTGCGATTGTACTTCATTGTTGGTGTCCTCCTGAATGTCTTTTTAAGCAATAGCAATGAAATTGCATGGTTTGACAGCTACAAGTATAGTCTATCGGACCGGGATAATCAATAGAAAAAAGCAAAGTTGTCGTTTATTTTCAGGCAATCGTGCGTTTTTTCGACCGGTCGCTCTTTTATGGAAGAAATTATTGACAAACGATAATTTTCTTGCTATGCTCACGGTAGAGATTATCGAAAAACAATAATTTTGGAGGTGCGATATGAAACGCAGTCAACTGAAGGCGCTCCTGCTTACCGAGGGCGCCGTCTGCGCGCTGCTCGCGCTTGCCCTGCGGCTCATCGAGGGAGACGCTTTTTCCGTCGCCGGATTTCCGGGCGGCGCGATCGGGCAGGGACTCAGTGCGCTGGCGGCCTCGGGGCGCTTGGGCTTTGCCCTGGCGCTTACGCTGTACGCATTCTGCGTCCTGCTGCCGCTCTATGTGCTCGCGCGTATCGGGGAACGCCGGAAGCTGAAGAGCGAGGACGCGCTGCTCGCGCTCATCGCTGTCGCGGTGGCCTGCGCGCTCTTTCCGCGCGGCTGGGTCGCCTATTGGAGCACATCGGCGGAGACGCTCTTCCCGCGCCTTGCCTGGCAGTGGCTCATCTTGGCGCTGCTCGCGGGCTGGGTCGTGCTGCGGCTGCTGCGGCGGTTTTCCGGCGGCGATACGCAGGAGCTCTTGAAGCTCTTCCGCGCGCTGCTTATCCTCGCGGCGGCGTATTTCATCTTCGAGGTTTGCTTTGCGGAATTTGCGGGCCTGTTTTCTGCCGTCGACGCGCTCAAGGCGGGCAACACCGCCTTTACAGACGATACGGTCCTGCCTGTGGCAACGGACGTAACGGGTTCGAAGAGCCTTGTGTTCAGCTATGTCATCCTCGCCCTGCGCTTTGCCGCAGAGAGCCTGCCCGCGCTGCTCGCTGCCGCGACAGCGTACTTCGCCATCGGCCTGCTCGACACGATGGAGAACGGCGCGTTCACGCAGGAGAGCGCCGCCTACGCGCCAAAGCTCGCCGAATGGTGCGTCAAGGTCCTCAAAATCAGCGTGCTGTTCGCCCTCGCGGTCAACGTTTTGCAGGCGGTCTGCGCGTCGATGATCCTGAACACCAGCATTTCTATCCGCCTGCCGATTTTCGAACTGTGCTTTGTGCTCGCAGCGCTTCTCGGTGCGCGGCTCATCGTCTCGAACGTCGCTCTTGCGGCGGACAACGACCTCTTTATCTGAGGGTGCGGCCATGGCGATCACGGTACATCTGGACGAGGTGTTGAAAGTGCGCGGCATGACAAGCAAGGAACTTTGTGCCATCGTCGGCATCACGGAGGCAAATCTTTCCATTCTGCGCAGCGGCAAGGCTAAGGGCGTGCGCTTTGCAACGCTCAACCGCATCTGCTGCGCGCTCGAATGCAATGTGAGCGACATTCTGCAATGCGACGGAGAATTGGAGACGGAACATGAAGAGTAAAACGAAAACGATACTGATTTTTGCTGCGATCCTCGCGGCGGTCTTTCTCGTCGCCTTTCTCGACGGCAGCGCGGTGCAGTCCGATGCTGCGGAGGAAGCGGGCGTGCTCATCGGCGCGTATGTTTCGGAGGAAGATCTCGACCTGGATGATCTTATCGTCACCGCAACGGGCAAATTCCAGTGGAAGAGCGGGCGGATCTACGCCGAGCAGACGGGGAAAAGTTGGTATTTCCCGACACTTGACGATGGCGGCGGGATATTCTGCGCGCAGATCAGCGAGGAAGGGACGGACTATCCGACCGTTGTGCATTTCGGCGGTCTCGGCAAGGCGCGCAGCAGGGTCAATGTCAGTGACGCGGACGGCATCCGCACAACGGATATTGACCTCTCCGGCGAGGTCTACGCCTGCGGCGATGAGCACAGAATCTTCAACTTCTATCCCATCTATCAAACGCCGGATGGCCGCGTTTATCTGACAAGCGGCAGCAGCATAGGCGTGTCCGGCGACGACGGCGGCAGTGTGTCCCACACGCTTACAAGCGATAAAACCGAGAGCATCGGCGGCAAGTCCGAGCGCGTGAAAGTCAAGGTAGCCATTACCGCTGTGTCCCATCCGACGCCGACGAAGTTCACCGTCGCGCACATGGACGAAAACGATACCGTGCTGAAGCTGGAGGAATTTGCGCCCGACGCGCTGCCGGAGTCCATCACGCCCGCGGACGGCGCGGCGTATCTCATCGGCACGAGCTGCGGCTTTGATCGGGACGGCGAGACGGCGGAATACGATATTTGCAGCCGCGGCGATGACGGCGGGCTGCATACCTTCCGCTATCGGAACGGCAGCCTGACCGCGGTAGAGATCAGGGTGGATTGGAAGGGGGAGACGGCATGAAACGACTGATCGCCTTTGCGCTGGCACTCGCGGCAGTATTCGGTGTGAGCTTTGCGCTCTATCGGCCGGAACTGGCGCAAAACGCGGCGCAGGACTCCGCAGACGACGAGTGGGTCGGCTATTTCTTCTCGCTCGAGCCGTTCGACGGCAAGCGCTATGCGGAAAGGGCCGATGACCGATACGACTTCGGCGTCCCAGGCGTGCCGGTGTTTGTAAGCATTACGGCCTTTTCACCGGATGATCCCTACTATGAGGAGGATTCTGCGTTTAATTACTCCATCGGCATGGCTGCGTCGGAAGAGGTGGAGCGCAGCGGGCTTCATGTTTTCGGCGACGACAACGGCGACCGCTATGAGACCGGCGGCAGTATCCTTCTTGACGCACAGTGCAGCACAGAGTTGTATGCGTGCGATGTATTCCGCACGGCGGACGGGCGGTATTATGCTGTCTGCACCGGCGAGGGCTGCTGCGGCGACAGCTTCGGCCTGAGCCGCTCGGAAACGCATTCCTGGACGCCGAACGGCAAAAAGCAGAGCCGTACCGTCAGCGTGAGCGCTTCGCTCGAGGCGCACACGGCGGCGGAGTCTGCCGCCTTTGTCTGGATGGACGGCGAAAAGAACGTGCTTTCGCGCGCGGAATATCCTGCTGACGCCATTCCCGAAGCCCTGTCCGCCCCGGAGAGCGCGGAACTGCTGGTCGTAACGAAAAAAAACGCGGACGGCACGCTGGATCGCGCGCTTTTTACGGCGGAGGATATGTCTGCCGAGGTCTACGTTCCTTCGGCGCTTTCCGGCTTTCTGCGCGTCGTTTATGTGACGCTCGAGTGGGGAGAGAGCATGGCTTAACAAACATTTAATAAAGAATTTGCTAAGAAAAATGTTGTCAAGCGGGGAAAAAGCGGGTAAGATGAAGTTAACTCAAAGAAAAGAGGAACCTGCCATGCGTCCCGACGGAACCCGCGTCAAAGAAGCCTCCACCATCGTGTCGGCGCTGCCCTATATCATGCCCCGGCGCTACGATGCGCAGAATTTCATCACCGAGTATGCCGATATGGAGATCCTGCGCCGCTACATTCAGGAAAAACGGCGCGAGGGCATCCGCATCCCTTATATGACGCTCCTGCTCGCGGCCTATTTCAAGGCCTATCAGGAAAATCCCAAGATCAACCGCTTCATCATGAACAGCAAGATCTATCAGCGCAATCACTTCTGCGTCAGCTTCGTTATCCTGAAAAACCGCGCCGACGGCCGACCTGATGAAACGTCCATCAAGGTCTTCTTTGAAGACGGCGATGACATTTTCTCCATCAACCGCAAGATCGAAGAGGCGGTCGCGCAGAATCAGGTCGCCACACACAACAACAGCACGGATAAGTTTGCCAACTTCGTTTTTTCTATCCCGCTGCTGCCGGGGCTCCTGTTCGGCCTTGTGAAGCTGATGGACCGCTGCGGCGTTTTACCGCGGAAAATCATTGATCTGAGCCCGTTCCATACGAGCCTTTTTATCACGAACCTTGCCTCCATCAATACGAATTCGATCTTTCACCATTGCTACGAGTTCGGCACGACGGGCGTGTTTGTCAGCATGGGCAAGCCCATTGCAAATTATCTCACAGGCGAGTATAATAAAAAACTGATCCCGCTCTCCGTTGTCATGGATGAGCGTATCTGCACCGGCCACGAGTACGCCCTCTTCTGGGCCAGCCTGCGCCGCTACCTGAAGCACCCCGAGCTTTTGGAGGGGGACGCGGGCAGCGCGTGCCATGAGCCGGCGTGCGCGCAGGCATAAGATCAGCATAAGCGGCGGCAGGGCGCACACCGCGCCCGCCGCCTTTTTCGCTTTCAGAAAGGAGCCGCGATCACCGTGCCCAGTCCGCAGACCACCCTGTACGGCGAAGACGCCGCCGTGCTGCACCGCGATGAAGAATGTACCGTCTACCGTTTTTCCGCGGCGGGCGGTGAGGTGCGGCGGACGGTCTACCCCGTTTTTCCGGGCATCTCTCTCATTTATAATGATGTGCACCGGTGCGCCTGCCGCCTTGAGCGGCTCGAGCCGCCGGGCCTTCTCGAGATCCACCACTGCCGCGAGGGGCGCATCGAGTACGAGTGTGGGGGAGAGCACTACTTCCTCGCCCCCGGCGACCTTTCCGTCGTCAGCAGGGAAGACGGCTCAGGCGCGGCGTGCTTCCCTACGGGGCACTATCACGGCATCACCGTCACGCTCGATCCGAAGCGCGCGCCGGACTGCCTTTCCTGCATTTTGCAGGATGTCGACGTTCGTCCGGACGCGCTGACAGAGAAGTTCTGCGCGGGCAGCGGCTGCTTCGTCGCGCGGTCCAGCGCACGTGTCGAACACATTTTTTCCGAGCTTTACGCCGTCCCCGATGAGCTGCGGCGCGGCTACTTCAAGGTCAAGGTACTCGAGCTGCTGCTCTTTTTGAGCGCGCTCGACGTCGCCCGGGAGCGCAGAGGCTACAGCGGCGCGCAGGTGCGCCTCGCACAGGCTGCGCGCGACCTTCTGCTGCAGAATACCGAGGAGAACATCACCACGGCGGAGCTTGCGCAAAGGCTTGGCGCGTCGTCCTCGCAGCTCGCCGCGAGCTTTCGCGGCGTCTATGGCATGACGCCGGCGGCCTTCCTGCGCGCGCAGAAGATGCACGGCGCCGCGCGGCTTCTGCGCATGGGCGACCGCACGGTGCTTGATATCGCCGGGCAGTTCGGCTACGACAACGCCAGCAAGTTCGCCAAGGCCTTCCGCAGCGTGATCGGCGTGTCGCCCAGCGCCTACCGCGCGGGCGCGGAGCGCGATAGCTGCGCGCCGCGGCAGGAAACGGATGGATAAATTTTGGAGCCTTATCCGAGCAGTTTGGAGCGGATAAGGCTCCTTTCCTCTGCTATCATAGCACCATCGGCAGCGAGCTTTGTGCAGCGTTAGTTAGATAAATCTAACTGTTAGAGTAGTCTAATCGCGACTGAAAATGCCGCTGTCCGGGGATACTGACCCCAAACGCCGAGAAGGAGGAAAGAGCCCATGCCCGAGGAGATCCTCATCCGTCAGGGTGCGCCGACGTTGGCGGGCATCAAAACAGGCAGCCTCTTCCCCTGCCCCTGCGACGATAAGGAGGAGCTGCTCGCGGATATCCGCCAGCTCAATCGGCTGCTCGTTCCGAAGGGGCTGTGCCTTCTGCCCATCCGGTTTCTCGATGGACAGGCGCTGCTGTACCTTTACCGCCCGCAGGACCTGTGCCGCGATTTGCAGGACGAGCAGGCGCTCGAGATCCTGCGCCGCGCGGGTTACGGCAGCACGAGCCACAGCGGTCGCTGTGTTGCAAACCTCATCCGCCGCTTTCGCGAAGGCGGCGAGTTCCCCCATGAGGTCGGACTTTTCCTCTCCTATCCGCCCGAGGATGTCAAGGGCTTCATCGACCACCGCGCCTGCGATTTCAAGTGCGCGGGGCTGTGGAAGGTGTACGGCGACGAAAAGAAGGCGCGCGAGCAGTTCGCGCGATTCAAAAAATGCACGGAGATCTACTGCGCACTCTTTCAGGCGGGCTCGGGCATCGAGCAGCTTGCCGTGGCAGTGTGATAAATTTTTCAAACAGGAAAGGACATTGAAAATATGAAAAAGATCGCAGTTGTTTACTGGAGCGGCACGGGCAACACCGAGGCCATGGCCAAGGCCGTCGCCGAGGGCGCGGAGAGCGCCGGCGCGCAGGTCACCCTGCTCACCCCCGATAAGGTGAATGCTTCCGAGCTCGGCTCCTATGACGCCATCGGCTTCGGCTGCCCCGCCATGGGCAGCGAGGTGCTCGAGGAGATGGAGTTCCAGCCCATGTTCGACGAGGTCAAGCGCAGTCTCGGCGGCAAGAGCGCCGCGCTGTTCGGCTCCTATGGTTGGGGCGACGGCGAATGGATGCGCAGCTGGGAGAAGGACTGTGACGATTCTGGCCTTCGCCTTGTGTGCGAGAGCGTGACCTGCTGCGAGACGCCCGATGACGCCGCGCTGGACGCCTGCCGCGCGCTGGGCAAAGAACTGGCCAAGTGAGGATTCCTCTGTGGACGAAAAGCGCGCGATGAGGAAGCTCAGGCGAAAAGCACCTGTGCTCATTGCGCTTGCGGTCATCCTGCTGAGTCTTGCCATCAGCAGCCGGCTGCCTTTCTGACACCACGATGCGAGAGAGAGCCGCACACATCATGTGTGCGGCTCTCTCAAATTTTGTCCGCAGTTTGCTATTTTCGTGGGATAGATATAAGTTCAGCTTATGAATATGTATATTATCATCAAAAAAGCAAAGAAAGCGGCGCGCAGGTTTCTCTCTATTGCCGCATGGACGAAAGGAGGCGCCTGTGTTACTATATTGCTTGTCAAGTTGAGCTCTTTGTAACTGACGGAAACGTGGGTCACCACAGGGGAGCAGAGAGCGTTTTTTTGCTGAATCTTCAGCAGCCGACCGTCTGGGCACTTCAACTGCACATTGGGGCAGTGGAGCGCCCATTTTTGCTTTTAAGGAGGCAGAACTATGAGAAAGGTAGCCGTTATTATGGGCAGCACGAGCGACCTGCCCGTCGCCGAGAAGACGATCCGGACGCTCAAGGAGTATGGGATCGAGACCGAGGTCCGCGTGTTATCCGCCCACCGGTGCCCGAACGAGGCAAGAGAATTTGCAGCGTCGGCACGGGAGAGCGGATTTTCTTGTATCATCGCGCTGGCGGGCATGGCCGCGCATCTGGCAGGCGCCATGGCCGCGAACACAACGCTTCCCGTCATCGGCGTGCCGTGCAGCGGCGCAAAATTGGACGGCATGGATGCGCTGCTCTCGACCGTCCAGATGCCCAGCGGTATCCCCGTTGCCACCGTCGCCGTCGACGGAGCGAAAAACGCCGCCATCCTTGCCGTGCAGATCATGGCCGTGACGGATGCAGCGCTTGCCGAAAAGCTGCAAAGGTCCCGCGACGAAGGCACCGCCGCCGTTTTGAAGGCCGATGCCGAGCTGCGCGAGCGCTACAAAAACTGAGAAGCCATTTCTCTGCATCGAACGACAAAAAATATAACAATATAACAATAAAACAATAAAAGGAGAACAGTCATCATGGAAAAGAAAGAACAGCTCTACGAAGGCAAGGCCAAGAAGGTTTACGCCACCGAGGATCCCAACCTCGCCATCGTTTCCTACAAGGACGACGCCACCGCCTTTGACGGCGCGAAGAAGGGCACCATCGTCGGCAAGGGCGTCATCAACAACCAGATGACCAACCGCCTGATGGCCAGAATGGAGAAGGCCGGCATCCCGACGCACTTTGTCGAAGAGCTCAGCGAGCGCGATACGCTCGTCAAGAAGGTCTCCATCGTCCCGCTCGAGGTCATCATCCGCAACATCTCCGCCGGTCACTTTGCCTCCCGCTACGGCGTGGAGGAGGGTATCGTCTTCTCCGAGCCCACGATCGAGTTCTCCTACAAGAACGACGATCTGCACGACCCCCTGATGAACGCCTACCACGCCGTCGCTCTCAAGCTCGCGACCTGGGAGGAGATCGAGCTCATCAAGAAGTACGCCTTCGCCGTCAATGATACGCTCAAGGCCTTCTGGAGCGAGTGCGGCGTCACGCTCGTCGACTTCAAGCTCGAGTTTGGCAAGACCGCCGACGGCCAGATCGTCCTCGCCGACGAGATCAGCCCCGATACCTGCCGCCTGTGGGACAGCAAGACGAATGAAAAGCTCGACAAGGACCGCTTCCGCCGCGACCTCGGCGGCGTGGAGGACGCCTATGCCGAAGTGATGAAGCGCCTGATGGCCCACGACGCGAAGTAAATTGAATATGACAGAGAATCACAACACCTTCCCGGCGCGCCACATTCACGAAGAATGCGGCGTGTTCGGCATCTTTACCCCTCAGGAGGCGGATGTCGCCTCCTACGCCTACTACGCGCTCTATTCCCTCCAGCACCGCGGGCAGGAGAGCGCGGGCATCGTCGTCAATGATGACGGCCTGTTCCGCTCGCTGCGCGACACCGGCCTTGTGAGCGAGGTCTTCCCGCCCGAGCAGCTCAAAAGCCTCGGCAGGGGCACGATCGCCGTCGGCCATGTGCGCTACGGCACGACCGGCAGCGACAATAAGCGCAACGTTCAGCCGATTTTAGTGAACCACTTCAAGGGCCGCATGGCGCTCGCGCACAACGGCAACCTGACGAACTCGCGTGAGCTGAGGCAGGAACTTGAGAGCAAAGGCTCCATCTTCCAGACCACGACCGACAGCGAGGTCATCGCCTACATCATCGTGCAGGAGAGACTGAAGAAGGGCTCCATCGAGGCGGCCGTCTCCGCGGCGATGGACCGCATCGAGGGCGCGTATTCCCTCGTCCTCTCGTCGCCGACGAAGCTCATCGCCGCGCGCGACGTTCACGGCTTCCGCCCGCTCTGCATGGGCAGACTGAAGGACGGCTCCGTCGTCTTCGCCTCCGAGTCCTGTGCGCTCGACGCCATCGGCGCCGAGTTTGAACGCGATATCCGCCCCGGCGAGATCGTCGTGGTCGATGCGAGCGGCGTCCGCTCGGATACGAGTCACTGCGGCAAAGCGCCGAGAAAGCTCTGCGTCTTCGAGTTCATCTACTTTGCCCGCCCCGATTCTGTCATCGACGGCAGCAGCGTCCATGTCGCGCGCCAGCGCGCGGGTGCGTTTCTCGCGCTCGAGCATCCCGTGCAGGCGGACGTTGTCATCGGCGTGCCGGATTCCGGCCTTGATGCGGCGCTCGGCTACGCGCGCCAGAGCGGTATCCCCTACGGCATCGGCTTTATCAAGAATAAATACATTGGCCGCACGTTCATCTCGCCCACGCAGACCATGCGCGAAAACGAGGTCAACATCAAGCTCAATCCCATCCGCTCCGTGGTCGAGGGCAAGCGCGTCGTGCTCATTGACGACTCGATCGTCCGCGGCACGACCTGCCGCCGCACGATCGATCTGCTCCGCAAGGCGGGCGCAAAGGAGATCCATATGCGCGTCAGCGCGCCGCCGTTTGTCTCCGAGTGCTACTACGGCACGGATATCGACGACAAGAACAACCTCATCGCCACGCATCACACGGTCGATGAGATCGCGAAGATCATCGGCGTCGACTCGCTCGGCTACTTAAGCATCGAGGACGTCGTCAAGCTCGCCGACAACACCGAAAACGGCTTCTGCACGGCCTGCTTCGGCGGCGGCTATCCGACCAATATTCCAAAAGACGGCGGCAAGGACCGCTTTGAGTGTAAGATCAGTGAAGGGGAGAAGAAAAAGAATGCGTAGTTTTTCCGAGAGCTACCGTGATGCCGGCGTGAATATCGAGGCCGGCTATGAGGGCGTTAAGCTGATGAAAAAGCACGTCCGGCGCACCATGATCCCGGGCGTCGTGTCCGATATCGGCGGCTTCGGCGGCCTGTTCGCGCCCGACCTCACCGGCATGAAGGAGCCTGTGCTCGTCTCCGGTACAGACGGCGTCGGCACAAAGCAGCGCATCGCGCAGCTGATGGACAAGCACGACTCTGTCGGTATCGACTGTGTCGCCATGTGCGTCAACGATATCATCTGCTGCGGCGCGAAGCCCATCTTCTTCCTCGACTACATCGCCATCGGCAAGAACGAGCCGGAGAAGGTCGCGACGCTCGTCTCCGGCGTGGCCGAGGGCTGCGTGCAGTCCGGCTGCGCGCTCATCGGCGGCGAGACCGCCGAGCATCCCGGCACCATGGCTGCCGATGACTATGACCTCGCGGGCTTTGCCGTCGGCATCGTCGACCGCGAGAAGATCATCGACCACGACCGCATGAAGGCGGGCGACGTTGTGCTTGCGCTGCCCTCGAGCGGCGTCCACTCCAACGGCTACTCCCTTGTGCGCAAGGTCTTCAACATTGAGCACGCCGACCTGAACGCCTATATCGATGAACTCGGCTGCACGCTGGGCGAAGAGCTGCTGCGCCCGACGAAAATTTACGTGAAGCCCGTCCTCGCCGCGATGGAAGCGGCCGACGTCCACGGCGTGAGCCATATCACGGGCGGCGGCTTCTACGAAAATATTCCCCGCTGCATTCCGGACGGCCTGTGCGCAAGGATCGACAAGTCCTCTCTGCGCACGCCGCCGATCTTCGCGATGCTCCGGCGCATGGGCGGCATCCCCGAGCATGATATGTTCAACACCTACAACATGGGCGTCGGCATGACGATGGTCGTCGCCAAGGATGACACCGACAAGGCGCTTGCCGCGTTGAAGAAAAACGGGCAGGACGCCTACGTCATCGGCGAGATCGTGAGCGGGGAAGAGAAGGTCACCTTATGCTGAAAAGCGCGCGCATTGCCGTCCTCGTCTCGGGCGGCGGCACAAATTTGCAGGCTCTGCTCGACGCGCAGGCAGACGGCAGGATCCCGCACGGCGAGATCGCGCTTGTCATCTCGTCTCAGGCGGGCGCTTACGCGCTGGAACGCGCAAAAAAGGCGAATGTCTCTGCGCATACCGTGCCGTCGAGCCTCATTCAGCACGATTTTGAGGGAGCCATCGGGCTGCTGCTGGAGCAGTACCGGATCGACGTCATCGTTTTAGCGGGCTTTTTGAACATTTTGAGTGAAAGCTTTACGAAAAAGTGGCCGCGCCGCATCCTGAATATCCACCCCTCGCTCATCCCGTCGTTCTGCGGCAAGGGAATGTACGGACTCAAGGTCCACGAAGCGGCGCTTGCGCGCGGCGTGAAGGTCACGGGCGCGACGGTGCACTTTGTCAACGAGATCCCCGACGGCGGCGAGATCCTCCTGCAAAAGGCGGTCGAGATCGAAGAAAGCGACACGCCGGAGGCCTTGCAGCGCCGCGTGATGGAGCAGGCCGAATGGCAGCTCCTGCCGCGCGCGACCGAGCTTGTCTGCCGCGCCATCACAGAAAAGGAGAACTGATATGGTCGACTTTCTGCACTTTCTGAAAAATACGTCCTACCCCGGCCGCGGCATTTTAGTCGGTAAGGACCGCGTTTACTATTTCATCATGGGCCGCAGCGAAAACAGCCGCAACCGCGTCTTCGTCAGGACCGATGACGGCATCCGCACCGAGGCCTTTGACCCTGCCAAGCTTGCCGACCCGAGTCTCATCATCTATCATCCCGTCCGCACGATGGGGAGCGACCTCGTCGTGACGAACGGCGACCAGACCGACACCATCTGCGAGCACGGCGACTTTCGCCGCGGTCTCATGACGCGCGAATATGAGCCCGATGAGCCGAACTGGACGCCGCGCATCTCCGCCATCGTGCACGAGGACGGCTCGTTCGAGCTGTCCATCCTCAAGCGCAGAGACGGCCGGTGCCTGCGCGAGTTCTTCTGCTACGAGGGCTGCGACGCGGACAAGGCCTACTTCATCAGCACCTATCAGGGCGACGGCACGCCGCTGCCGACATTTTCAGGCGAGCCGATGGAGGTGAGCGTCCCCTCTCCCGAAGAGGTCTGGGAGGCGCTCAATGCGGACAACAAGGTGTCCCTTTACGCAAACGTGAACGGCGAAGTGAAGCTGTTCAACAAGAACTTAGGCGATTGAGGAGAACGATATGAACGAGCTCGAACTCAAATACGGCTGCAACCCCAACCAGAAGCCCGCGCGCGTCTTTATGAAAGACGGCGGCGACCTGCCCTTCACCGTTCTGAACGGTAAGCCCGGCTACATCAACCTGCTCGACGCCTTCAACTCCTTCCAGCTCGTGCGCGAGCTGAAGGAGGCCACGGGCCTTCCCGCGGCGGCGAGCTTCAAGCACGTCTCGCCCGCGGGTGCGGCGCTGGGGCTTCCGCTCGACGAGGTGGACAGGCAGGTCTGCTTTGTTGCGCCTGACGCGGCTCTTTCGCCCATTGCCTGCGCCTACATCCGCGCCCGCGGCGCGGACCGCCTCTGCTCCTACGGCGACTGGGCGGCGCTCTCCGACGAGTGCGACGCCGCGACAGCGGAGTATCTGAAAGGCGAGGTCTCCGACGGCATCATCGCCCCCTCGTTCAGCGAAGAGGCGCTTGCCATCCTGAAGACGAAAAAGGGCGGCAAGTACAACATCGTGCAGATGGACCCTGCCTACGTTCCCGCCCCGCAGGAGCAGAAGGACGTCTTCGGCGTCACGTTTGAGCAGGGCCGCAACAACTGCAAGATCGACGAGTCGCTGCTTGCGAACATCGTCACCGAAAATAAGAATCTTCCCGAGGAAGCGAAGCGCGACATGATCGTCTCCCTCATCACGCTCAAATACACGCAGTCGAACTCCGTCTGCTATGCCAAAGACGGCCAGACCATCGGCGTCGGCGCCGGCCAGCAGAGCCGCATTCACTGCACGCGACTTGCCGGCGGCAAGGCGGACAACTGGTATCTCCGCCGCCATCCGAAGGTGCTTGCGCTGCCGTTTGTGGACGGCATCCGCCGCCCGGACCGCGACAACGCCATCGACATTTACATCTCCGACGAATGCGACGATGTTCTGGCCGACGGCGCGTGGCAGCGCGTATTCAAAGAGCGTCCCGAGCCGCTGACCGCGCAGGAGCGCAGGGACTGGGTCGCGCGCCAGAGCGGTGTGACCGTCGGCTCCGATGCCTTTTTCCCGTTCGGCGACAACGTCGAGCGCGCAAGAAAGAGCGGCGTCACCTATATCGTCGAGCCCGGCGGCTCGATCCGCGACGACAACGTGATCGAGACCGCGAACAAATACGGCATTACCATGGCCTTTACCGGCCAGCGGCTGTTCCATCACTGAACAGGAGGAACAAAGCAAATGAAGCTCATGGTCATCGGCGGCGGAGGCCGCGAACACGCCATCATCAAGAAATTAAAGGAAAATCCCGCGGCCGAGGTCATCTACTGTCTGCCCGGCAACGGCGGCATTGCCGCCGACGCGACGTGCGTGCCGGAGATCGGCGCAAAGGACATCCCCGCGCAGGTCGAGTTTGCGAGGGCGCACGGCATCGACTACGCAGTCGTCGCGCAGGACGATCCGCTGGCCCTCGGCGCGGTGGACGCGCTGACCGAGGCGGGCATCCCGTGCTTCGGGCCCGATAAAAAGGCCGCCGTCATCGAGGCGAGCAAGGCCTTTTCCAAGGATCTTATGAAAAAGTACGGCATTCCCACGGCGAAGTACGAGCTCTTCACCGAGGTGGAGGCCGCCTGCGCCTATATTGAGGCGCAGGGCGCGCCCATCGTCGTCAAGGCGGACGGCCTCGCGCTCGGCAAGGGCGTCGTCGTTGCGCAGACGGTCGAGGAGGCGAAAGCCGCCGCGCGCTCCATGATCGAGGACAAGGCCTTCGGTCAGAGCGGCGCGCGCGTCGTCATCGAAGAGTTCATGGAGGGCCCCGAGGTCTCTGTGCTCAGCTTTACCGACGGCGAGACCGTCGTTCCCATGGCGTCGTCCATGGACCACAAGTGCGCGCTCGACGGCGACAAGGGTCCCAACACCGGCGGCATGGGCACGATCGCGCCCAATCCCTACTACACAAAGAAGATTGCGGACGAGTGCATGGAAAAGATCTTCCTGCCCACCATCCGCGCGATGAAGGCCGAGGGCCGTCCGTTCAAGGGCTGTTTGTACTTCGGTTTGATGCTCACCAAGGACGGCCCCAAGGTCGTGGAGTACAACTGCCGCTTCGGTGATCCCGAAACGCAGGTCGTGCTGCCGCTTCTCAGATCCGATCTGCTGACCGTCATGCAGGCCACGACGAACGGCACGCTCAAGGACGTTCCTGTCGAGTTTTCGACCGATTCCGCCTGCTGCGTCGTCCTTGCCTCAAACGGGTATCCGAAAAAGTACGAGAGCGGCTTCCCCATCACGATGAGCGAAGAAGCTGCCGCGCATACCTATGTTGCGGGTGCAAAGAAGGACGGGGATCGGCTCCTCACCGCAGGCGGGCGCGTGCTCGGCGTCACGGCGGTCGCCCCCACGCTGGAGAAAGCCGTGCAGGAGGCCTATCGCCTTGCAGGGGAGGCCCAATTTGCCAACAAATACTGCCGCAGCGACATTGGCCGCAGGGCCCTTGCCGCGCAAAAGGAGAGAGAATAAATGGTCTATCGCGTCTGTGTTGAAAAAAAGCCCGGTCTTGCGCCCGAATGCGCGAGCCTTCTTTCCGACTGCCGCTCGTTTCTGGACCTCAGGGGGCTTGCAAATGTGCGCATCTGGAACCGCTACGACGTCGAGGGCATCGATGAAGCCCTGTTTGCCTATGCGACGAACACCGTCTTCTCCGAGCCGCAGCTCGACCTGACGAGCGATGAGATCGACGCATCCGGCGCTGCCGCCGTCTTCGCCGTCGAGCCCCTGCCCGGTCAGTTCGACCAGCGCGCCGACAGCGCGGCCCAGTGCATCCAGCTTTTGAGTCAGGGCGAGCGTCCGCGCATCCGCACGGCGAAGGTCTACGCGCTCTACGGCACGCTTTCTGAAAAAGACGTCGAGGCTGTCAAGCACCACGTGATCAACCCTGTCGAGAGCCGCGAGGCGTCGCTTGCAAGGCCCGGGACGCTTGCCGAAAATCTGACGGAGCCCAAGTCCGTCGCGTCGGTCGACGGCTTTACCGCGATGGACGAGGCAGCGCTCTCCGCACTCCTTTCTGCGATGGGCCTTGCGATGGATCTGGATGATCTCAAGACGCTGCAGGCTTACTTCCGCGACGAAGAACACCGCGACCCCACCGTGACCGAGGTGCGCGTGGTCGACACCTACTGGTCCGACCACTGCCGCCATACGACCTTCTCCACGCATCTTGACGAGATCACGATCAACGATCCCGCCGTCAAGGGCGCATATGAGCGCTACCTTGCCGCGCGCGAGGAGGTCTACGGCGCGGAAAAGGCCGCCAAGCGCCCGCAGACGCTCATGGACATTGCGACCATCGGCACGAAGACGCTCAAATCCCGCGGCCTTCTCACCGAGCTCGACGAGAGCGAGGAGATCAACGCCTGCTCCATCCACGTTCCCGCCAAGGTGAACGGCGAGGAGCAGGACTGGCTGCTGATGTTCAAGAACGAAACGCACAACCACCCCACCGAGATCGAGCCCTTCGGC
>URQY01000006.1 GCA_900550165.1 uncultured Eubacteriales bacterium
TTCTCTTTCCGAAGAGAATACCCCCTTTAGATCCCCCAGAGAAAGGCGAGGGGAGTCCCCCTCGACCCCCGCATTGGCAGTCGGGCGCTTGAAGCGCTGCGCAGCCTGCGGAATCGGGTGCCTGCCAAGTAATGTATCTAAACGATTTGGTTTGCTCCTATTTTCGCTGCCGCTCTGCCTGCGATTCGGCAGCCTTACGCAATTTCCGCCTACTTCAGATGTTATCGGCCTTGCAGGTGCCTACCGAGGCGGCATTGCTGCGCTCGCCGCTCGAGGCTGCGCCTTGTTCAGTCCTCTGCTGTAATATAGATCTCTTCTGCCTTTTGTTGGGCGGCGATAAGGGTTGCTCTTGCATCGCCGTAGTTCTGTGATTCCATTTGTTCAAGTGCATCGGTCACTGCGTTAAATAGCGTAGTATACATTTTCTGATAGTCCGTCATTATTAAGCCCCTCCTTAACTCTTTTCGGTTATTTTAACTCAAAAGGGTTAATCTTTTCAAGAGAAAATCGCTATTCTTTATGAAAAGAAAGCGGGGTGATCGTAATGACAGTAGGTGAAGCCGTGCGGCATCGCATTTCTTCGCTGTGCGAGGAACGGAATATCACGATCAACCGCCTGAGCATTCTAAGCGGTATTACGCAATCCACGCTCAACAATATTATAAGCGGTCGGAATCATACAACCACCGTTGCGACGATCAAAAAACTCTGTGACGGTCTGAACATCACCGTTGACGAATTCTTCTGTCCCGAATACTTCCACGACCTGGAACAGGAATTAAAATAAAACGACCGCGTAAGCGGTCGTTTTATTGATGTGCGGCGAGCGAAGCAATGCCGCACCCGCAGGCACACCCAATGCGGGATACGGCAAGATAGGCGCAGTGCTTGCCGGAAGCGCCACAGGGTGGATAATCCAAAAAGGAGGGGCAAGGCCCCTCCCTTTTGGTCGTTAGGGGTGCAGGGGCGAAGTCGAAACGCCCCTGCCGTTCTCTTGGGGGTTTCAAAGGGGGCGTTCTCTCACGCGAGAGAACGCCCCCTTTGCCCCGTGCAGCGCCAAAGGCGCTGCTTCTCAATACTTCCTGTTGTAATACCAATACGTCCCGCTGAAAATCACGCACTGCGCACAGGTCACAAGACACAGCACCTGCCCGATGATTGGCTGCTTGAACACTAAAAGCGCCAGCAGTCCCGCCGCGAGCTGGGCGTAGACGCAGATGAAAAACGTCATGCTGCGCGCCTTATTCGCAACATACACCGTGCGCTCATCCTTGAGCATCGCGTCATAATCCGCCGCCTTTTCCGGGTCGCGGCTCAGGCGGTAAACACGCAGCAGCCGCACCGCGCCGCAGACAAAGAGGCCGCAGCCAAGGCCGCTGTAAAAATCGCCCATGTGCGCATCACCGAGCAGAAACCCGACGGCGAACATCACAAGGCCGATGGCGATCATCAGAATGCCGCACTTTCTCTGCTCCTGTAAATTCATACCCCTCACGAACTTCGAACTCATACCTCTTCCTCCTCAAAAATGAAAATGTCCTCGATCTTCTCGCCAAAGAGCCGCGCGATGCTGTGCGCCAGCAGGATGGACGGGTTGTACTTCCCGTTCTCGAGTGAAATGATCGTCTGGCGCGAGACGCCGAGTTCCGACGCCAACTGCTGCTGCGTCATGCCGCGCGCCTTTCTTCTCTCTTCAATGTGGTTTTTCATGGCCTCTCTCCGTTTTCTAAAGTCAAGTCCGCTTTACATTTTGGAGCATACCACTGCGCGCGCAAAATGTCAAGCACCTTTTACATTTTTTTGCATTGCTTTTGTTCCTGCGCTTTGCTACAATAAACGTTGAGAAAATTTTCGCAGGAGGGCTCATTTCATGTCTGTCAAGATCGCACCGTCCATCCTCTCCGCCGACTTTGCCGAGCTCGGTGCCGGCGTCGAGGCCATCTCTACCGCCGACTACGTCCATTTCGACGTGATGGACGGCTGCTTTGTCCCCAATATCAGCATCGGCATCCCCGTGCTCCAGTCCATCCGCAAGCGCACGTCACTGCCCATTGACGTGCACCTGATGATCGTGCAGCCCGAGCGCTATGTCGATCAGTTCTGCGACGCGGGCGCGGACCTTGTCACCTGCCATGTCGAAGCCGACACGCCGGAGAAGATCCATCTTGCGCTCGACAAGATCCACGCCAGGGGCAAGAAGGCCGGCGTCGTCTTAAAGCCGAACACGCGCGCTGAGGCGGTGCTGCCGTTTCTTGACCAGTGCGACATCGTGCTCGTGATGACCGTCGAGCCGGGCTTTGGCGGGCAGAAGTTCATGGCCGACATGATGCCCAAGGTCGCCGCCATCCGCCGCTATATCGACGAGCGCGGCCTTGCCTGCGAGCTCGAGGTCGACGGCGGTGTCGACGCCGTGACGTGCAAGACCTGCATCGAAGCGGGCGCAAACGTGCTCGTCGCGGGCTCCGCCGTCTACAAGGCCGCGGATATCCCCGCCAAGATCAGAGAGCTGAGAGGTTAAGTCCATGGAATACTTTCCCGCGGCGCTGGAAAAGCTCGTCGAGCAGTTCGCGCGCTTACCCGGCATCGGCAGCAAGAGCGCGCAGCGCCTTGCCTTTTTCGTGCTGAGCCTGCCGGAGGAGGAGGCCAAGGCCTTTGCCGACGCCATCGTCGATGCCAAGCGCACCGTCACCTTCTGCCCCGTCTGCCGCAACCTGACCGATGGGGGGCTCTGCCCCATCTGTTCGTCGCCCAAGCGCGACGAGCACGTGATCTGCGTGGTCGCCGACCCGCGCGACGTTGTCGCCATCGAGCGCGCGCGCGAGTACAACGGCCGGTATCACGTGCTGCACGGCGTCATCTCGCCGATGAATCACGTGGGGCCCGACGATCTGGAGATCAAGCCGCTTTTAGACCGCGTGGCCCAGGGGAACATCGAAGAGGTCATCATGGCCACAAATCCCGACACCGAGGGCGAGGCGACGGCGATGTACCTCGCCCGCCTTCTGCGGCCGTTCGGCGTGCGCGTCACGCGCCTTGCCTACGGCATCCCCGTGGGCGGGCACCTTGAGTTTGCCGACGATGCCACGCTGATGCGGGCGCTCGAAGGGCGAAGAGATATCTGAACAACAAAAAAAGGCGAGTCCCTTGGGACTCGCCTTTTCTGATTCGTTTTTTACATCATCTTGATGGTGTAGTACACCGCAAGGAGGAAGGTGCCGACCGCAAGGACCCACAGCCCGTAGTAGGCAATGCCGGTCGCAAACAGCGCGATCACGATGGCCGCGACACACACGGCGAGCACCGCGTAGATGAGCTTGTAGTTGCCGTCGACCGACACGATGCGAAGGTCGCCGAGCTTTTCGAGCTTGCCGTCGTTCTTGCCCGCCTTGGAAACGGCAACGGCAAGCGCGGCGATCACAAGCGCCGCGAACACGCTGCATCCGACCACAAGGCCGTGCCACGTGTCGCTCCCACCGCCGCGGTGGATGAGGTACATCGCCATCATCGCCGCCGTCAGCGCAAGCGCCTGGAGCGAAAACTCACGCGGGTAGAGCAGGAACACGATGCCCAGCAGCATCGCCGCCGGCACGAGCACGCACATCGCTGTTGTGCCCTGCGGGTAGATCTTGAGCATCAACTGAGACGACACGGCAAAGAAGAAGCCGACGCACAAAAGCCACGGCGCGGCGGGCGCGAAGCGCGTCCACTTTCCGCGCATGATCCACAGCACGAGCCCCGCGCCGAACGCGGCAGCACCGACGATGCCGAGGACCTTCAGAACGGTCATCATCGTCAGGACCTGTCCCACAGCGCCCTTGACGAAGTAGTTGTTCACCATCAGCAGATAAAATTCGGCCACCAGCCCGACCACCAGCAGGATCATCGCACGGTTGACATTGCGGTCACTATTGGCCATGCGCTCTGCGCGCTTGTTGTTTTTTGCCATCTATTCGAGCCTCCAGAAAGGTTATCGTTTTGTAAGCGCCCTTCGCGAGCGGAAACATTACATCATAGTATAATAGCAGAAGAGGGCGCGTTTGGCAAGGGAAAATTCTCTTTCTTCTGCCAAAGGCTGCCTTTTTCCGTCTTTACGGCGCGCTTGCTTTTCTCCCCCCCGCCCCGTATAATAAGGGTGCAGAAAAGAAAAGGAGGACTCCTCTATGTCTATGGTCCGGATCAAAAGGCTGCGCAAAAACGCAGTTCTTCCCACGCACGGCTCCGCGTATGCCGCGGGCTACGACCTGTGCGCCTGTCTTGACGGCGACGGCGCCGTCGTCATCCCCCCGCACCACACCGTCAAGATCGGCACGGGCCTTGCCTTCGCCCTGCCCGAGGGCACGTTCGGCGCGGTCTTCGCCCGCAGCGGCTTAGCGGCCAAGCAGGACCTGCGCCCCGCCAACTGCGTCGGCGTGGTCGACAGCGACTACCGCGGCGAGTGCTTCATCGCCCTGCACAACGACAGCAACGAAGAGCGAACCGTGCGCCACGGCGACCGCATCGCCCAGCTCGTGCTGCTGCCCTTCCTCCCGATGGAGTTTGAAGAGGCCGACGAGCTGCCCGAGACCGTGCGCGGCGAGGGCGGCTTTGGCAGCACGGGCCGCTGAAGCGGTCTACAGCACGAACGCCCCGTCCACCGCGAGCACCTGTCCCGTGACGAAGGAGGCCTTTTCCGAGGCGAGATACGATACCGCCGCGGCGATATCTTCGGGCTTTCCGATGCGCCCGAGCGGTGTCTGCTCTCTCAGGTCGCGGATCGTCTCCTCGCCCAGCACCCTGACCATGTCTGTCTCAATGACGCCGGGCGCAACGCAGTTGACGCGGATGCCGCTGGGCGCAAGCTCCATGGCAAGCGAGCGCGTGAGGCCGATGAGCGCGTGCTTCGTGCAGGAATACGTCACCTCGCACGAAGCACCGTGCTGGCCCCAGATGGAGGAAATATTGATGATGCAGCCGCTTTTCTCGTGCAGCATTCGCGGCAGCACCGCCTGGATCGTATTGCGCGCGCCGCAGAGGTTCACGCCGAAGTAGCGGTCCCACTCCTCGTCCGTCACGTCTTGAAAAAGTCCCTGCCCGGCAACGCCTGCGTTGTTCACAAGCAGCGTGACCGGCCCAAGCTCGCGCTCGCAGCGCGCGACCATATCGTTCACCTGCGCGCGTACGGAAACGTCCGCCTGCACCGCGATGGCCTCGCAGCCCTCGCTGCGCAGCAGCGCCGTGAGTTCGTCGGCCTTGTCCTGTCTCTCATAATAATTCACGCATACGGCGTAGCCGTCGTGCGCAAGCTGATATGCCGTCGCGCGGCCGATGCCGCGGGACGAGCCTGTAATAAGCGCCACTTTTTTCATGCAGCTGCCTCCAAACGTCAAAGTTCCCGCTTAGTATATTGGAATCGCTGCAAAAAAGCAAGCGCTCCCATCGCGCCTTGCCCGTCAGGGCAACAGCGCCGCGCACCTTCGTCCGGCGCAGGCATTCCTACCCACGCCGTCCCCTCGGCGCTTTTGCGCCGTACAAGCGTTTTGCGCGGCAAAACCTTGGCGCAGGGCGAATTCACTTCGCCCGAGCATTTTGATGTCTTGCGGTTTCCAAAAAATAAGAGACGCCTTTCCGCTACTCCTGATAGGGGTACCTTGAAGCGTGTCCTCGGATTAGGCAGGCAGTGCAATTGTACCGTCTGCCTTTTCTGTTGTCTCTCCGCATAGAAGCATATCGTCTGTCTCGTTGAGGTTGAAGTCCCGAAAACAGATGTGGATCTTCTGCGGTGCGTGCTTGGAGTATTTGACCTCTTTCTCATACACGATGATTTTCGCCACAAAGGTGCGGAGCAGTTCCGGGGTCAGTTCCGTCATGTCGGTGAACTTTCTGGCCTTGGCGATGAAGTTCTTGGCGTTGGCCATGCTACTGCGTAGTTTCTCCAGGCGCTCCTCCGTGGCAGGGATGGCTTCGGCCAGCTGCGCTTTCTCCTTGGAGTATGCCTCAGACAGCAAACGGAACTGCTCATTGCTCACCCGTCCCAAGGCGCTGTCCTCATACATCCGCTTGAACACTACATCCAGTTCGCCATCCCGTTTCCGCATCGTGGACAATTCCCGTTCCAACCCCCGGATCTCCTTTGCCACCTCAGTAGATTGCTTTTGCTGAATATATGCGGCGAACCGCTCCGGGTCGCTCCTGGCAAACTCTGTGGCTCTGCGGATTGTTTCCAGCACGATTTCCTTCAGTGCCACTTCCCGGATATAGTGAGCGCTACACACTTCTGCCCCGTCCTTCTTGTAGGTGCGGCAGGTGAAATGATTCTGTTCCGGCTTCATGGTGTGCGCCCGGTGCAATACCATGGGCTTACCGCAGTCCGCACAATACACCAATCCAGAGAACATATTCTGCTCATCCGTATTCGTGCGGCGGCGCTTATGAGATCGCACCTCCTGTACGATATCCCAGGTTTCCTGATCCACCAGCTCTTCATGAGTATTCTCAAAGATAAGCCACTCTGATTTGGGGCGTTCACATCGTTTTTTGTCCTTGTAGGACTTGGTGCTGTAGCGAAGGTTGACCGTGTGCCCAAGGTAGACCATGTTCTGAAGCATATCCGCCACCATGTCGCCAGTCCAGTTGTAGGGCCGCTCTGCATTCAGCCCGGAATGGGATGTGCCGAATTTCGTATAGGCGTACATGGATGGACTGTAGATGCATTCTTTCTTGAGCTGCTTTGCAATCTGGGCTGGTCCCATTCCGCCGGCGCACATGGCGAAGATGCGTTTGACGACAGCCGCCGCCTCCTCATCCACCAACAGAGGAGAGTCCTTGGTTGCACCCTTGCGGTAGCCGTAAGGAGCTCGTGTCCCCACCCGGATTCCCCGCTGTGCCTTGGCGTTCACTACATTCCGCACCTTGCGGCTGCAGTCCCGCACGTGCCACTCATTGAACAAATTCTTGAAAGGCATCAGCTCGTTGCTGTTTTCATACTTGGTGTCAACATTGTCGTTGACAGCGATGTAGCGCACATCATTGGAAGGGAATATCTCCTCGATATAAAGACCGGTGTGCAGTTGGTTTCTTCCAAGGCGGGAAAGATCCTTTGTGATGATGACGGCGATGTCGCCGTTGCTCATGTCATCCATCATCTGTTCAAAGGCTGGGCGATTGAAATTCGCGCCGGAATAGCCATCGTCCACATAAAATCTGGTGTTCTGGAACCCATTCTCATCGGCGTACTTTTGCAGGATAAGTTTTTGGTTCTGGATACTGTTGGAGTCGCCCTCCAGATTATCATCTCGGGACAGACGGCAATAGAGCGCCGTGATCTTTTGGTTTGGCTGTAACATATTGACCTCCTTCATAAAATGCCAAACCGATTGAGAGATTGCAACCATACAATACCCTCAATCGGTTTGTTTGTCTATGCGAACCTGTTTTTCAGGCGGAAATATTTTTTGCGTCCTGCTCCAGGTCGATGACCTGTTTCATAAGATCGACCGTAGATTGCGTTCCTCCGAAACTGAATTCCGCGAACACAATGTACTCTCTGCCGCATACATGCTGTCGGCGGCTTTTTATAATCTTGCCGTCCCTTTCTTCCACTGCGGTATCCCGCACTGCCTTGGCAGAGGGAATATCCTCATCTCCATGCTTTTCTTCACTGTAGGAGCGGGGACGCTCATTGTATTTGAATTTATACGCCATATCGTTCCTTTCCCCTGACGCTACAGTCAGGCAACAAAAATAGCAGACCGTTACATGGTCTGCTGCTGTGTTTGTTCTGCCTGCTGATCTTCGGTCCACTGCTGTTCTGTAGATGATTGCTCATCCTGTGTGAGCACCATGGCTACGCCGGCCACCAGTCCGATGACAGCGCCGATATTTTTGGCTTTCTGTTCTGCCTGGATACGGCGGTAACGTTCCTCGACATCTTCGTTACCATCATCCAGTAACGCTCCAGTTACCGCCAGACCATACAGTCCAGCGTGGAGCGGCTTCATAGAAACAGGTTGCGGATGTTGCTGACCACTGTCGCTGTGCCATACCCCATCCCCAGCAGTGCCGCCACGATGAGCAGTACCAGTACGATCCATTTGGCCACTACGATCAGGTCGAAGTCCGGAAGCCAGTCCAGCCATTTGCAGGAATGCTTTTCTTTCTTCTTCCCAGCCTGTTCCAGCAGAGTGGTCATCTCCGTCAACGATTTCTGGATCTCCGCCATGCTGTTCTGCACCGCTGTCAGGTCTGTGTGTGATCTCAGGTTCGGAAGATACTCCCGCATTCCACGCACTTCCCACCCGATGGATTCTGTCTTCTGTGTCAGCATCGTCAGAGCCTCCGGCAGCGGACACTGGATGACAATGGGCGTGATCGGTGAACTCGACTCCTGCGCTGTCGGCTGCGGTGAAGGCTCGGGCCGGTTCAGGGCCATGAGCTCGTCCATAGATAATTTCTTCTCTGATCCTGAATTCATATTCCATGTTCTCCTTTAGATATTTGTCACCGAACAGCAAACGGTCCCGACACTGCCAGCCACTCGGCGTGGTATAGGTGATATTCTTTCGGGACTTTTCCCAGCGAACCTTGTAGTCCTCGCTCTCCATCAGCGCAATGAACTCCTCGCGGTTGGAAGCGTGGCGCATACAGTCATTGATGATATTCATGAGCTGCAGCTTCTTGCTCTGACCACGGGCCGCCGTGTGATACTCTCCGATGCTCATAGTCTTTGTTTTCTGCTTTTGTTCCCTGGGTTGAAATACAGGAAGTGAAAACTCCTTGCAGACCATGTCGTTGCGTTGCCGCAGTTCCTGGAGCTGCTCCTTTGCGATATGCAGTTTCCCTCCGGTATCGAAATTGACCGAGTTGATGAGGAAGTGGGAATGGATGTGCTCACGGTCTGTGTGGGTGCAGACCAGAACTTCGTATCCCTCATAGTACTCGGCCAGCTTCAGCGCGGCCGCGTGAGCGGTGACCGGGTCGACTGCTTCGCCTTTCGGGAAGCTCTGTACCATGTGATAGAACAGTACACCGTCCGTCTTGTGGTAGAGCCGCTTGGTGGTCATGAAATCCGCGTAGACAGATTCCGGCTGACAGTTGATACCTGTGACCAACTGCTGCCCCTCGAACTCGGTCTTTTTATCCTGCATGGTATACCGCATCACGGCGCTCATGCATCCGGTGGTCTGGCCCCGCTTGTAGTTTGTGAAGCTGATGATAGCCATAGCTTACCAGCGCTTTCGTTCAAGGATCATCCGAACGGCACCACAGAGTTCAGAGAACGCCCGACATACGCTTTCCAGATCGATCACGGTCACTCGTCCCATGTGCGCCAGGGTGACGAGCTGGTTCAGATTTCTGCCGATGGACTTCAGCTCCTTCAGCACTTCTTTCAGGCCGTCGATGACCACCACCTGCTTTCCCAGGCAGCAGGCAGTGACGTAGTCGCTCATGGACATCCCGGACTGCTTCGCCAACTCCTTGATGGCCTCCCGGTCTGTGGACGCCATGCGGGTGCTGAATTTAACATCTTTTTTCATGTCGTTTCCTCCAAATCGTAGATAAAGTGGGTCCGGGCTTCTGCCCGGAATTCATGCGGAAGTCGGGCAGCGGCGTTGCCGCAGACCAGACAAACGCGATGCTGGCCACCTCCAAGGAGGTGATTTCCCTGCACCGAACACCCGCGCTCCGCTTTCGGCCACAAATGGCCACAAACGGCGTTTCTTTTTCCCTGCGGGTGTTTACTCGCCATGCCCGGCAATCTCCCGCAAATCGCCGCACAGCGCCCCAACAGGGTCAACAGGGGCGACCACAGGTACACCCTGGGCATCGTCACTTTCGGCACGGCGCAGCTCGATGAGCCGCTTCCCGTTGCTGCGGCGCACCATACCGGAAATTCCGATTTTGCTTAGCGCGTCAAGGTTTTGCAGGATCAGGCGGGACACTTTCTTAGGCGAGATACGCTCCATACCGACAGGGTCGATTTTTTCAGACAGCTCTGTGGGAGTGCCGATAAATTTCGTACGGTCGCGCATCAGTTCAGAGACCAGATAGGTGATCCGGTCGCCCAGTAGCTCCGGCTGCGTTCTGCTGTCTGCTACCATCTCCCACACGTTTTCAACGTTGCGTTCCAGAGACAACTCCCGGTATTCAATGTCACGACCGATGCAGGAGAGCTTCGCCTTACCGCTGCCGCGCCGATCTTCCACCAGAGTAAAACTGGAATCCACCGCCCCGCTGATGGCTGTCGTACCGGAGATGCGGTTGAACACATCATCGGCAGTTTCCTTTCGCAGATGATGGATCAGCAGGATGGCGATGCCGTGCTTGTCCGCCAGCCGCTTCAGCACGGACAGGTCCCGGTAGTCATTGGCGTAGGTGGCATCGTGGACGGGGCGGACCATCTGCAGCGTATCGACGAGGACCAGAACAGTATCCGGGTGAGCTACGAGGAAGCCCTCCACCTGCTCCTCCAGCCCCTGGCCGATGGGAGCGCACTCCGTACAGAAATGGACGCTGTCCGGCGCGTCCTCTGTGATCTCGAAGAGGCGGTTCTGGATGCGAAGGACGGAGTCCTCCAGGCAGAGATAGAGGGTGGTGCCCTGCTTCACGCTCATTCCCCAGACCGGTTCTCCCTTGGCCACCGTCACCGCCAGCCACAGGGCCAGCCAGGACTTGCCCACCTTGGGTGAACCCGCCAGGATATGCAGACCCTGAGAGATCAGCGTGTCCACCACAAAATTGGGCGGCTCCAGCGGACGGTCCATCAGCGTCCTACCGTCCACCGTGACCAGAGGACGGTCCATTTTGTTGCTCATAGTCAGTACCTCCAATTCAAAATATCTGAATACAAAAATCTCCCACCTCGAAAGAAGTGGGAGTAGTATTCTTTTAGAGGAGCAGTGCCCACAGGACTTTTGAGCATCCCCTTGCCCCTCTGCTTGTATTGTGGTGGAAAAGATGGTATCCTGATAAAAAGCATGGACAGATTAAAAATCAAGTAGGACAAATTATTGCAGAGGAGGGGGCCAGCGGAAATGGAGGGGAGCATCATATTCTATACCTACGGCAGCACCTTGGAGCTGAACGGGCAGCAGTTTGAGGCAGGCAGGCTGACCGAAGATCTGCTGAATCTATCACCGGATGACTACCACCCCCTGCACGAACGGATGGTGCGCATCCGTACCCTTATGGACATCTACGAGTATGTCCGCAAGAGTGAACTTTGGTGGAAACTGAATGATGAGATGGAGCAGCTCTGTCAGGAACTTCGCCGATATACTGTGTTCCGCTTGCTACCGGACGATTGCTATGACGCTTTCTTTTCGGTGATACGGGAGATCACAGGACAGTTCAGCTTGTTTCCTCCCGAGGAGCACAGCCTTTCAGAGGATGATCAGACAAAACTTCTCAGCGCCTCAGCGGAAGAATTCTTCCAGAGCGATGATGGGGACAGCGATCCTGAAATCTCCTTGGGACTGCTGGATCTGTTTCGTCGCAGAGAGGGCAGCGAGGAAAAGGGCGAGTTGTTTTATTACGAGATGTTTCGCCTCCTGGGAGCGTGCGAAGATACCTGGAGTGCCTACAAGAAATACATCGACCGCTACATGATGTATCTTCACGACATCCGTGCCTTTGTTCCTACCATCCGGAATTTCATCAAGTTTATCCTCTCCACACTCACGACCAATGGGCCGGAAAGTTATGCGGCAGCGCTCTATGGTTTCTATAACGATGATCGCACCGCAGAGAAGCTGATCGTCAACCCCATCACTTACCACGGGGACTGCTACAGGAGACACGATGAATATATGCTCTCCTATGTCCCGCGGGAGCTGCCGGACGGCTCCATGGCCATCTGTCAGGAGCATGTGACGGACAGCTTACAGGCGCTGATGAAGGCAGACTATATGCTGGCCCTGAATAGCGGACACAACATCCGCCGCTGCATCATCTGCGGGAAATACTTCATGCTGAAGAGCGGCGTCCACGCTTTGTACTGCGAAGGGGCCTGTCCCCACGCTCCTGGCTACACCTGTCGGCAATTTGGCACGGTGGAAGTTCAAAAGGAACTGGCAAAGAACAACCCTAAGGTGAAGGCCAAGCTGACTGCCTTTTCCAGGATCACGAAGGATATGCAGCGGGGAGCTATCTCTCAGGAGGATGCCAGAAGAGCCAAGGATCATGTGCGAGACCGGCTCTACGATGCGCTGCGCAGCCCGGATATCTCTGTTGAGGAGTTTTCTGAACAAATATCTACTGCGCAAGTGTATGAATATTGCCGCATCACCAGAGTGAGCAAGCCCCGAGGGCGTCCACCGAAAGCAAAGGCGGGTGGGACCCATGACCAATGAGGAACTGGTCCGCCGATATTACGGCGGTGATGAGCGCGCGCTGGAGGAGTTGTACCGCAGGAATCTCGGGCTGATCCGGCGCATCGCCCGGGAGACTGCCAGAGAGTTCAACTGTCTGCATATGGACAGGGAAAGACCGGGAGCGTTGTCCGGCTATACGAAAACGATTCTGGAGGATCTTTGCGGCGAGGGTGCGTTGGAATTTCTGACACGGGTCCAGAGCAGAGAATACGATGAGAGCCGTGCTGTGCTTGCCACCTACCTGTACCCACATCTGAAAGGCCGGATGACCCGTTGGCTGGAGCAACATATCGGAAATCTTTCTCTGAGCAAGCACGAGATGGATGCTGTCCGGCAGGCACAAAGGCTATATCATTCAGGTCAGTTCAGCATCGAAGAGATCGCGGAGAAAATGGATGTCCTTCTGGAACAGGCTGTCAAGCACATCCGTTACAACACCCATTTTGTTGGTGTCAATGATCTTATCCCTGGGAGCTATGACGGTGATCCCTTTGAGCGGCTGATGCCTGGGAATCTCTCTGTTTCTGCGGAGCAGGTCGTGTATCGAAAAGTCTGCATTGAGCTGCTGCAGGAACTATTTGATGCTCTCCCGAAGAAGGACAGGGACATCCTCGGAAAATTCTACGGCGTATTCGGATTTGAAAAAACTTCGCTGAAGGAAATCGGCATGTACCACATGATGAAGGAGTCCGCCGTGGAAAAGGCAAAGGAGCGTGCTGTCACAAAGCTGAAAAAAGCCTATCCGGGTAGCAGGCTGCAGATCTGGAGGAATGTTCATCGTATGATACGCAGACCGATCCTGCCAGCGAAGGATGACAGAGCACTGCGGCGCAGCTTCACGACTTCGACCCTACGAAATCAGGAGTCTGGAAGATCGTAGTTTCGATACAGTCTGGTGAGAATTTTGCGCAGACAGGAGACCGCAACAGTCCCCTTTAGGACATGTTTAGGAAAAATCAAGAGTCATACTCGCTTTTTTATACGTTCCGTGCTACAATGCAGAAAAACACGAAAGGCCGGCAACTATGGCTACACATATTTTAGTCGTCGATGACGAGACTGCGATCGCAGATCTGGTGGAGGTCTATCTGAAAAACGAAGGCTTCACCATCCACAAATTCTATAACGCCTCCGACGCCCTGGCTTGTGTGCGGACGACACGCTTGGATCTGGCGGTGCTGGACGTGATGCTGCCGGACATGGACGGCTTTACCCTCTGCCAGCGCATCCGGGAGGACCACCTGTTCCCCATCATCATGCTCACCGCAAAGGTGGAGGATATGGACAAGATCATGGGGCTGACCTTGGGAGCGGACGACTACATCACCAAGCCCTTCAATCCTCTGGAACTGGTGGCCCGGGTCAAGACTCAGCTGCGCCGCTACACCCGGTACAACCCCAGGGAGGGGACAGTCCAGGAGGTCACCGAATACGACTTTCGAGGCCTTCAGATCTCCAAGGCCACTCACAAGTGCGTCCTGTTCGGCGAGGAACTGGCCCTGACGCCCTTGGAATTCTCCATTCTCTGGTATCTATGTGAGCACCAGGGGAATGTGGTGTCCAGCGAGGAACTGTTTGAACATGTTTGGGGCGAGGCGTTTATGGACAGCAACAACACCGTCATGAGTCACATCGCCCGGCTACGGGAAAAGATGCACGAGCCCAGCCGAAAGCCCAAATTCATCAAGACCGTTTGGGGGGTGGGGTACACCATTGAGTAAGAAAGGAAATACCCGCAGCCGCCGGAGATCTTTGCGCATCTGGGGCGGCTACCTGCTGGTCCTCATGGCTTGGGTGGTCGCAGTGATGGCCTTGGCATTCCTGGGCTTCATCATCTGCGCCAGCATCACCTGGCAGCCCTCGCCGCTCTACGACTTCCTGAATTGGGTTCGAGACTACATCGTTCTGGTCTGCATCGTCACAGTGCTGGCGGGCTGGGTGGTCATCAGCTTCTATTTTATCTCCAAGCCCATCAAGCAGCTGGACGTGGTGGCCAATGCGGCAGAGCAATTATCCCGCCCCAGTGAGGAGCCCATCCAGCTGCCGGATTCCCTGGAGGACATCTCCATCCAGCTGAATCTGGCCCGGGAGCAGGCTCTCCGGGACGCCCGGGCAGCCCGGGAGGCAGAACAGCGGAAAAACGACCTAATCGTCTATCTGGCCCACGACCTGAAAACGCCCCTGACCAGCGTCATCGGCTACCTGACCCTCCTGCGGGATGAGCCTCAGATCTCCCCGGAGATCCGGGCCAGGTACACCGGCATCGCCCTGGAGAAGGCGGAGCGGCTGGAGGACCTCATCAACGAGTTCTTCGACATCACCCGCTTCAACCTCTCTCGCCTGGAGCTGGAGCGGCAGAGCGTGGACCTGACGCGGATGCTGGAGCAGGTCGCCAGCGAATTCCGCCCCATTTTCGCAGAATCGGGGCTGTCATGCAGCCTGGATCTGCCGCCCAAGCTGCACTATTCCTGTGACCCGGATAAGCTGGCAAGGGTCTTTGATAATCTCCTGCGCAACGCGTCTTATTATAGCCTGCCGGACAGCACGGTGGAAATTGCCGGACGGATAGAGGCCGGGAAAATCGTACTCACCTTCTCCAATGCGGGAAAGAACATCCCCCAGGAGAAATTGGACCGGATCTTTGAACAGTTCTTCCGTCTGGACAGCTCCCGCGCCACCCGGACAGGTGGTGCGGGCCTTGGCTTAGCCATCGCCAAGGAGATCGTGGAGCTCCACGGCGGGACCATTCGGGCGGACAGCACCGAGGATCGGATCACCTTCACCATCTGTCTTCCGTCAGACCATTCAGAAGCGCCGTAAGAAAATCACAAGAATTTCGCAGAAAACTTGCAAGGCATCCGTTGGTAGATAGACAAGTATGAAACGCCTGGTTCTGGTACCATTTCAGTATCAGAACCAGGCGCTTTATTTTGATTAGGAGGTCTTATCCCATGAAAACCATTCTCGTTCTCTTCGGCGGATGCTCCACGGAGTACGAAGTTTCTCTCCATTCCGCCTATGCGGTGCTGTCCCACATGGACCCCGCCCGCTATACTCCTTTGGCTGTGGGCATCACACGGGAGGGGCAGTGGCTCTGCTATACCGGCGACCTCTCCCGGCTGGAGGACGGTACTTGGCAGCAGGCGGCAGACTGTATCCCCTGCACCCCACTGGTGGAACGGGAGGCCCACGCTTTACTACTGCTGGACGGCTCCGGCCGCCGTCTCCTCTTTGACGCGGTATTCCCAGTCCTCCACGGCAAGAACGGCGAGGACGGTACGGTACAGGGACTCTTTGAACTGGCCGGGGTCCCGGTCATCGGCTGCGGGACATTGTCCAGCGCCTTGTGCATGGACAAGGACCGGGCCCACCAGCTGGCGGCCCTGGCCGGCATCCGGGTCCCCCGGAGCCACGTCTTTCATTCCAGCGATGATTTCAGCCGGATCGCCCAGGCAGCGGAGGAACTGGGATACCCGGTGTTTGTCAAGCCGGTCCGGGCCGGTTCCTCCTTCGGTATCACCAAAGTCTCCGGGCCGGAAGAGCTGCCCGCCGCCATGGAGGAGGCCTTCCGCCACGACAGCGCCGTGATCCTGGAGGAGACGATCCCCGGCTTTGAGGTGGGCTGCGCGGTCATGGGCAACGAGGAACTGACCGTGGGTCTGGTGGACGAGATTGCGCTGTCGGAGGGCTTTTTCAACTATGAGGAGAAGTACACCTTAAAGACCTCCGCCATCCACTGTCCCGCCCGCATCCCGCCGGAGAAGGCGGCAGAGATCCAGACAGCGGCAAAAACCATTTACCGTGCCCTGGACTGCCGGGTATTCGCCCGGGTGGATCTGTTCCTCACCCCGGATGGGGAGATCGTCTTCAATGAGGTCAACACCATCCCCGGCTTTACCGCCCACAGCCGCTACCCCAGCATGATGCAGGGCATCGGCATTTCCTTTGGGGAGCTGGTGACCCGCCTGATCGAGTTGGGGGTGGCGGGATGAGAACCGTGTCGATTCCCCGGGAGCAGATTTTTCAGGGGCCGCTGGTCCTGGTCAACCGAGCGCATCCCCTGCATGAAAAAGAGCGATCTGCGCTGACCTCGGTGGACCCGCACCACCCCGACATTCTTCTTGAAAGCAGGGCACGGCAGCTACTGTCTGCCTGTATCCAAAAGGCGGGGGGACAGCGGGAGATCGTGCCGGTGTCCGGCTGGCGGAGCCAGCAGGAACAGCAGCGGATCTGGGACGACTCCATGGCGGAGCATGGGGAGACATTTACCCGCCAGTATGTGGCCCTTCCAGGATGCAGTGAGCATCAGACCGGCCTCGCCATCGACCTGGGAAAGGCTGCCGGATACATCGACTTCATCCGGCCTGCCTTTCCCTATGACGGCGTCTGCGGAAGATTTAGGCGTCTGGCGGCCCGGTACGGCTTTATCGAACGCTACCAGCGGGGCAAGGAGGAAGTCACCGGGATCTCGGCTGAGCCGTGGCACTTCCGCTATGTGGGGGCGCCCCACGCCCAGCTGATGGAAACCAACGGGCTGTGTCTGGAGGAGTACCGGGACTTTTTGCGGCAGGGTCCCCGGAGCGTCGCTCTGGAAAACGGCCGCATGGCCCAGGTGTTCTATGTGCCCGCCGCCGGAGCCGTCACAGAGGTGGAAGTGCCGGAGGGCTGCTGCCAGATATCCGGCGACAATGTGGAGGGATTTATCCTGACATGGTGGGGGGATACCCATGAGAACGGCTAAGAAAACCGTCCCGACTTTGGACCTCTTTCGTCTGGCGGCAGTCCTGCTGGTGGTGATGAACCACACCTCGCCCCTGGCGGATGTGTCTGCCATGGCTGATTTCTGGCTTACCCGGGTACTGGCCCGGGTGGCAGTCCCATTCTTTCTGATGACCACTGGGTACTTTCTGAGCCGGAATCACTGGGCTGGTGTGGGGCGGCAGCTGAAAAAGCTCTGCCTGCTCTACGGCGTCTGCATCCTTTTGTATCTGCCAGTGAATCTCTATGCCGGCAGCTTCACCGGTCCGGCGGATGTTTTGCGGAAACTGCTGGTGGACGGCACCTTCTACCACCTGTGGTATTTCCCGGCGACCATTCTGGGCATCGTCATCGCCCGGTGGCTCAGCCGGCTGGGCCTGCGGGTGGCTCTGCCTGTGGCGGCGCTACTCTATCTCATCGGTCTGGGCGGGGACAGTTACTATGGACTGGTTTCCCAGATCCCGCTGCTTCGGACCCTTTACGACGGCATTTTTACACTGTGCGGCTATACCCGCAATGGCCTGTTCTTCGCGCCACTGTTCCTTCTGCTTGGGGCCGCCGGAAGGCGGTGGAACCAAAAGCTGTCTCTGGCGGGCTTCTTCCTCTCTCTGGCAGCCATGAGCGCCGAGGGGCTGTGGCTCCATCGCATGGATGTCCAGCGCCACGACAGCATGTACCTCGCCCTCCCCCTGTGCATAGTATGCCTTTTTTCTCTGCTGCTGGGCGGAAACAAGGGCGAGTCCAGGAAAGTCCGGGAATTTTCCACAGCCGTGTATGTGCTCCATCCCCTCTGCATCGTACTGGTCCGGGGAGCGGCAAAGCTACTGGGACTGGGAGAAATGCTCATTGAAAACAGTGTTCTCCATTTTATTGTGGTGCTGGCGCTCAGTGCGCTGCTCTCCGCCCCTTGCCTGCTGAGGCTTCAAAAGAAGCCCAGCCCCACCGCTCGGGCCTGGCGGGAGGTGGATCTGGCGGCCCTTGGGCACAACGCCCAGGTGCTGCGGAACACATTGGCCCCGGGGACAGAGCTGATGGCGGTGGTAAAGGCGGAGGCCTACGGTCACGGCGGGGCAGTGACCGCCCGCACCTTACAGCGAGCGGGCGTCCGGGCCTTTGCCGTGGCCTGCCTGGCCGAGGGGATTGCTCTGCGAAAGGCGGGCATCCGGGGGACAATCTTGATCTTAGGTTATACCTCCCCGGAGGAAGCTCCGCTCTTGACGCGATGGCATCTGACCCAGACGGTGGCGGATATTGACCACGGGCGGGCCTTGGCAGCCAGAGGGCGGCGTGTCCATGTCCATCTGGCCCTGGACACGGGGATGCACCGGCTGGGCATCCTGGCGGAAAACCGGAAGGAGATCCTGGAGGCATTCCGGCTTCCAAACCTGGTAGTGGACGGTGTCTTTTCTCATCTATACGTCTCGGACAGCCTGGAAGCCGAAGATGTTGCCTACACCCAAGAGCAGCTGACCTTGTTCTATGATACGGTGGCCTGGCTCCGAACTGCCGGATATGATCCCGGCAAAGTTCATATCCAGTCCAGCTATGGACTTTGGAACCTCCCAGCTCAGCCCTGTGACTATGTCCGGGCTGGAATCGCACTCTATGGAGTTCGAAGCGATGATGCGCCTGTTCAGCGAAGCCTTGACCTGCGGCCGGTTCTGTCTCTCCGGGCCAGAGTGGCCAGTATCCGCACTGTGCAAGCCGGAGAGAGCGCCGGGTACGGGCGGGTCTTTCAGGCAGAGCAAGAAACCAAACTGGCGGTGGTCACCATCGGCTACGCGGACGGTCTGCCCCGGGATCTGCCTCAGCGGGGCGGCCAGGTGCTGATTCAGGGCCGGCGTTGTCCTATGGTGGGGTGGATGTGCATGGACCAGTTGCTGGTGGACGTCAGCGATCTTTCGGAGGTCGCTCCTGGCGATACAGTGACTATTATCGGCCGGGATGGCGGTCAGGTGATTCGGGCAGAGGAACTGGCTGCATGCTGTGGGACGATTACCAACGAACTGCTCTCCCGGTTAGGCATGCGGTTACCCATTGTTTCTGGTTAAAGAGCGGTAGGGAATTTTACAAAGATTCCGGTTCGGATTTCAACATGAATATACCTTTAAACAGGAATAGCCACCAACCACGATGAAATGGTTGATGGCTATTCCCGTTTGGTCGACACCAAGAGATTCTCTCAATCGGTTTAATCTGGTGTTTTCAAGATGTCCTTATGAGGAGTCGCCCTTGCGCGTGCCTCTCTTTTTTGGAGCAGGGTACGGGAGTCGAACCCGCCTTAACGGCTTGGGAAGCCGCTGTAATACCGATATACCAACCCTGCGAATGGAGAGAGTATATCATATCTTTCGTGTCATTTCAAGGCGAAATATTCATGTTGGCACAATTCCTTTCATATTCTTTGCCAAACGAAGAAAGGAGCTCCGCCATGAAACGAATGTTACCGATGATCCTGCTGCTTGCGCTGCTTTTGTGCGTCCCCGTGCGCGCCGACGAGCTCACGCTCGACGCCCCCTCCGCGCTGCTCATGGAAAAGCAGACCGGCACGGTGCTCTTTGCCAAGGATGAGCACACGCCGCGCGAGGGCGCGAGCGTGACAAAGGTGATGACGCTGCTGCTCACGATGGAGGCCGTCGACTCCGGCGCGCTCTCATATGACGATGCCGTCACGGGCAGCGCGCACGCCGCGTCCATGGGCGGCAGCCAGATCTGGCTCAAGGAGGGCGAGCAGATGCGCGTCGAGGACCTCATCAAGGCCGTGTGCGTCGTCTCCGGCAACGACGCGGCCGTTGCGCTCGGCGAGCACCTCGCAGGCAGCGAGGAAGCGTTCGTCGCGCGCATGAACGAGCGGGCGAAGGAGCTCGGCATGAACGACACGCACTTTGTCAACTGCACGGGCCTTCCCGCAGAGGGGCACGTCACCTCCGCCTACGATATCGCGCTCATGTCGCGCGAGCTCATCCTGCATCACCCCGATATCCGCCGCTTTACGACGATCTGGATGGATTCGCTGCGCGACGGGCAGTCCATGCTCGTCAACACCAACAAGCTCGTGCGCTTTTACCCCGGCGCGACAGGACTCAAGACCGGCTCGACAAGCACTGCCAAATACTGCATCAGCGCGACGGCGGAAAAGGACGGCATGGAGCTCATCGCCGTCATCTTGGGCGGCAGCACGAGCGACAAGCGCTTTGCCGACGCCAAGGCGCTTTTGAACTACGGCTTTGCGTCGTATGCGCTCGTCACCGCTGCGCCGGAGTCGCCGCTGCCCGCCGTGCCCGTGACGCTCGGCACACAGAAGACGGTCCAGACCGTTCTGACGCCGGACAACGCCCTGCTCCTGGAGAAAAACCGCGCGGGCGGACTCACCCAGTCGCTCGCGCTGCCCGAGACGCTTGAAGCGCCCATCGAGGCCGGTGAACCACTCGGCACGCTCGACATTTTCGACGCGGGCGGCACGGCGGTCGCGTCCCTCCCGCTGCTCGCGGGCGAGAGCGTCGCGCGCGTGACATGGTGGCAGCTCTTCTGCCGCTGCATGGAAGCGGCGTTCTGCGTCGGCTGACAAAAGCTGCCGTTTTTACTAATTTTTTTGTGTTTTTACGTTTTATTTCGTCGTGATTGAACAGTTTTTTGTTTGCCTGCGCAGAAAAACGCGTTTCCCGCTTGACAGAATCGAGAAAAGGTGTATACTGCAAGCAATTTCATAAGTCTTGATAGAGGCGCGGCTGACAAGAGTAGCCCCCGATAAAACGGCAGGAGACCGTGGGGTGCGAAAGGGGACGCCGCCGAAGGGTCGATGAAATTCCTGTTTTGTCGATACTTGGGTCGTCGGGAAATACCCGGCGGACTGTCGTCCGAAAGGACGGAGTGCTGTCATGATCGACGCAGTCAGGAGCTTCGATGTTTTTCTCATCGGTTTTTGATGTTTTGTGTTAAGTCATGATAGAAATCATGGCTTAATTTTTTTGCTCTGTGCTTGTGACACAGGAAAGGAGAAACATCATGCAATTCGTCGGAACCTTCTGGGCGCTCGTGCCCCCCATCATCGCCATTACGCTGGCGCTGATCACCAAGGAGGCGTATTCGTCTCTTTTCATCGGTGTTGTCATCGGCGCGCTGTTCGCCTGCGACTTCTCCCCCGTTGCAACGATCGACATGATCGTCAACGACGGCATCATCACCGCCGTTTCGGATAACGCGGGCATTTTCCTCTTCCTCGTGCTGCTCGGCATCATCGTGGCGCTCGTCAACCTCGCCGGCGGCAGCGCGGCATTCGGCCGCTGGGCGGAAAAGAACATCCACACCCGCGTGGGCGCGCAGCTTGCCACCTTTATTCTCGGCATCCTCATCTTCATCGACGACTACTTCAACTGCCTGACCGTCGGCTCGGTCATGCGTCCGGTCACCGACCGCCACCAGATCTCGCGTCCCAAGCTCGCCTACCTCATCGACGCCACCGCCGCTCCCGTGTGCATGATCGCGCCGATCTCGTCCTGGGCGGCCGCCGTGTCCTCCACGGCCGAGGACCTCGACACCGGTATCTCCGGCATCCAGCTCTTCATCCGCGCCATCCCCTATAACTTCTATTCCCTGCTGACCTTTGTCTTCATCATCACGCTCACGCTGCTCAAGTTCGATTACGGCCCGATGCGCGGCTTTGAAGAGCGCGCCCGCAATACCGGCGACCTCTCTGGCAGCGCCGGCAGCACCGAGGAAAACGCCAACCCCCACGGCCGTGTCATCGACCTTATCCTTCCCGTTATCGTGCTCATCATCACCTGCACGGTCGGTATGCTCTATGTGGGCGGCTTCTTCGGCGCCGATACATCCGGCTGCACGGACTACGCCGGCGACTTCATCGGCGCCTTCGGCAACACCGACGCGTTCGTCGGTCTTCCCTGGGGCGGCATCATCGCGCTGGTGCTCACGGTCATCTACCTCGTCGCCCGCCGCGTCGTCGGCTTCCGCGAGGCCATGGGCTGCATCCCCAAGGGCTTCCAGGCCATGATCTCCCCCATCATCATCCTCACGCTTGCCGTTTCCCTCAAGACCACGCTCAACGCGCTTGACGCCGCGGGCTTTGTCCACGACCTGATGGAGGCTGCCTCCACCGGCCTTTACAATATGCTGCCTGCCGTCATCTTCCTCGTCGCGTGCGTGCTGGCCTTCGCCTCCGGCACGTCCTGGGGCACGTTCGGCATCCTCATCCCCATTGTCACCGCCATCTTCCCCGGCGACAGCACCCTTCTCTACATCGGCATCTCCGCCTGCTGCGCGGGCGCTGTGTGCGGCGACCACTGCTCCCCCATCTCCGACACGACCATCATGTCCTCTGCCGGTGCGCAGGTCGAGCACGTCAACCACGTGGCAACGCAGCTGCCCTATGCCATCACCGTCGCGTGCCTGAGCTTTGTGTGCTTCGTCATCGCGGGCTTCGTGCAGAATTGGATCGTCTGCCTTGCCGTCGGCATTGTGCTCACGATCGCCACGCTCTTCGCCATCCGCAACGTGGAGACCCGGAAGGCCCGCATCAAGGATTGATTTTCCCCTCTCTCATCTCTCATCAAGGAACGGACCGGCCTTTTGAGCCGGTCCGTTCCGCGTTCTTGTGCGTTTTTCTTTTCTTTCGCCGCCGAATATGCTATACTGAGCAAAACTCAAGCTTCAGGAGGGCCTTTCCATGAGCATTGTCGTGTTAGGCGCCGTTTTTGTCGATATCAAGGGTTATCCCATCTCTTCCTACATCCCCGGCGGGCGCAACGCAGGCCGCGTCGTGCAGGTACACGGCGGCGTGAGCCGCAACATCGTTGAGGACATTGCGAACGTTGAGCTGCGCCCCACCTTTGTGAGCCTCGTCGATGAGTCGAGCGCGGGCGCGGACGTCATCCGAAAGCTCAAAAGCCATAAGGTCGACACGCGCTATATCCGCGCAACGCCCGACGGCATGGGCACCTGGCTCGCCATCTTCGACAACACGGGCGATGTGACCGCCTCGATCTCGAAACGGCCCGACCTGAGCCCCATCGCCGATATTCTCGATGAGCAGGGCGATGAAATTTTTTCGCAGGCCGACAGCATCCTGCTTGAGATCGACATGGAAAAGGACATCGTCAAGCGCACGTTCGCGCTGGCGGAGAAATATCACAAGCCGGTCTACGCGGTCGTCTCCAACATGAGCATTGCCATCGAGCGGCGCGACTTTCTGCGCTCGGTGCACTGCTTCATCTGCAACCAGCAGGAAGCGGGCATCCTGTTTTCCGAAAATTACGACGGTCTCACGCCCGACGAGATGCTGCCCATCCTGCGCGACAAAATTCGCGGCGCGCAGATCCGCCGCATGGTCGTCACGATGGGCGCGCAGGGCGCGGTCTTTGCAACGCTCGACGGCGAGGAGGGCTTCTGCCCTGCGAAAAAGGTCGACGTCAAGGATACGACCGGCGCGGGCGATGCGTTTTTTGCCGGCGCCGTCATCGGCCAGACCTACGGCAAAACGATGATGGAATCCTGCGAGATCGGCACGCGCCTTGCTGCGTCCGTCATCACAACGGGCGAAAACGTCTGCCCGCGCTATCTGCCGAGCGAATTCGGGCTGGATGTTTCCGCGCTGGACGACGCGCAGCTCGCGCTCGAGCTTTGATCCCGGCACCTATTAAATACAGTAAAAAGCGAGGGACGCTTAAGGCGTCCCCCGCTTTTTGTTTTGTCTTTTTACTGCCCGCACAGCGCGCTGCGGTTTTCTTCCGCAAGGCGCAGCGCCGCGTCTCGATCCACACCGTAGACAAAGCGGAACGCATACGGCTTTGTCATCGTGATCGCGCTCACCGTGCCGTCCTTCAGGTAAAACGCAATGTCGCGGACGTCGTAGTTTCCGTCGTCCTGCGGCGTCTGCGGCTGCCAGACGTAGGCGCGGTCAAAGTCATACGCAGGCTCGCTGTAGCCGCCTTCGTCGCTGTAGCCGTCATAAAGCTCGGACTCGTCTGCCGCGATGCAGTAAAGCGCTTCCGGGTATTCCGTCAGCAGCGCTTTCTCGCTGTCGCCGACCTTGACGCCGCGCGGTGTTCCCACGCCCACAGCACTGGTGCGCAGGTAGCTGATGACCTCGCGCCCCGTTTCGGGGTAGTAGTCCGTCCCGACGACGAGCTGCGCGTCCGCGTCGTAATGGCGCGCAAAGTCATAGGGCAGCATCCCGTCGCTGTCGTAGGTCGTATCCTGCGTTTTCCCGTTCGGCTCGTAGTCCGTTCCAAGGCTCAGGAAGCCATCCGGCAGCTCCAGCGTAAAGTTCGCGTCCGGCTGCGGCTCGACCGTCAGGTCTTCCTCCTGCACCAGGGGTTCATCCGGGGCGCCGTCCGACGTTTCCTGCTTTTCTCCGCAGCCTGACGCCAAAAGCGTCAGCGCCGCCAACAGTACAGCAAGCAGCAGTCCGGTGTTTCTTTTCATGTTTTCTCCTTTCTCACAGCCCTCGGCCCTTATGCTTCCTTCAGCTTTTCCTCGAGCAGCTTGAAGGCTTCATCCGCCGCTTCCCCGCGAATTTCCTCGCGGGAAGCCGCGCCGAAGTCAAAGCGCTCGGCGATCGTCTCCTTGGGCGACGAAAATCCGATGAATACCGTGCCGACGGGATTTCCCCGCTCGTCGCGGTCGGGTCCAGCGACGCCCGTGACGCTGACGGCGCAGTCCGCCGTCGTCGCCTTGCGTGCGCCCTCGGCCATTGCGCGGGCAACGGGCGCGGACACCGCGCCGTATTCCTCCAGCATCTCCGCCGGAACGCTGAGCACGCGGTGCTTGACCGTGTCGGTATAGCTCACCACGCCGCCCATGAAAACGCGCGACGCACCCGGCACATCCGTGATGCGCTTGGCGATGAGCCCGCCGGTGCAGCTTTCCGCCGCGGCGAAGGTCATGCCGCGCGCCTTGAGCGCTTCATAGCAGCGCTGTTCGACTGTTTTTTCCGCCATAGTAAAGACTTCCTTTCAGAATTTGATGCGTACAAATTCACGATTCGACATCGCGCGGTCGATGAGACCCTCGATATCGAGCGCCGCCTCCGCCTCGCGGACTTCCTCAAGATTCGGCTTCGTGCGCGGATGCCGCGGCGTAAAGACCGTGCAGCAGTCCTCATAGGGCAGGATTGAGGTATCAAAGGTGCCGATCTTGCGCGACAGGCGCACGATCTCCTCTTTATCAAGGCCGATGAGCGGGCGCAGGACGGGCAGATCGACCACATCCTCGGTCACGCGCAGGGCCTCCATTGTCTGGGATGCGACCTGACCGAGGTTTTCGCCCGTGACGAGCGCCTTGGCCTTGACCTGATCGGCCACGCGCTGGGAAATGCGCATCATAAAGCGGCGCATGATGAGCGTAAAGAATTCCTCGGGGCAGTTGCGGCGGATTTCCTCCTGAATTTCGGTAAAGGGCACGACCTGCACGGTCATCCGCCCGCACCAGGGCACAAGGAGCTTGGCAAGCTCGAGCACCTTCTCCTTCGCCGCGTCAGAGGTGTAGGGCGGGGAGAAAAAGTGCACCATTTCGAGCTTCACGCCGCGCTTTGCGATCATGTAGGACGAAACGGGCGAGTCGATGCCGCCGGAAAGGAGGCTCACCGCCACGCCGCCCATGCCGATCGGCAGGCCGCCCGCGCCGCCCTCGGCCGGGCCGTGGACGTAAGCCGAGTCGTCACGAATTTCAATGTGGACGACGAGCTCGGGATCGTGGACGTTGACCTCGCAGGTCGGGAACGCCTGATGGAGCGCCCCGCCGACCTGCTGGGAAAGCTGGATGGACGTCAGGGGGAAGGTCTTGTCGGCGCGCTTGCTCTCTACCTTGAAGCTTTTCGCCGTGCGCATCTCATCGGCAAGATATTCCTTCGCCGCGCCGATGATCTTCTGCACATCCTTCTCACAGGGCAGGGCCTTGGAGACGGCGATGATGCCGAAGACCTTCTTGCAGCCCTCAAAGGCCGCTTCAATGTCGCAGTTTTCGTCCTTGGGCTCGACGTAGATGGTGCTCTGCTTGGCGTAGATACGGAAATTGCCGCATTTTGCCACGCGGCGGTTGACGTTCGCCATCAGCTTATCTTCAAAGCTGCGGCGGTTGAGCCCCTTGAGCACGACCTCGCCGAGCTTGCACAGGATCATTTCATGCATTGGTATTGTTCTCCTTATTTTCAATAGCCGCTTCCGCATCGGCGGAGGGCACGGCCGGATTTTCGGTTATTGGGGCGGCGGAAGGCGTTTTCCCCTTCCACAAAAGCCCCAGCGTCAGGCACATCGGCTCCACAGCGGCCAGCAGGGCAAAGAGCGCATAGCTGAACATCGTGCCCTCTCCGCTCAATCCATTGATCCCGACCATGGCGGGCGCCATCGGCAGCTCCCAGATCATCGCAAGGATGCTCCCCGAGCCGAACGGGACAGGCATCACAAGAAGTGAGGCAAGGTTCAGCACATAGAGCACCATCGCCGCGTTCCAGCAGCGGTTTTTGTCAATGCTCTTCTCCGGCCGCAGTCCCCAGCCGAAGAGGAACGAAAGCGCCGACACATAGACGACGCCAAGTGCGAGCCCGACGGGCGTGGCAAACGTAAAGGACGAGGTCGACCCCGTGCCGCCAAACGCCGCAAACAGCAGGACAAAAGCCGCCCCTTGGGCGATATGGCTCAAAAGTGAGATCGCGCCAAGATAAAGATAGTCGTATTTTTTCATCGTGTTCACCCCTGCAAAATGTCCGTATTGCGGTACTGGATGGCCTCGGCCAGATGATGCGCCTCGATGCTTTCGCTGCCGTCGAGGTCTGCGATCGTGCGCGCAACGCGCAGTAATCTATCGTGGCTGCGGGCCGTGAGGCCAAGGCGCTCAAACGCGCCTTTTAAGAGCTTTTCACCCGCGGCGTCCAGCGTGCAGAACTCGCCGACCATCGCAGGCGTCATGTGCGCGTTGCAGGCGACGTTCGTGCCGACAAAGCGCGCCTTCTGCTTCTCGCGTGCGGCGTTCACGCGCGCTTTCACCTCGGCGGAGGACTCCGCCTTTTCGCGCCGGCGCATGGCCTCGAACTCGACGCTCGGGACGTTCACGTGCAGATCCATGCGGTCGAGCATGGGGCCTGATATCTTCTCAACGTATTTTTCCACCTGCTGCTTTGTGCAGCGGCAGCGCCCTGAGGGGTGGCCGTACCAACCGCAGCGGCAGGGATTCATCGCGCCGACGAGCATGAAGCGGCTCGGCAGCGTGATGCTGCCCGCGGCGCGGGTGATCGTCACCTCGCCGTCCTCGATGGGCGCGCGCAGCACCTCGAGCACGTCGCGGTGGAACTCCGGCAGCTCATCTAAAAATAAGACACCGTGGTGCGCAAGCGAGATCTCGCCGGGCTTTGGCACCTTTCCGCCGCCGGTCATGGCCGAGGCCGAGAGCGTGTGGTGCGGGGCGCGGAAGGGCCGGTGCAGCAGCATCGGGTGTGCGCTGTCCGTCAGCCCCGCGACCGACCAGATCTCGGTCGCTTCGAGCGCTTCCTCCCTCGTCATATCAGGCAGGATGGACGGAAGGCGCCTTGCCAGCATCGACTTGCCCGCGCCGGGCGAGCCGATCAGCAGGATATTATGTCCGCCCGCGGCGGCGATCTCCAGCGCGCGCTTGACGTTCTCCTGCCCCATGACGTCGGCAAAATCGGGGCCGGTCTCGTCCGCTTGTACGGCCTGCCATCTCGGATGGGGCGCGAGCTTCTTTTTGCCCTTCAAATGCTCCACAAGGGACACGACGTCCGGCACGCCGTAGACGGTCACGCCGTCGGCCAGCGTCGCCTCGGCAGCGTTCGCCGCGGGAACGTAAAGCGTTTTGATGCCCGCGCGCGCCGCGGCCATCGCCATGGGCAGAATGCCGTTCACCGCGCGCAGCGTTCCGGTGAGCGAAAGCTCGCCGACAAAGGCAGCGTCCTTCGCGGGCGGCCTGATCTCCTCCGCGCAGGCAAGGATGCCCAGCAGGATCGGCAGGTCATAGAGCGTGCCCTCCTTTTTCAGGCCCGCAGGCGCAAGATTCACCGTGATGCGGGAGACGGGAAACTTCACGCCGCAGTTTTTCACCGCCGCGCGCACGCGCTCGCGCGATTCCTTGACTGCCGTGTCGCCGAGGCCGACGACATCGAACGCAGGCAGCCCGCCGGATAAAAAGCATTCCACCGTGACCTCGTAGCCCGAGATGCCCTGGAGTCCCAGAGAGCGCACCGCTGTGACCATCGTTTCGTCCTCCTTTTTGCACGCGCAGAGGGCGTGCGCTGTCTTTTTTCCGTATCAGTATATCACATTTTTTCCATCAGGCAAATCCCCCTCCGCGCATTTTTGCACAAAATGCACAAAAAGAAGAAAAGCTTGCAAAAGTTCCTGAAAAATAAAAGCATTTGAAGTTGTTGTTGCAAAAAAATGAATGTTTTTCCCCCTCTGAGGCGTTTACACGGCGAAAAAAGTGTGCTATAGTATCAGCGTTGAATTTTGCGAATTCACGCAGAACGACCGTCTTTTGACGGTGAAATAAACAGGAGGTTCATTTATGGCAAGAAAAATGAAATCCATGGACGGCAATAATGCTGCGGCTCACGTAAGCTATGCTTTCAGTGAAGTCGCGGCCATTTACCCCATCACGCCGTCCTCCCCGATGGCCGACCTGGTCGACCAGTGGGCCGCAAACGGCCAGAAGAACATCTTCGGCAACCAGGTCAAGGTCGTCGAGATGCAGTCCGAAGCCGGTGCTGCCGGCGCGGTGCACGGCTCCCTGGGCGCCGGTGCGCTGACCACCACCTACACGGCCTCTCAGGGCCTGCTGCTGATGATCCCGAATATGTACAAGATCGCGGCTGAGCAGCTCCCCTGCGTGTTCCACGTCTCCGCCCGTACCGTTTCGACCCACGCGCTGAACATCTTCGGCGACCACTCCGACGTCATGGCCTGCCGTCAGACCGGCTTCGCCATGCTGTGCGAGGGCAACGTGCAGGAGGTCATGGATCTCTCCCCCGTGGCGCACCTGGCCGCTCTTTCCGGCAAGGTCCCGTTCATCAACTTCTTTGACGGCTTCCGCACCTCCCACGAGATCCAGAAGATCGCTGTGTGGGACTACAAGGATCTCGCCGATATGTGCGACATGGACGCTGTCAAGGCCTTCCGCGAGCACGCCCTGAATCCCGAGCATCCCCATATGCGCGGCTCCCACGAGAACGGCGATACGTTCTTCCAGCACCGCGAAGCCTGCAACCAGTACTATGACGCCCTCCCCGAGGTCGTCGAGAAGTACATGGCGAAGGTCAACGAGAAGCTCGGCACCGACTACAAGCTCTTCAACTACTACGGCGCGCCCGACGCCGAGCGCGTCATCATCGCGATGGGCTCCATCTGCGACGTGGCCGAGGAGGTCATCGACTATCTCAACGCCCACGGCGAAAAGGTCGGTCTTATCAAGGTCCGCCTGTACCGCCCGTTCAAGGCCGAGCGCCTGATCGAGGCCATCCCCGCAACGTGCAAGAAGATCGCGGTGCTCGACCGCACCAAGGAGCCCGGCGCGCAGGGCGAGCCCCTGTACCTCGACGTTGTCACCGCGCTGGCCAACGCCGGCAAGACCGGCATTCAGGTCATCGGCGGCCGCTACGGTCTCGGCTCCAAGGATACCCCGCCCGCTTCCGTCTTTGCCGTTTACAGCGAGCTTGCGAAGGCTGAGCCCAAGCACCAGTTCACCATCGGCATCGTTGATGATGTGACGGGTCTGTCCCTGCCTGAGGACAAGAACTGCCCGAACACCGCGGCCGAGGGCACCATCGAGTGCAAGTTCTGGGGTCTCGGCGGCGACGGTACCGTCGGCGCGAACAAGAACTCCATCAAGATCATCGGCGACCACACCGACAAATACGTCCAGGCCTACTTCCAGTACGACTCCAAGAAGACCGGCGGCGTGACGATCTCCCACCTGCGCTTCGGCGACAAGCCCATCCGCAGCCCCTACTACATCAACAAGGCCGACTTTGTCGCCTGCCACAACCCCAGCTACATCACCAAGGGCTTCAAGATGGTCAACGATGTCAAGCCCGGCGGCGTGTTCATGATCAACTGCCAGTGGGATTTCGATGAGCTGAATCACCACCTGAAGGCGGACGCCAAGCGCTACATCGCCAAGAACAACATCCAGCTCTACACCATCAACGCCATCGACCTCGCCATTGAGATCGGCATGGGCAAGCGCAACAACACCATTCTCCAGTCCGCGTTCTTCTCCCTGGCGAAGGTCATGCCCGAGGAGCAGGCCATCCAGTACATGAAGGACGCCGCGACGCACTCCTACCTGAAGAAGGGCCAGGATGTCGTCGATATGAACCACAAGGCCATCGACCTCGGCGCCACCGCCTACAAGAAGATCGACGTTCCCGCTGACTGGGCGAACGCCGTCGACGCCGATGACGCCGTTTCCTACGAGGGCAAGCCCGAGCTCGTCGCTCAGGTCAAGAACATCCTCGACCCCATCGACCGCATGGACGGCGACAGCCTGCCTGTTTCCGCCTTCATGCCTCATGTGGACGGCCAGTGGGAGCTGGGTGCTGCCGCTTACGAAAAGCGCGGCGTTGCCGTCTCCGTCCCGACCTGGGACGCCGAGAAGTGCATCCAGTGCAACAACTGCGCTTATGTCTGCCCGCACGCGACCATCCGCCCCTTCGCTCTCACCGAGGAAGAGGCCAAGAACGCGCCCGCGAACGCCAAGATCGTCGATATCAAGGCCGGCAAGGGCAAGGGCGTTTACAAGTACACGATGGCCATCTCCCCGCTCGACTGTATGGGCTGCGGCGTCTGCGTGGGCCAGTGCCCCGTCGGTGCGCTGACGATGGTCGGCCAGGAGAGCGAGCTGCCTGAGCAGGATGTGTTCAACTACTGCGTCTCCAAGGTCTCCGACAAGGAAGACATGAAGGATCTCACCGTCAAGGGCAGCCAGTTCATGCAGCCCATGCTTGAGTTCTCCGGCTCCTGCGCAGGCTGCGCCGAGACCAGCTACGCCCGTCTCGTCACCCAGCTCTTCGGCGACCGTATGTATATCTCCAACGCCACCGGCTGCTCGTCCATCTGGGGCGGCCCCGGCGCTACCTCTCCGTACTGCACCGACAAGAACGGCCACGGCCCGGCATGGTGCAACTCCCTGTTCGAGGACAACGCCGAGCACGGCTTCGGTATGTATATCGGCCAGGAGAAGATCCGCGAGGACCTCATCGCCAAGACCGAGCAGCTCATCGCCGTCGAGTGGGCGCGTCCCGAGCTGAAGGCCGCCGCTCAGAAGTGGCTCGACACCAAGGATGACGGCAAGGCTAACCAGGCTGCCACCAAGGAGTATGTCGCAGCTCTGATGGCGAGCATCGCCACCGTGGACGAGCTTGCCGCCATGCCTCAGTTCGCCGCTCACGCTGCCGAGCTCAAGGCCAAGGGCGAAAAGTTCTGCGACTGCGACGCCTGCAAGCTGGTTGCCGAGATCCTCGACAAGAAGGATTACCTCGCCAAGAAGTCCGTGTGGATCTTCGGCGGCGACGGCTGGGCCTACGATATCGGCTACGGCGGTCTTGACCACGTGATCGCTCAGAACAAGGATGTCAACATCTTCGTCTTCGATACCGAGGTCTACTCCAACACCGGCGGTCAGGCTTCCAAGGCTTCCAACATCGGTCAGGTCGCTCAGTTCGCGGCTGCCGGTAAGGAGACCAAGAAGAAGAGCCTCTCCGAGATCGCGATGCAGTATGGTTACGTCTATGTGGCGCAGGTCGCCATGGGCGCGAACCCCGCTCAGACCCTCAAGGCCATCACCGAGGCCGAGGCCTATCACGGCCCGTCCCTGATCATCGGCTACAGCCCCTGCGAGATGCACTCCATCAAGGGCGGCATGATGAACTGCCAGAAGGAAATGAAGAAGGCCGTCGAGTGCGGCTACTGGAACCTCTTCCGCTTCAATCCCGCGGCCGACAAGAAGTTCACGCTCGACTCCAAGGCTCCCGCCGGCGGTTACCGTGAATTCCTGATGAACGAGGCGCGCTACAGCCGCCTGACCCGCGAGTTCCCCGAGCGTGCCGAAGGCCTCTTCGAGCGCAACGAGGATGCGGCGAAGGAGCGTTTCGAGCACCTCACCAAGCTCATCGACCTGTACGACAAGCAGTAATTGCCGTCAAAGCAGCGTAAAAAGGGAGTACCCGAATGGGTACTCCCTTTTTTGCCGAAAAAACAAAAAGAGGCTCTCTTTTCTAAAGAGAGCCTCTTTTATTGGTCTTCTTTTGGTCCGGCGGAGCGGTATCTCACACCTCCGGCGTGAGAACGCCCTTCTCCGTGATCAGCATCGTGCAGCGCATATCATGCTCCTCGACCGGCACCTCGGGCGAGAGGAGCTGTTCGCGGCAGATGAGCGCCGTCGGGCAGCGGAGCTGCGGCAGCAGGCGGTCGTAATAGCCGCCGCCCTGACCGAGGCGGCGTCCCTTGCGGTCGAACGACAGGCAGGGCACGACGGCAAAGTCGATATCCGCCGCGGTGACGAGCGCGCAGCTCTTCTTCGGCTCTAAAATGCCGTAGGCACCCGCCTCCAGATCATCCATCGAGCGCACAACGCACAGGTCGATGGCGTGCTCGGCGGCGCAGCGGGGCAGGATGAGCGTCTTGCCCGCGGCAATGGTCTCGTTCATCAGAAGCGAGGTGTCGATCTCCTTTTCGGTGCCGGCAAAGGCAAAGACGACCTTTGCGCGCTTGTACTCGTCCAGCGCGAGCAGATGGCGGCAGATGGCCTCGGAGCTTTTGGCCTTGTAAGCAGGGTCAAGCGTGCGCTCCTTCTTGCGGATGAAGGTGCGCAGCGCCTTCTTTTCTTCGATCACAGACATGGGTCAATTCCTCCCGATGTGCAAAAATTCTATTTCTATCGTAGCAAAAAGCGCGGCAAAACGCAAGGCGCCGAAGAAAGTAAATCAATTTCCTTTTGCCGCTTTCGAAAAGAAATTGACAGCTTTTTTTAATTTTGTTATCCTGAGTACAAATGAAGGCGCGGCGCTGCCGCGCGATCGAGGAGGAAACTATCATGGCCATGCTGCTCAAGGGAGCCGAGGTCGCCAAGGCGCTGACCGAGGAGCTCCATGCGAAAACGGAAAAACTGAAGAAAAACGGCGTCGAGCCCTGCCTTGCGATCCTGCGCGTCGGCGCGCGCGAGGACGACCTTGCCTACGAGCGCGGCGCGCTCAAGCGCTGTGAGAAGGTCGGCGTGGCGGTGCGTCAGGTCGTCCTACCCGAGGATGTGACGCAGGAAGAGCTGATGGAGAACATCCACGCGCTGGGCGCGGACGAAAAGGTCCATGGCGTGCTGATGTTCCGTCCGCTGCCGGGGCACCTCGACGATGAGGCGGCGCGCGCAGCGCTCGACCCGAAGAAGGACATGGACGGCATCACCGACGGCTCCATGACCGCCGTTTACGCCGGCACCAAGGGCGGCTATCCCCCCTGCACTGCCGCGGCCTGCGTGGCGCTGCTCAAGCACTACAACATCCCCATCAAGGGCAAGCGCGTGGTCGTCATCGGCCGCAGCCTGGTCATTGGCAAGCCGGTCTCCCTGCTGCTGCTCGCCGAGCACGCGACCGTGACCATCTGCCACAGCCGCAGCGAGAATCTGCCCGAGATCTGCCGCGAGGCCGATATCCTCGTCGTCGCCGCCGGCAAAGCCGGCATGGTCGGCGCGGAGAGCGTGCGCGAAGGCCAGGTCGTGCTGGATGTCGGCATCCATGTCGGCGCGGACGGCAACCTCTGCGGCGACACCCGCTTTGCCGAGGTCGAGCCCATCGTCGAGGCCATCACTCCCGTTCCCGGCGGCGTCGGCACGGTGACGAGCACCATCCTCGCAAGCCACGTCGTCGAGGCGGCGGAGCGCGCGGCGAATAAGTAAAGACTTTGCTGAAAAAACGGCTTTCTCCCGATGGGAGAAGGCCGTTTTTTGTTAGTTACCCAGCAGCTTTTCGCCGACGGTCGCCTTTTGGACATCGGTCATTTGCACACTGCCCGACGCAAACTCGACAATGCGCGTGCCGCCTGTGATGAGCCAGTGGTCAAGCCACTGCTCCTCTTCCTCGTCGTAGAGCCGCCACGCCCGCTCTGCGCCCCAAGGCGCGGCATTGACCTCGCGGTAGGCGTAAGGGAGACGGCGATGCTCGCCGTCGATAAGGGCAGTCTGCTCATAGTCCAGCTCGGAGGCAAGGCAGCGGTCAAACCACGATGCAAGATACACCTCTCCGATGTCGTAGTGGATCCACGCAGGATTGCCGCGCGCCGTCTCCGGATGCTCGGGATCATCCAAACTGGCAAGCACATCTCGCTGCTTTCCGCCGTACCGCGCAGCGAAGGGCGAGGAGCTCCCCCAACTCAGGCACGACCAGAGCGCATCCTCATCCTCTATGCCGAGGTCGGAGAGGTAGAGCGGCAGCGCGTCGTGGTAGACCGTCGCCCGAAATTCTTCATCATACAGCTCAGGCGGAACTTCATCGCTGTCAAAAAGTCCGTTCTGCTCCATGGTGAGCAGCACCCCCACCGAAGCCAGCGCGACCGCCGCCGTCACGCAGGCCGTGACGATGCAGCGCTTCGCCCTGCCCGCACCGGTTTTCACCGCCGAATAGGTGAGAAACATCGCAGCAAACGGCGTGATCCCGCACAGGATCGCAGCAAGGTAAAGCCTCCCCATACTGCTGCCGCCGGTCCCCAGCAGGGCTCTCACCAAAATGCCGAAAAGTGTCAGCAGCAGCGCCGCGCGCTCCAGTATCTGGAGCCAGAGGCGCGACTTTGCAGGCAAAAAGCGATGTTCCTCTCTCGCCGTGCGCGCCGCCTTCCGATACCAGCTGTTATAGCAGATAAGGTCAGTCCCGCAGATCAGCGTGACAACAGGCGAAATGCATGACAAAAAATCCCCCATTCCATAGATAAGCGTATTCAGAGGGTCTGTTTTCAGGCCGGTCAGGATATCCCAGATCCTGAGGAGCATATAGATGAGCCAAAAGATCAGTATCGTGTGATAATATTTGAGGGCGCGGTGCATCGCGTCCACCTGCAAAACAGGGTCAGTCTCAACATCCACAGCGTTTTCATCCGCTGTGCAGAGCACATGGCGGGTCCTCCCGCCAAGGCCGCCGCCCTCCCCCATGGCGCCGCCGCCCCAGAAGGTCAGATCACCAACGCCCGCTGACTGCTGCCAGCCTGCCTGTGCACAGTACTCGAGGAAAACATCTTCGCCGTCTGCACCACTGTCATCGGGATAGTAGGTGATGGCAAAGCGCAGCTTCTGCGGCCGGATGCGGCGGTAACGGATAAAAAGGCCCACGCGGTCTGGGGCCCAGCCCTCCGCCGCCATGCGCTCAAAGTGGCGCGCAAGGCCCTCGGTGTCGTAAAAAGAATAGGGATTCAGCTCCCGTTTGGTGTTGCGCATCAGAAAAACCTCGCTTTCTCTCATTTCTCGCCGCCCGCAAGGGGCGTTATCTCTCAAATAGCTTCTGGTAATCGTGCACCTGCATTTGCAGGCGTTCCACCTCGCCTTTCAGCAGCGCTTCTCCCGCGCCGGTGAGCCGGTAGCTGCGCCGCCGCCCCTCCGCGCGTGTTTCGACAATGTATCCCGCCGCCAGAAACTGCTCGAGCAGGTTGTAGAGTGTGCCGGGCCCCACCGCTACGCGCCCGCCCGTCAGCTCACCCACGCGCGCCATTACGTCCATACCGCAGCACTCCCTGCGAAGGCAAAGCAGGATATAAAACATCTGCTCTGTCAATGTGCTGAATTTTTCTCGCGCCACGCGCTCACCCCCCATATATCGATATTCGATATTCCTTGGCTAAAGTGTATTATCGATAATCGATATTGTCAAGTATATTTTGCGCGCTAAAAAAAGACCAGCCTCTTTCACAAAAGAGGCTGGTCTTTTTTGTTTCATTTTACCGGCAGAGGTAGGAAAACCAGCCCTCGCTGCTGCGCGTTTCCTCGATCGTCCAGCCCGCCTCGACGAGCTTTTCGCGCACCTCGTCGGCGCGGTCGTCAATGATGCCGGAGCAGAGGAAGACGCCGCCCTTTTTGAGAAGCCTTCCCACCTGCGGGGCGAGCGCGATGATCACATCCGCGACGATGTTCGCAACGATCACATCATAGTCGCCGCCGAATTCCTTCTGCAAGCCCTTGTCGCTGAGCACGTCGCCCGCGCGGACGGTGTAGTGCTCCTTGCCCACGCCGTTGAGCGCGGCATTTTCGTAGGCGACGCCAACGCACTTGTCGTCAATATCGCAGGCGAAGGCATCCTTCGCGCCGAGCAGCAGCGCGGCGATGGAGAGGATCCCGCTGCCGCAGCCGAGGTCTAAAACCTTTTCCCCGCCGTGGATATGCTGCTCAAGCGCTTGCAGGCAAAGGCGCGTCGTCGCGTGGCTGCCGGTGCCGAAGGTGAGGCCGGGGTTTAAGATGAGCTTGACGCGCCCGTCCTCCTTCGCCTGCTCCCACTCGGGCACGACGAGCAGCCGCTCGCCGATCTCCATGGGCTTGTAGAACTGCTTCCAGTTGTTCTCCCAGTCCGCATCCTCGACATTTTCCATGCTGAGGATGAGCGGCGCGTACTCGGGATGCTGCTTTTTGAAGGCGGACAGGCCGATGCGGAACTGCGCAAGGGTATTCATTCCCTCGGCGCTGTCTTCAAGGTAGAAGGTGATGCGGCTCTTGCCGTGCATCGACTTCATCAGGTCCTCGTCGACGTAATCCCAATACTGGTGGTTGTTCTCAAGGAAGTCCTTGAAGTCGCCCTCCTCGTCGATCATCAGACTGTCGATGCCGTAGGTACTCAAAAGCTCCGTCACGGGCTCGATGCCCTCGGGCCGCGTGTCGAGGTGCAGTTCCAGCCACTTCATCGCTCGGTCCCCACAAAGAAGAGGCCCAGCGTGCCGCAGCCGGTGTGCGCACCGATGACAGGGCCGATGAAGTCCGCGCGCACGTCGGTGACGTTGAAGCGCTCCTTGAGCAGGACCTTGACGTACTCGACATAGTCCGGGCAGTTGGCATGGCAGATGAAGATGGGCTGGTTCTTCTCCGGCTCGATGCCGAGCTCCTCCATCTTGTCCACGAGCGCGCGGAGCGCGGCCTTGCTGCCGCGCGCCTTGCTCACGGGGGTGAGACGTCCTTCACTGTCGGTGTGCATGACAGGCTTGATGCCGAGCATCGTGCCGACCAGCGCCGCCGTCGCGCTCACGCGGCCGCCGCGCTTCAAGTGGTTGAGGTCATCGACAAAAAACCAGTGGTCCTGGCTCTGGATGATCGAGTCGACATAGCTCGCCAGCGCGTCGATGTCGAGGCCTTTTTCGCGGCGCTCGCGCACGGTGCGGTAGAGCAGCATCCCCTGCCCGCGCGAGGCAGAAAGGGAGTCGATGACGATGATCTTCGCGCCAGAATGCTTTTCGCGCAGGTCGCTCGCGGCGATACAGGCGGACTGATAGGTCGTGGACAGCGCGCTCGAAAAGCAGATGCAAAGGATATCCTTGCCCTCATCCAGCACTTTTTCCATCGCGTCGGTGAACTGGCCAACGTTGACCGCAGCGGTCGTGCAGTCCGCGCCCTCGGCGATCTTCTTGAAAAACTCCTCAGGCGACAGATCCGCATGGTCGGGCGTGTTCAGAAGGGTCTTGCCCTCGATGGTGAACGAGAGGGGGAGGACCGTGAGGTCGAGCTCCTCGACCTCCTGCTGGCTCAGATCGCAGCAGCTATCGGTCATGATGATATAATCACGCATTGCAGCACTTCTCCTTTCAGGGAAGAAAATCACGGTTTCTCTTTTGGTATCCTGTCGGACGTTATATTATACCAAACTTTTCTATCGTCTGTAAATACGCCGCTAAATTATTTTCCGACGCAGAAGCGCTCGAAGATGCGCGCGACCATGTCCTCGCGTGCGGTGCGGCCCGTGAGCTCGCCGAGCGCGGTCTGCGCCTGCTCCGCCTCCGTGAGCACAACGTCGGGCGTCATGCCCGCGGTAAGCGCGTCCTTCGCCGCGCGGACGCTCTCGAGCGCGCGGCGGACCGCATCCGCCTGCCGTGTGTTCGTCAGCAGTGTGCCGCCGGCGTGCGGCGCGGGATAGAGCCTGCGGACGGCGTCCTCCAGCTTGTCAAAGCCCTCGTGCGTCACGCTGGAGAGCGGGATGACCGCCTCGGGCGCGCGCCAATCCCCGTCGGGCACGACGCCTGCTCCGCCGCCGAGGTCGGATTTGGTCAGCAGCAGCAGCCACGGCTTGCCGCTCTTCGCGGCAAGCGCAAGCGGCGCAAGCATCTCCGCCGCGCGTGCTTCGGATCCCGACAGGCCCGCGCTGCCGTCCAGCAGCGCAAGGATGAGGTCCGCGTCCCCGACGGCCTTTTTCGACCGCTCCACGCCGAGCTGTTCCACAACGTCGTCGGTCTCATGCAGGCCCGCCGTGTCGATCAGCCGCAGCAGCACGCCGCCGACCGTCGCCTTTTCCTCCACGGTGTCGCGCGTCGTACCGGCGATATCGGTGACGATGGCGCGGTCGAAGCCGACGAGCGCGTTCAAAAGCGAACTCTTGCCCGCGTTCGGCGCGCCGATGATGGCGGTCGCCACGCCGTTTTTGAGCACCCTGCCGCGCGCAAACGTGCCGAGCAGGTCGGAAAGCGTCTCTTCGCAGGAGGAAAGCGCGCGCTCGGTCTCCTCGCGCGAGAGGTCTTCAATATCCTCGTCGGGATAATCGACCACAGCGTAAAAGCGGCTCGAAACGTCGAGCAGCTTGTCATAAACACTTTCGATCGGGCGGCGCAGCGCGCCGGAAAGCTGAGAGGCGGCATTGCGCGCGCTCTCGGCGGTCTCGGCGTCGATCAGATCGATGACCGCTTCGGCCTCCGTAAGGTCGAGCCTGCCATTCAGAAACGCCCGCTGCGTGAATTCGCCGGGCTTTGCCTGCCGCGCGCCCGCGGCAAATGCCGCGCGCAGCACCTCGCCGAGCACGACCGGCGAGCCGTGGCAATGGAGCTCGGCGCTCTCCTCGCCCGTGTAGCTGTGGGCGGCGGAGAAGCAGACCGCCATGCCGCGGTCGAGCAGCGTGCCGTTTTCGTCCTGCACATCGCCATAGGTCATGCGGCGGTACGGAAGATTTTCGACCGCCGCGCCGCTCGCGGGCGTGAACAGCGCAGCGAGCACGCGCCGCGCCCCCTCTCCGCTGAGCCGCACGATGCCGATGGCCGACGGGCTCTGCGCCGTGGCGATGGCTGCAATGGTATCCATAGCCCTTCTCCTTTTCTTTCCTGTAATTTGCCAAAAGTATACCATAAAGGGGAAAATTTGAAAAGGGGCGCGGTTTCCCGCGCCCCTCGGGTATTTACAAATGATTTGCCGCGGAAAACGGGCACCGTCTGCCGACGCACTGCGCATTCTGCCGGTAGAAACGGCAAACCGTGTCCTCCTGCTCCATCTCGATCCCGAAGTGCTCCTTCACAAAGCCGATTGCCTCCCGGATGGCCAGAAACGAGTCCCGCTTGCAGCAGCGCGGGCCGCCGACCGCCCCGATCTGCGCAAGCGCGCTCGCCGTCATCTGATGCGACAGGGCAAACGGCTCGACCGTGAGCGGCGTGGAGCCGGAAATGATCGAGACGAACATCCCCGTGCTGACTCCGGCTCCGCAGGCACCCCAGAAGCCGCAGGCGCCGCCGGGAACGCTTTTCCCCCGGTTCACCATCTCGGCCAGCGCAGCGCGCAGGTCGATCTCTCCCCCCGCGCTTTTGAAGGCCGTCAGCAGCGCCGCGCCGACCATCACGTGATGCTCCGGTCCGTGCATATGGCAAAACGGCATCTGCATCATTTTTTCGATGATGGCAACAGGATTTTTCGAGGTCTCCGCCATGCAGAGTCCGACGATCGCGTCCATTCCCTGCGTGTGACACTCGTTGCACACATAATGGCCCCGGACGCACCGCGTCTTGCTGTTTTCCTTCTTATGGCAGATGGCACACTCCATCAAAACGTCCGCCTTGAGATATTCCAGGCGGTCCTTGCAAATCAGGCATTCTTCTCCCACTTTTGTTTCCTCCGCAGCTCTTGCCCGGTCTCCGCGGCTTCAACGCATCGTTTTTCCGCGGGTATAGAAAAGCAGCGCTGAACGCGCTGCTTTTCTGTTGATTTGATAAGAAAGCTTACTGCTGCTCGGCAGCCTTGGCAGCGGCCTGCTGCGCTTCGATCTCGATGAGGGCGTCCTTGCGGGAGAGGTTCCAGCGGCCCTTCTCGTCGATCTCCATGAACTTGACCCAGATCATATCGCCGACGGTGACGACGTCTTCGACCTTCTCGACGCGCTTGCGATCGAGCTTGGAGATGTGGACCAGACCGTCCTTGCCCGGAGCGATCTCGACGAACGCGCCGAACTGCATCAGGCGCACAACGCGGCCGTAGTAGAGCTTGCCGACCTCGGGCACAAAGACGATATCGTCGATGCACTTCTTCGCGGCGTCGCACGCGGCGGCGTTGGCAGAGGCGATGTGGATGGTGCCGTCGTCGTCGATGTCGACCTTGGCGCCGGTATCGGCAACGATCTTCTGGATGACGCTGCCGCCCTTACCGATGACCTCGCGGATGCGCTCGGGGTCGATGTGCATGGTGATCATCTTGGGCGCATACTGGCTGACCTCGGCGCGCGGCTCGGAGATGCAGGGCAGCATGATCTGGTCGAGGATCTGCACGCGCGCGTCATAGGTGATCTCAAGGGCGTTTTTGATGATGGCCATGGTCAGGCCGTCGTTCTTGAGGTCCATCTGGATGGCGGTGATGCCCTTCTTCGTACCGGCGACCTTGAAGTCCATCTCGCCGTGGAAGTCCTCAACGCCCTGAATGTCGATGAAGGTGGTGAAATCGTCGCCATCCTGAATGAGGCCGCAGGAGATACCGGCGACAGGCGCCTTGATGGGCACGCCAGCGTCCATCAGCGCGAGCGTGGAGCCACAGATGGAGCCCTGAGAGGTCGAGCCGTTGGAAGAAACGACCTCGCTCACAACGCGGATGGCATACGGGAACTCGTCAACAGACGGGATGACCGGCAGCAGTGCGCGCTCAGCAAGCGCGCCGTGGCCGATCTCGCGGCGGCCGGGGCTGCGGGAGGGCTTGGCCTCGCCGACGGAGTAGCCGGGGAAGTTATAGTGGTGCATATAGCGCTTTTCGGTCTCTTCCCAGATGGTGTCGAGCTTCTGGGCGGCGGAAAGCGTATCGAGCGTACAGACGGAGAGCACCTGCGTCTGACCGCGGGTGAAGAGGCCCGAGCCGTGGACGCGAGGCAGCACGCCGACTTCGGCAGCGAGAGGACGGATCTCGTTCTTCTGGCGGCCGTCGACGCGGTGGCCTTCGAGCAGCCACTGCTTGACGATCTTCTTCTGGAACTTGTAGGTGATTTCATCGAGATACTGGTCCATATCGGGGTACTGCTCGAGGAACATCTCATGCCAGTGCTCGATCATCTCGTTCCAGCGGGCCTCGCGGACGTTCTTGTCGTCGGTATCCATCGCGGCCTTGGCCTCGTCCATGAAGTTTTCGACGATCTTGTCGAACAACTCCTGGTTGAAGCTCGCGTGCGGGTAGTCGAACTTGGGCTTGCCGATCTCGGCGACCATGCGGTTGATGAGCTCGACCTGCTTCTGATTCTCGTTGTGGGCCAGCTCGATGGCCTTGTACATGGTGTCGTTGTCGACCTCGTTCGCGCCGGCCTCGATCATGACGACCTTCTTGCCGGTCGAGACGACCGTGACGTCAAGATCGCTGACCTTGCGCTGCTCGCTCGTGGGGTTGAGGACGAGCTCGCCGTTCACAAGACCGACCTTGAGCGCGCCGACAGGACCGTTCCAAGGGATATCGGAGATGGCAAGCGCGGCGGAGGTGCCGATCAGGGCCGCGATCTCGGGAGAGCAGTCGTGGTCGACGCTCATGACCGTTGCCATGATGGAAACATCGTTGCGGAAGTCGGAGGGGAAGAGCGGGCGGATGGGGCGGTCGATGACGCGGCTGGTCAGGATGCCCTTTTCACCGGGACGACCCTCGCGGCGGTTGAAGGAGCCGGGGATGCGGCCGACGGAGTAAAGCTTCTCCTCAAAGTCGACGGAGAGGGGGAAGAAGTCAATGCCGTCGCGCGGGCGGGCAGAGGCCGTGGCGCAGACGAGCACGCGGGTATCGCCGTAGCCGACCATGACGGCGGCATTGGCGAGCTCGGCAAGCTTGCCGACCTCGAGCGTGAGGGGGCGGCCGGCGAGCTCCATCTCGTACTTGTGGTAGTTGGGGAACTGTCTGTGGGTGATGATGGTAGACATTTGTCGATCTCCTTTTTGTAAAATTTCGTATGGGAGCCGACCGTTTAGCACTTGAAAAAACGTCGGGCTCTCCGCCGCTTTTTCAACTGCTAAAGCATAGCAGGCTCTCATACGCGCGGGGGAACGCAGGGGCGGAAGTGTGAAAGAAGGGTGGTGCGCACGCACACCACCCTGTTTTCAAACTTACTTACGGATACCCAGCTTGGCGATCAGGGCACGATAGCGCTCGATGTCCTTCTTCATGAGGTAGTCGAGCAGGCTGCGGCGCTTACCGATCATCTTGTACAGGCCGCGGCGGGAATGGTTGTCCTGCGGGTGCTGCTTGAGGTGCTCGGTGAGCCGAGCGATACGCTCGGTGAGGATAGCGACCTGAACCTCCGGAGAACCGGTGTCGCCTTCGTGGGTACGGTTGGCCTCGATGATGGCCGTCTTCTGGTCTTTGAGCATCATAGTGTGTATTCCACCTTTCATAAATTCTCCCAACACTGAGCGGCGGGTCGGTGAGTCCTCCACGTCCTAAGTGCGGGAATACGCACGCTAAGCGTGCTGAATTATGATAGCACAGCTTTTTCCTATTGTAAAGCAAAACCTGCGAAACCATACCGTTTTTTTGCATTTTTTCGTCCCGTGCGGCAAAAGGGGCAGCAAAAGAGACGGCCGGAGCCGTCTCTTTTCAGCGGTCAAAGACTTTGCCGCTGTTTTGGTTATTTTCTGAAGTGCTCGCGCGTCAGCTTGATGACGACGGGGCTCAGCAGGAGCAGCGCGATGAGGTTCGGGATGGACATAAGACCGTTGAGCGTATCGGAGATATCCCACACGAGCGAGAGGTCCGCGACCGCACCGGCCACAACGACAAGGCAGAAGATGATCTGATAGGGGCGGATGATCTTGCTGCCGAAGAGGAACTCCGCGCAGCGCGTGCCGTAGAGCGCCCAGCCGAGGATGGTGGATGTGGCGAACAGCAGCAGGCCCACGGCGAGGATCATCGAACCGGCCTTGTCGCCGAAGACGCTCGAAAAGCCCGCGACCGCGGTGGGAACGCCCGCAAGGGCATCGTTGCCGTAGTTGCCGTCCGCCGCACCGGAGCAGAGGACGACGAGCGCGGTGAGCGTGCAGATAACGATGGTATCCATGAAGACCTCGAAAATACCGTAGAGGCCCTGCTTGACGGGGTTCTTTTCCGAGGTGGCGGCGTGCGCGATGGGCGCGGAGCCGAGGCCCGCCTCATTGGAGAAAACGCCGCGGCCGACGCCCTTGGTCATCGCAAGCTTGATGGAAATGCCCGCCGCGCCGCCGGTGACGGCAGCGGGGTCAAACGCGCCCTTGAAGATGGAAGCGAACACGCCGGGGACGGCGCTGACATTCGAAAAGACCACGATGAGCGCGCAGACGATGTAAATAACGGCCATACCGGGCACGAGCTTTTCCGTGACCTGGCCGATGCGCTTGACGCCGCCGAGCAGCACCAGCGCGACAAAGATGGCCACGCAGATGCCGGTGATCAGGCAGATGAGCATCTCCTTATTCGCCGCATCCTCATTGAAGGCAACGGCGACGGACTTGACGGAGTCTGCAATGGAGTTGACCTGCGCAATGTTGCCGATGCCGAACGCCGCGATCGCGCCGAGCACGGCAAACACGGTGCCGAGCCACTTCCACTTGGGGCCAAGGCCGTTTTTGATGTAGTACATGGGTCCGCCGCACCAATCGCCCTTCTCGTTGCGCTCGCGGTACTTGACGGCGAGCGTGACCTCGGAGAACTTCGTCACCATGCCGAACAGCGCCGAGACCCACATCCAGAACACGGCACCGGGGCCGCCCAAAACGATTGCGCCCGTGACGCCCGCGATGTTGCCCGTACCGACGGTGGAGGCAAGGGCCGTGGACACCGCCTGCAGCGGCGTGATCTCGCCGTCGCCCGCCTCGCTCTTCTTGAAAATCCTGCCGATGGTGTTTTTCCACCAGTAGCCGATCTTGGAAAACTGGATGAACCCCACGGCGATGCTCAGATAGACGCCCGTGCCGACGAGCAGCATCAGCATCACCGGTCCCCAGACAAAGCCGTTCACCGCTTTGTTGATGTTCATAAACTGATCCATACTTTTCCCCTTTCCGAAAAAATCACATTTCATGAAACACTGGATGAAAATATTTCATAGTCCAAAGCATACCAAATCGGCCGCCCGCTGTCAACGGGCAAAGCGGCGTTTCTCGCCGCTAAGAAGCAGTAAAATCTTGTATTTTATACAAGAAATCGTTAATATTTTATCATTTTGAGCGCATTTCCTGTGTTTTTTACCCATTCCGTCCCGCACACTTGAAGGGGATTGACAAGGAGAAGCTCCTATGCTATTCTAACTGTACTAACACGCTTAATACAGTCAGGAGGTACCTATGTTCACCTATATTTTTCTGCTTCCGGCGCTCGGCTTTCTGCTGCTCGGCCTTTTGTTCCTCATTGTGCTGTGCGCACGCTGACGGCCACGGGAGGACGATATGATAAGTTTGAATTACCGCGACTCGCGCCCGATCTACGAGCAGGTGTGCGACGGACTGCGGCGGCTGATCGTCTCGGGCGTCATCGCCGACGGGGACAAGCTCCCCTCGGTGCGTGCGCTGGCGACGCAGCTGGCCATCAACCCCAATACCATCCAGCGCGCTTACAATGAGCTGGAAACGAGCGGCTACTGCTGCTCGGTGCCGGGAAAGGGCTGCTTTGCCGTGCACACCTACCGCGAGCGTGACGACAAGCGCCGCCGCGCGCTGGAAGAACAGGTCAAAGAGCTTTTGCAGGAGCTGCGCGCCATGGGCGTGAGCGAAGAAGACATTCAAGCATTGTGCAGGGAGGGAGAAGAGAAATGATCGAAGTACGAGGTCTTAAAAAGACCTTTGACGGCTTTGCCGCGCTGGACGGCGCGGATCTGAGCGTACCGCGCGGCGCGGTCTACGGCCTTGTGGGGCCAAACGGCGCGGGCAAGACGACGCTGCTGCGCCACCTGACGGGCGTTTATCATCAGGACAGCGGCAGCGTGACCTTTGACGGCCAGCCCGTCTGGGAAAATGCGGGCGTGAAGGCGCGCATCGCCTCCATCCCCGACGACTGGTTCTACTTTATGCAGGCGGGGCTGCGCGATATGATGCGCTTTTACCGCGGGCTGTACCCGAAGTTCGATCAGGAGCGCTTTGAAAAGCTCCGCGAGGTCTTCGCGCTCGATGAAAAGCGGCCGCTGCGCCGCATGAGCAAGGGCCAGCAGAAGCAGGCGGCCTTCTGGCTCGCGCTGTGCACAATGCCCGACTATCTCATCCTCGACGAGCCGGTGGACGGTCTCGACCCCGTGATGCGCCGTCAGGTGTGGAGCCTCATTTTGCAGGACGTTGCCGAGCGTGGCACGACAGTGCTTGTCTCGTCGCACAACCTGCGCGAATTGGAGGACGTGTGCGACCACGTGGGCGTGATGAGCCGCGGCAAGCTCCTGCTCGAACATTCGCTGAGCGAATTGCAGGACTATACCGTCAAGCTCCAGCTCGCCTTTGAGGGTGCGGAGCTGCCCGCCCTGCCGCAGGAGATCAAGGTGCTGCACCACGCGCAGACCGGGCGCGTCCACACGCTCATCTGCCGCGGCAGCGCAGAGGAACTGGAACAGCAGCTCGCCGCGCTGCACCCGATCTTTATCGACGCGGTGCCGCTGTCACTTGAAGAAATTTTCATCTATGAACTGGGAGGTGAGGACTATGCGATCCGCGACATCGTTCTTTGATAAGACTTTATTCCGCAGCCAGCTCAAGCACACCTGGCCGCTCTGGCTCGGCTACACCGCCTTGTGGCTTTTCCTCGTGCCGGTCATGCTCTTTTCAGAGCTTTCCGCCTATCAGCTCGGTTACAGCGCAGCGGATGCATCCCGCCTGCTGCTCAATACCGGCGTGCGCGGCGGCATCTTCATTTCCTTCTTCTTCGGCCTTTTCTTTGCGATGCTTTCCTTCTCGCACCTGACGCAGAGCCGCGCGACGAACGGCTTCCACGCGCTCCCCGTGCGGCGCGAGACCATCTTTCTGACCGCCTACCTCACGGGACTGTTCTGCCAGCTTTCCACCATTCTCGTCACGTTTCTGCTCGGCGCGGCGGTCTCAGCCCCGCTGCACCTCAGTTTCTGGAGCGTCACTGCCGCGGCCATGGGCAGCGCCATGCTCGAAGCCGTCTTTTTCTACTCCTTCGCCGCGCTGTGCATGGTGATGACGGGGCAGATCCTCGCCGCGCCCGTCTTCTATTTCGTCGGCAATATCCTCGTCCCGGGAATGGAATATCTGCTGCGCAACTTTGCGGGCAATTTCCTCTACGGCTACAGTGGACAAACCGACGTTGCGCTCGATTTTCTCTCCCCGCCCCTCTATATGTACTTCAAGGTGGGCATCGCCTCGATCGAGACCTGCGAGAGCGACTCGTACTATGTGACCGCCTACGCGCTCGTGCGCGGCTCGCTCATGATCCTTGCCGCCTACGCGCTCGCGGGACTTGTCATCGCCCTCATCGCGCTGCTCCTCTACCGCACGCGCAAGAGCGAGATGACCGGCTCGACGGTCGCCTTCCCGTGGGCGGTGCCGGTCTTCAAGTACGGCGTTGCGTTCTGCACCGCCGTTTCGCTCGGCCAGTTCCTCTACTATTTCCTCTTCGGCCAGTACCGCTCGAGCGGCAACGATTCCCTGCCCGGCACGATCCTCTGCATGGCGGCGGCGGGGCTTGTGGGCTACTTTGTCGCCGAGATGCTCATCAAAAAGAGCTTCCGTGTCTTCCGCGCGGGCGCAAAGGGCGCGGCCATCGTTTCGCTCGCTCTTGTGCTGCTCGGCGTTACGATGAGCTTCGACCTCACGGGCTATGAAAAGCGCGTGCCGGATGAGAGCGAGATCGAATCTGCCTTTTACACCTTCTCCGGCATGACGGACGTCACGACCGACGACGCCGATACCATCCGCCGCCTCACCGCGGCGCACCAGGCCATCGTCAAAAACCGGAACGAGCAGGTGCGCATCGCAGACGCATCGGACGCGGATACGCTCTCCCAGAGCGATTATGACGACATCGAACCCTTCCACCTGCGCCTGACCTACTATCTCAAGGACGGCTCACAGCTCTCGCGCTCCTATTCACTCTATCTGCGGAGAAGTGACCTCACCGTGCCCTCGTCCGTCACAGCGCGCGTGAACGCGCTCTATATGTGCAGAGAGTCCGTGCTCCGCCGCGTCCTCAGCTACGGTTACGCGCACCTCGGCGACACGCCGCGCTTCCTCGACAGCTACTGCTACTATTACGATGAGAACTCCAACACAAAGGACTATGCTCTCACCGCCGCGCAGGCCGAACAGGTTTACGCCGCGCTGATGCAGGACGTTCAGGATTCCGATAACGGCGGCAGCGACATCTTCGCCGTGCAGGAGTACCAGTACGATCCCCCCATCTCCTTCTGGCTCGAGCTGTACTTTGAGTCTGTTGACGAGCAGGGCCGTCCCAAGGTGTATACGCTCGACCCCAATGTAAATAACTCAACGCCCAACACCCTGCAAGTACTGAATGAGCTGCTGCCCGAGCTGAAATCCAACACCGTAACGCCGCCCAGCGACGACGGCATTCACACTCTCCCCGCCACAGAGGACGCTTCCACCGAGGAAAGTGTGAACTGACATGGCAGAAAAAACAAAGCGGCGGCGCAGGCGCCGCCGCACCGGGAGTAAGAAAGCATTTCTCGTCCTGCTCGCGCTCGTTTTGCTTGTTCTCGGCGGCGTGAAGCTGCGCTATGCGCTCGCCCACCGGAATCTCCCCGGCTCGAATGTCAGCGTGCCGGACTTTGTCACGGTCGACTACCTACCCCTCAACGAGTATTCCCGTCCCGGCACGCCGCTCAAGGAAATTTCCGGCGTGGTGGTGCACTATGTCGGCAACCCCGGCACGACCGCCGCGGCGAACCGCAGCTTTTTCGCCAACCTTGCGCTGACGCACGAGACCTACGCGAGCGCGCACTTTGTCGTCGGGCTCGACGGCGAGATTTTACAGTGCGTGCCGCTGACGGAGATTGCCTACTGCTCCAATACCGCGAACGACTACACCGTGTCCATCGAGGTCTGCCACCCCGACGACACAGGCAAGTTTGATGACGCGACGATGGAGAGCCTTGAACAGCTCGTCGCGTGGCTGTGTGAGACGTTCTCTCTTGACCCCGACGCGGACGTCATCCGCCACTACGACGTGACGGGCAAGATCTGTCCCAAATACTATGTGGAAAACGAGGATGCGTGGCTTAGTTTTAAGCAGGACGTGAGCGTGCGCATCGAAGAGGACTGCGCGGCGAACTGATCGCAGCGATGTAAGGAGGCCCTGCCATGAAACGTATGTTTGCCGCACTGCTTTGCCTTGCGTTAGGGCTTGCGCTGTTCCTCTCCGTCCGAAGCAAGCCCGATGAACCGCTCCTCCATGTCGCGCTGAAACCAGCCTGCGAGCAGGACGCCGCTTACGTCTACGAAACGGTCTATGCAAGCGGCAAGAGCCGCGCCTGCGACGCCTTCACGCCCGACGCCTGCGTCTTTTACACCGCAGACTACGCAGACTTTGACACCTCCGCGCTTCACTCGCACAGGGTCAACACGCTCGTCGCCACCACGCTCTATGACTCCGCCGGCAACGCCGTCACCCCCAACGAAACGATGATCGCCATGATGCACGCCGCCGCAGACCAGATCGACCATGCGATCTTCGATTTTCAGATCATCGTTGTGAACGGTCAGCGCTATTTTGCCTTTGTTAAGCTCAACGTCAACTGGTGGGATCCGTGCACGCTGTACGAGTACGACGGCGGAGAGCTCCGCGAGCTCTGCCAATGGGACAATATGCGACTGTTGTCGATCGGCCTCATCTGAAATCCATACGAAAAAACGTCTGTCTCGGTTGAGACAGACGTTTTTTGTTCAGTTCTTCGCTTCCAGGCTATAGGGATCTCTGCCCGCGGCAAATTCGGAGATCATCTCCGCCGTGAGCGCGATGCCGTTGTTGACAAACGTCTCCCGCAGCTCCTCGCGGCTGACCCATGCGCCGTCCGCCAGCTCAAAGTTGTCGAGATGGATGGTATCGTCGTCGCCGTCGAGCCTGCACCAGTAGCCCATCATGATGTTGCCGCTGATGCCCCAGGGCTGGCAGCAGTAGTAGCGCAGGTCCTTGACCTTGAGCCCGACCTCCTCCATCACCTCGCGGTGCACGGTCTGCTCAAAGCTCTCGGCAAACTCGGTGAAGCCCGCGACAAGTGCCGTGCGCTGCGCGCCGGGACGGTTGGCGTACTTGGTCAAAAGCAGGTAGTCCCCGTGCGTCACGGCCACGATGACCGACGGGTTGATGCGCGGGAAGATCATGTTGCCGCACTTGGGACAGCGCATCATGCGCTCGTTTTCGTCGTGGACGAGTGTTTCCCCGCAGCAGCCACAATAGCGCGCGCTGCGATACCAAGAGCACAGATGCCACGCGCTCACGGCGGCGTAGGCAAGCTCCTGCGGCTTTTCCGTGCGGAAGAGGCCGATATTGCGGTAGGAATAGCCCTCGATCGCGCGCTCTTCTTCGTCAAAGAGCAGGTAATACTCCCGCCCGTCGAGTTCAAAGAGATAGGTGAACGCCTCGTCAGGCTCTGCAAACATTGAGCGCACGGGAAATTTCAGTCCGTTGTCATCGATGCGGCAGAGAAGCTCCTGCCCGCGGAACTGCACCACGGCGCTGCTCTTTTTCGGCACGGCGTTCTTTTTCCACTCGTTATAAAGGTGCTTCGGCTCGATATCCTGGATCATGTCGGCGTTCCTCCCGGTCATTGTTTCTTTCGACGAGATATTGTACAACGCCCGACGGCATTTTGCAAGATGCCTTACTCCTGCACGATGCGCTCGGCTTCGAGCGACGCGATCTTTCTTTTCGCGCGGCGCAGTCCCCGCGGACAATCGACAAGCCCCACAATACAAACGAGTAGAAGCAGCGAAGCTGCCGTAAGGAGGATGATTTGCGCTGAGCTGAATCTGATAGCGGCCACGCCCGCATACCTGCCGATCACGTTCGCATTCATCAGCGTCATTAGAATATTCATCAGCGTGATGCTCATCCAGCCAAGGCTCAGCAGCAGACCTGCGCGCAGGTAGCGCACGGCTTTTTTCTGCTGGGCGATGAGGGAATCGAGGTCTGAGTACAGATCAAAAGGCGTGCCGTCCGCCTTCTTGCGCAGAACGAGCAGGTCTCCCACGCCGCCGACCTCTTCAATGCCAAACTCTGTAAGCTCTGCGATGTAGGTGAGGCGGTCTATCCCCGCTTCCTTCACCTGCACGCGATACTCGTATTCGTTCGGCTCCCCCCGGCGGTAGGCGGAAACCAGCGAGCCGAATTTTTCAAGAAGCCAGCCCTCTTTCGCCATTTCGTTCGCCCGTCTTTCGATCCGCTCGGGATCAATGGCATAGCTCGACAGATGCAGCCTTATCTTTTTGTCCTTCGCCATCGTGCGTCCTCCCTTCAGTTCCAGTCGGCGGTGAGCGCATCGCCGTTTTGCGTCAGCTCATGCAGTCTGCGCAGCTCCGCACGCACAGCCTCGCGGCCCGCGGGGGTGATCTGATACTCTTTTCTCCGTCCCTCGCTCTCGTCGCCGAGTGAGGCGATCCAGCCGCGCTCGGTGAGCGTTGCAAGCGCGCCGTAGAGCGTTCCCGCGGCGAGCCGCACACGTCCGCCGCTCAAGCTTTCCACATTCTGCATGATGCCGTAGCCGTGCAGGGGCCGGTCCAGCGAAAGCAGGATATAAAAGACCGCCTCGGTCAGTGCCGTCGTTCCCATGCCGCATCTCTCCTTTCGTCCTCCGTTATAACGGTAGCCGATATATCGTCTACCGATAAACTATCATACCGCGCGCAGTCTGTCAATAGAAAAAAAGGGCAGGGAATGCAAAATTTGCATTTCCCGCCCTTTTTCCATAGCACCGCAACTTTTCGCGTCCGCAGACGCGAAAGCAATTCAAATCGTAAATTGTCACGACATGCGCGTGACAATTTACACTTCTCAGGCCGCAAGTGTGGAAAACGCCCGCCGATGGCGGGCGTTTTATGCGCGCAGCGGACTGCGTTCCCCCTCAAAAAAGCGGCAAAGCCGGTTTTTTGAAGTCTTATAGTCTCGTGATGACCGGCAGCACCATCGGGCTGCGTTTGGTCGCCTTGAAGAGGTAGTTGCTCACCGCGCTGCGGATCGCGCCCTTGAGCTCGTTCATGTCGCGTCCGCGCTTGCCGCGGAACGCCTCCGCCGTGGACATCGTGAGATTCCTGAGGTCTTGCAGCAGTTCCTCGGAATCCTTGACGTAGATAAAGCCGCGCGTGATGATCTCCGGCTCGGCGAGCAGGTCGCCGTTCTGCGCGCTGATCGGCAGCACGACGACGACCATGCCGTCCTCTGCAAGGTGCTTGCGGTCGCGCAGCACCACCGCGCCGACGTCGCCGACGCCGTAGCCGTCGACGAACACCTCGCCCGCGGGCGCGTAGCCGGGCACGCACTTCATCGAGCGCGCGCCGATCTCAACGGCGTCGCCGTTGTCGCAGATGACGATGTTCTTGCGGTCCATCCCCATTTGCAGGGCGAGGTCCTTGTGAATTTGCAGCATACGCTGCTCGCCGTGCACGGGGATGAAGTACTTGGGCTTTGTGAGCGCGTGGATGATCTTGAGCTCCTCCTGGCAGGCGTGGCCCGAAACGTGCAGCATATCCGCGCGGTCATAGATGACCTCGACGCCCTTGCGGAAGAGCTCGTTGATGACGCGCGAGACGGTATTTTCGTTGCCGGGGATGGCGGAAGCCGAGATGATGACGCGGTCGCCGGGGCCGACTTCGATCTGCTTGTGCTGGGAGAACGCCATACGGTACAGGGCGGACATCTCCTCGCCCTGCGAGCCGGTGGTGACGATGACCTGCTTGTCAAGCGGCATCGACTTGATCTTGTTGATGTCGACCACGGTGTTTTTCGGCGGCTTCATGTAGCCGAGGTCGGTCGCGACCTTTGTGACGTTTTCCATGCTGCGGCCCGTAACGGCGACCTTGCGCCCGCACTCTGCCGCAGCGTCCATGATCTGCTGGATGCGGTGGACATTCGAGGCGAACGTCGTGACGATGATGCGCTGCTTGCAGCCCTGGAACAGGCGGTTGAAGGTCCGGCCCACCGTGCGCTCGCTCATCGTGTAGCCCGGGCGCTCAACGTTCGTCGAATCCGCGAGCAGCGCCAAAACACCCTGCTTGCCAAGCTCGCCGAAGCGGGCAAGGTCGATCACCTCGCCATCGATGGGCGTCGAGTCGATCTTGAAGTCGCCCGTGTGGACGACGGTGCCGAGCCCCGTGTGGATGGCGAAGGCAACAGAGTCCGCGATCGAGTGGTTGACGTGGATGAACTCCACGCTGAACTTGCCGGCCTTGACGGTCATGCCGCTTTCCACCGTGACGATCTTCGTCGACTTGAGAAGGCCGTGCTCCTCGAGCTTCAGGCGGATGAGGCCCGCGGTGAGGCGCGTGCAGTAAATGGGAATATTCACCTTTTTGAGGATGTAGGGCACCGCGCCGATGTGGTCCTCGTGCCCGTGGGTGATGAACAGGCCGCGGATGCGGTTCTTGTGCTTGACAAGATAGCTCACGTCGGGGATGACGCAGTCGATGCCGTACATGTCGTCGCCGGGGAAGGCCATGCCGCAGTCGACCACGATGATCTCGCCGCCGTATTCGTAAACGGTCATATTCTTGCCGATCTCATTGAGACCGCCGAGGGGGATGATTTTTAACTGTTCAGCCAATGCTGGATCAACTCCTTTTGATTCGTTTGAAGCATAAACGATAGATTTGTTTTGAATTTGTTCTGTGTCCGGGCCAAAAGGCGCAAGGCAGAAGAGACGTCCGTGCCCATGCTTCGCCCTGCTTCACGAAGCAAATGCACCTGCGGCGCCTTGATAAGACCCATATGGACTTTTTTATAAAAACCGCGACAGGCCGCGGCCAAAACCAAAGAAAAAACAGGCATTCGCGCGGAAAAGACGCGCATTTTCCCGCCATGTACGGAGTAGTATAGCACATTCCGCGCAAAAAGTATACCACATTTTTTGTCGACGGGCAAAAATTTCGTTTTTATATTGTATCCATGCCCTACCCCGTGCTATAATGAAATGGATTATTCCCCTGTGCTGAGCCGCAGGGGGCATTATCCGGACGGGAGGCAGCCTATTTATGAGGAACAAAAAGATCAGCAAGCTGGTAGACCCCAGCTTCCGGCTCTACTTTGTTGTCGGCTTTTTATTCGCAGCCGTCACGCTGCGCGTGAGCGTTCCGCTCGCCATCTGCGAGGCCGCTGCGATGGCGTTTCTCCTGTGGTACTTCCGCCACACGGCGCAGAAGCGCCGCGAGGGGATCCGCCGGTACATCGACGATGTGACCGACGACATGACCACGGCTGACAAGGCCTCGATGCTCTCGGCCCCGTTCGCGATGATGGTCTTCCGTCCCGACACGCAGGAGATCCTATGGAGCAACGACAGCTTTTTGCAGCTCACCGGCGTGCAGGAGGATATCTTCGATAACCGCATCGACGATGTGCTGCCTGACTTTCCGACCCACTGGCTGCTCGAGGGCAAGAGCGAATGCCCCGAGACCGTGATGCTCGGCGGGCGCCATTTCCGCGTGTTCGGCAACCTGAGCCACCCCACCTCCCGCCGCGGCGGACAGAGCCTGCTTGCCACGACCTACTGGACGGACGTGACCGAGCAGGACACGCTGCGCGAGGAGAACGAGAGCCGCCGTCCCATCGTGTCGATCATCATGATCGACAACTACGAGGAGCTGATGAAGGCCGGCAGCGAGGCCTCGCGCAGTGCGGTGCTCGCCGCCATCGACGAAAAGCTCAGCGACTGGCTCAAGGACTCCCACAGCCTGCTGCGCAAATTCGACCGCAACCGCTACGTGCTCGTCACGACCGAGCAGGAGTATCAAAGCCTGCTCGAGGGCAAATTCTCCGTGCTCGACGCGGTGCGAAGCGTCGTCACCGAGGACGGCGTGGCCGCAACGCTCTCGATCGGCGTGGGCAAGGACGTGGACGATTACGAAACGCTCTACCAGAACGCCATGCTCTCGATCGAAATGGCGCTCTCGCGCGGCGGCGACCAGGTCGTCGTGCGCAACCGCCTCGACTTTGAATTCTACGGCGGCAAGTCCAAATCCACCGAAAAGCGCACAAAGGTCAAATCCCGCGTGATGGCCAACGCCCTCGGCGAGCTCATCTCCGACGCGGGGCAGATCTTCGTCATGGGCCACCAGCACGCGGACATGGATGCCGTCGGCGCGGCGGCGGGCATCTGCTGCATCGCGCGCAAGCGCGGCAAAAAGGCGCAGATCGTCATCGACATGGAGGACAACGTCGCAAAGCCGATCCTCGCCAAGCTCGCGGCGCTGCCGGAATACAAGGATGCGTTCATCTCGGGAAGCGACGCCTTCATCTCCGCCCAGCCGGGTGCGCTGCTCGTCGTGGTAGACACCAACCGCCCCGACTTTGTCGAATCCGAGCAGCTTCTTGACGCGTGCAACCGCGTGGCGGTCATCGACCACCACAGAAGGGCCGCGAATTACATCGAATCCGCCGCGCTCAACTTCCACGAGCCGTATGCCTCGAGCGCGTCCGAGCTTGTGACGGAGCTGCTGCAATACCTCGCCGACCCGACCGACCTGCTGCGTGCAGAGTCCGAGGCGCTGCTCGCGGGCATCGTGCTCGACACGAAGAACTTCACGATGCGTACCGGCGGGCGCACGTTTGAGGCCGCCGCGTTCCTGCGCCGCGCGGGTGCGGACACGTCGGATGTGCAGCGGCTCTTCCAGAGCGATCTGGCCGGCATGATCGAGCGCTACGACATCATCCGCCACGCCGAGCTCGTGCACGGCGATATCGCGGTCGCGGCGGTCGAAAAGGAGATCGACCGCGTGACGGCGGCCAAGGCATCCGACGAGCTTTTGACGCTCTCCGGCATCCACGCCTCGGTCGTTCTCTACAAGCACGGCACGGGCGTCAATCTCTCCGCGCGCTCGCTCGGCGAGATCAACGTGCAGTTCATCATGGAAAAGCTCGGCGGCGGCGGCAACTCCACCACCGCGGGCGGCCAGGTGGCCGACGCCACCGTGGACGAGGTGCGCGAGCGTCTGCTCACCGCCATCGACGAATATACAGAAGAGTAAATTACCCACAAGGAGGATATACATATGAAAGTCATTTTAACGCAGGATGTCCGCGGTCAGGGCAAGAAGGGCCAGCTCATCGACGCGGCCGAGGGCTACGCGAGAAACTTCCTGCTGCCCCGCAAGCTCGCCGTGCTCGCCACGACCGACGCCATCAACACCATGAACTTAAAGGAAAAGGCCCGCCGCGCCGAGGAAGCCGCAAACCGTCAGGCCGCCGTCGAAATGGGCGCAAAGCTCAAGAACGTGACCGTCAAGCTCACGGCCAAGGGCGGCAAGGAGGGCAAGCTCTTCGGCGCCATCACGAGCAAGGAGATCTCCGAGGGGCTCATGAGCCAGTTCCAGCTCGACGTGCCCAAGCAGAAGATCGTGCTCGACGAGCCCATCAAGGCCTACGGCACCTACGAGGTCAAGGCCAAGCTCGGCTACGAGGTCAGCGCCAAGTTCTCCGTCAGCGTGAGCGAGGAGTAAAAAGGCGCAACATTACGCGATAAGGAGGGCTTCTACGTGGAGGATATCTTCTACCGGCAGATGCCTCACTCCCTGGAGGCGGAGCAATCGGTGCTCGGCTCCATGCTCATCGACGCAAACTGCGTCAAGGACGTGATGGAGCAGCTCCGCCCCGACGATTTTTACCTGAAGCAAAACCGCGAGATCTTCGAGACGATCTACTCCATGTTCGTCTACTCCAAGCCCATCGACGGCGTGACCGTCGCGGGCGAGATGGAGAAAAACGGCACCTACGATGAAAATACAACGCGCCCGTATCTCGCCCAGTTGATGGACGTGACGCCCACGAGCGCGAACGTGATGGAATACGTCAGCATCGTGCGCGACAAGGCGCTGCTGCGCGCGCTCTACACCGTGGCGGGGGAAATTTCCTCCATGGTGCAGGACGGCGCGGGCGGAGCCGCCAGCGTGCTCGACGCGGCCGAGCAGAAGATCTACGCCGTGCGCCGCGGGCGCAGCGCGCAGAGCATGGCGAGCATCGGCGTTGTGCTGCAGGGCGTTCTGGACCATTTGAGCGAGCTGAGCGCCAACGGCGGCAAAACGCTGCCTGGCCTCCCCACGGGCTTTGGCGTACTGGACGACAAGATGAATGGTCTCAACAAATCGGACCTTGTGCTGCTGGCCGCGCGTCCCGGTATGGGTAAGACGAGTATGGCGCTGAACCTTGCGCTGAACGTCGCGCGCTCGAGCGGGCAGGCCGTGGCCGTGTTCTCGCTCGAAATGTCGCGCGAGCAGCTCGTGACGCGCATTTTGTCCAATCAGGCAACGGTCGAAAACCAGCGCCTTGTGACGGGCAACCTGCGCGAGCAGGACTGGGTCAACATTGCAAACGCCGCCTCGATCCTCTCGGGGCTCGACATTCTCATTGACGATAACCCGCTGCTCACCGTCGCAGACATGAACGCCAAGTGCCGCCGCATCGACAATTTGGGCCTTGTCGTCATCGACTACCTACAGCTGATGGCGTCCTCCGGTACGAAGGGCTACAGCGGCGAGAGCCGCCAGCAGGTGGTCAGCGATATTTCCCGTATGCTCAAGATCATGGCAAAGGAATTACAGGTCCCGGTGCTGTGCCTCTCGCAGCTCTCGCGTGCAAACGAAAAGCGCGAGGATAAGCGCCCCATGCTCTCCGACCTTCGTGAATCGGGTGCCATCGAGCAGGACGCGGATATCGTCATGTTCCTGTACCGCGACGATTATTACAACGAAGACTCGGAAAAGCGCAACATCGCCGAGTGCATCATCGCAAAGAACCGCCACGGCGAAACGGGCAAGGTAGAGCTCGCCTGGTCGCCGCAGTATACGACCTTCTCCTCTCTCGACTACCGGCATGAAGAGGACTGAGCTGCCGCGCGCCGAGACTCTCTGCGCGCGCTATCTCGACAAAGCCCGTCCCGTGCTCGCCGCCGTGTCCGGCGGCGTGGACTCGATGTGTCTATTGTATTTTCTGCGCGAAAAGGGGTACGACGTCTCCTGTGCGCATTTTAACCATCAGCTCCGCGGTGAGGAGGCCGCGCGTGACGAGGCATTCGTCCGCGCGTGGTGCGAAAAAGAGGGCATTCCCTTTTATTTGGGCCGCGGCGATGTGCGCGCCCATGCGCGCGAGAGCGGAAAAAGCGAGGAGGAGGCCGGGCGCGACCTGCGCTATGCCTTTCTGCGCAAAACGGCAAACGGTCTGCACGCGCAGATCGCGCTGGCACACCACGCGGACGACAACGCCGAGACGGTGCTCTTGAACCTCATCCGCGGAACAGATCTGCGCGGCCTTTGCGGGATGCAGCCAAAGCAGGGCGACCTCGTCCGCCCATTTTTGGAGCAGACGCGCGAGGAGCTCGTCGCTTACGCGGCGGCGCATGATATCCCGCACGTCGAGGATCACACCAACGCAGACCCGAACGCCGCCGCGCGCAACTATCTGCGGCTCGAAATTTTCCCGCGGCTCAAGCATCTCAATCCCCGCGCGGGCGAGCACATCGCCGCGGCAGCGCGCTCGCTGACCGCACTCGATGACGCCATCGAGCAGAAGGCGGAAGCGCTGCTCGCGGACACGGAATGCACAGGATCGTCTGTCTCGCTGCCGCTATGCCGTTTTTGTGCGGCGGACGAAGCCGTGCAGGTCCGCGCGCTGCTGCGCATGGCCGACCGGCTCGGCGTCGGGCGAAAGGACATCGGCCGCGAGCAACTGAACGCCGTCCTTGCGCTCGCGCAAAAGGACGACGCGGTGCGGCGGCAGGTCTCGCTGCCGCGCGGCGTGGTCGTGCATCTCGCAGGCGGCGCGCTGACGATGACCGTGCAGCCCGCGGCGCCGAAACGCGCGGTCCTATCCCCCGGCATTCCCCTCCGCTGGGGAAATTTCGAGCTGACGCTGCTGCGTGCGCCCGACGGCGGGGGGCTTTCGCTCCGCGCGCCGGAGGAAGGTGAGACGGTCTCCGTCGGTCCCTGCGACTTAAAGGCGCGCCTGACGCTTGCGGGCGCGAACGGCGCGCGCAGCGTGAAGCGACTGTGCGTCGATCAAAAAATTTCTCTCACCGAGCGCGATGCGCTCCCCGCCCTTTATGTCGGCGACCGGCTTGCCGCCGTGTGGCGGCTTGGCACGGACGTTGCCTTTTTGCCGAAGGGCGGTGAAGCGGCGCACTTCGTGCGCATCGTTTCCCTGTAGCTTATTTTGTGCGACCTGCGGCGGAACGCCGCATCAGATACAACAAATACGAATAAAAAGAAAGTGGAGAAAAAAGCTATGGCTAAGAGCAATATGGATCAGGATATCCTGAAGGTACTGTATTCCGAGGAGCAGCTCAGAACGCGCGTGCAGGAGATGGGCGATGCGCTCTATGAGCGCCTGAAGGACAAAAATCCCCTGTTTCTCGGTGTGCTGAAGGGCTCCTTCATCTTCATGGCCGACATTGTGCGCGCCTGCCAGCTCAAGAGCGACGTTGAATTCATTGCCGTCTCGTCCTATCAGAACGCGACGACCTCGTCCGGCGTGGTGCAGATCACGCACGATCTCCAGCAGGACATTACGGGCCGCGACATTGTTGTCATCGAGGACATTCTCGACTCCGGCAATACGCTCTACTTCCTCAAGAACTACTTTATGACCAAGGGCGCCGCCAGCGTGACCGTCGTGACGCTGCTCGACAAGCCCTCCCGCCGCACAAAGCCCGTCGTCGCCGACCTTGCAGGCTTCGAGGTGCCCGATGAGTTCGTCGTCGGCTACGGTCTCGACTACGCGCAGAAGTACCGCAATATGCCCTACATCGGCGTGCTGAAGCCGGAAGTCTATTCCGAAAATTGATCCGGCGCGGGGACGCGGCTCTTTCCGTCTCCCCGCGGCAATAAGGAGGAACCCCCATTGACTCAACAATCCAAGCGCCCCGGCCTGCTGCCGTATCTGCTGGTGCTGCTCGTCATTGTCGGCGTGTACAGCTTCATGAGCCGTCCCACGGAGGCCGAGCCGTCCTATTCCGAGGTGCGCGAGCTCTTTGAGCAGGAGAAGGTCCGGTCCTTCACCGTGACGGATACCACGCTGCGCATGACGCTGCGCGAGCCCATCGACGGCAAGTCGGAGATCCGGAAGGACCTTTTCAGCTTCTCGCTCTTCTATGATGACCTGGGCGAGCTCATCGAGCAGCAGGCGGCGGACGGCATCATCGAGAGCTACGACATTTCCGCCGATCATTCCATCAACTATGTCGCGATGTTCGCGCCCTATATTCTCGCCATTCTCGGCATCTTTGCCATCTGGTACTTCCTCTCCGTCCGCTCCGCGGGCGGTGGCGGCGGCGACCGCATGGCCAAGTTCGGCACGGCCTCGTTCAAGACCGGCGGGGACAACAAGCGCCCCACGACCTTTGCCGACGTTGCCGGCGCGGACGAGGAAAAAGAGGAATTGCAGGAGATCGTCGACTTTTTGAAAGAGCCGTCGAAATTCATTGACCTCGGCGCGCGCATCCCCAAGGGCGTGCTGCTCGTCGGTCCTCCGGGCACGGGCAAGACGCTGCTGGCCCGCGCCGTCGCGGGCGAGGCAGGCGTGCAGTTTCTGTCCATCTCCGGCTCCGACTTTGTGGAAATGTATGTCGGCGTCGGCGCGAGCCGCGTGCGTGACCTCTTCGAGCAGGCGAAGAAGGTCGCCCCTGCCATCATCTTCATCGACGAGATCGACGCCGTGGGCCGTCAGCGCGGCACAGGTCTCGGCGGCGGCCACGACGAGCGTGAGCAGACGCTCAACCAACTGCTCGTCGAAATGGACGGCTTCGGCACGAACGAGGGCGTCGTCGTCATGGCGGCGACAAACCGCGCCGATATTCTTGACCCCGCGCTGCTGCGTCCCGGCCGTTTCGACCGCCAGGTATACGTAGGCCTGCCCGATATCCGCGGCCGCGAGGATATCCTGAGCATCCACATCAAGAATAAGCCCCTTGCCGAGGACGTGGATCTCTCCACCGTTGCCAAGGGCACGCCCGGCTTCACGGGCGCGGACCTTGAAAATCTCTGCAACGAGGCCGCGCTGCTCGCCGCGCGCCGCGGCAGCAAGCTCATCACGATGGCCGACTTCTCCGAGGCGGAGATCAAGGTCATCGCCGGTCCCGAGAAGAAGAGCCGCGTCGTGAGCGAACAGGAGCGCAAGCTCACCGCCTATCACGAGGCTGGTCACGCCATCGTGATGCACGCCCTGCCGACGCACGACCCCGTGCACCAGATCACGATCGTCCCGCGCGGCGGCGCCGGCGGCATGACGATCTCGCTGCCGGCGGAGGACCGCTCGTATCAGTCCAAGCGCTATATGGAAGAGCAGATCGTCTCGCTTCTCGGCGGGCGCGTGGCGGAAAAGCTGATGCTCGGCGATATTTCGACCGGCGCGTCGAACGACATCCAGCGCGCCTCGCAGATCGCGCGCAAGATGGTCACGGTGTACGGCATGAGCGAAAGGCTCGGCTCGATCTCGTTCGAATCCGGGCACGATGAAATTTTCATCGGACGCTCGATGGCGCAGACCAAGCCCTACTCCGAGCAGGTCGCCGCGCAGATCGACGAGGAGGTCAAGTCCATCGTCGACGCCGCCTACGAGCGCTGCGAGGACATCCTCACGCGCGATCGGGCGCAGCTTGTCACCGTGGCGGAGTTCCTGCTCGCGCACGAAACGATGAGCGCTCAGGAGTTTGAGGCCGTTTTCACGCCGGAAAACACCGAGGCGGACAAAACCTAATATCGCCATGAATGAATGAATGAAATATCTCACCAACGGCCCGTTGGTGAGATATTTTTTCGTTTTTCTGCAAGATTCGTTGCATTTTAAGCCTTTTCCCTCTTGCCAATTCCATTCTTTCTGCTATAATAATGCATCAGTATTACATTTGCATGAAAGAAGTGAATCCAACATGAAGAAAAGCAGCAGCTTCAGCGGCTCGCTCGGTTTTGTGCTGGCTGCGGCAGGCAGCGCGGTGGGCGTCGGCAATATCTGGCGCTTCCCCTACCTCTGTGCCAAGGACGGCGGCGGTCTGTTCCTGCTCGTCTACCTTGTGCTGGTGCTGACGTTCGGCTTCACCCTGCTGACGACCGACGTGGCCATCGGCCGCCGCACGAAGCAGAATGCGCTCAATGCCTTCGCAACGCTCAACAAAAAGTGGAAGTTCCTGGGCTACCTCACCTTCCTCGTTCCCACGCTCATCATGACGTATTACTCCGTCATCGGCGGCTGGATCACGAAGTATTTCACCCTCTACCTTGTCTCAAGCGGCAATGATGCCGCGCAGGACGGGTTCTTCACCTCGTTCATCACCTCCCCCGTTTCGCCGATCGTCTTTATGCTGATCTTTCTGACGCTGACGGCGTGGGTCGTGTACTGCGGCGTGGAAAAGGGCATTGAAAAATACTCCCGCTACATCATGCCCGGCCTGCTGCTGCTCATCATCGGCATCGCCGTCTTCTCGCTCACGCTCTCGTACACCGACGAGGGCGGCGTGACGCGCACGGGCATGGAGGGCCTTCTTGTTTACATCACGCCCGACTTCACGGGGCTAACCGTGCAGCGCTTTCTGAACATCGCGCTCGACGCGATGAGCCAGCTCTTCTTCTCGCTCAGCGTGAGCATGGGCATCATGATCACCTACGGCAGCTATGTCAAAGACGACGTCGACCTCAACAAGGCCAACAACCAGATCGAAATTTTTGATACGGGCGTCGCGTTCCTCGCGGGCCTGATGATCATTCCGTCCGTCTATGTCTTCCTCGGCACCGATGGCATGGCCAGCGGCCCGAGCCTGACATTCATCAGCCTGCCGAAGGTCTTCGCCGCGATGGGCGGCGTGGGCCGCGTCATCGGCGCGGTGTTCTTCCTCGCCCTCGGCTTTGCCGCGCTGACAAGCTGCGTGTCCGTCATGGAGACGCTCGTCGCCAACTGCATGGAGATTTTCCACAAGTCGCGCAAGGAGATGTGCGCCGCCGTGGGCGTCTATTCGCTCGTCACGGCCGTGCTCATCTGCCTGGGCTACAACGCGCTCTACTTTGAGCTGCCGCTGCCCAACGGCTCGACCGCGCAGCTGCTCGATGTGATGGACTATATCAGCAACAGCTTCCTCATGCCCTTCATCAGCCTGCTGACGAGCATCCTCATCGGCTGGATCGTGGGGCCGAAGTGGATCATCGCCGAGGTCGAGAAAAACGGCGAGCACTTTGGCAGGGCAAGGCTTTACAGCGTGATGATGAAGTACATCGTGCCCGTCGTTATGCTCATCCTGTTTTTGACCTCCACCGGCCTTGGCAGCCTGATCTTCGCCAGCTGAGAGAAAAGCTGCGCCAGCCTTTTGAAGCTCATACAAAAAGCAAGCTCCCGGCCGATGGCCGGGAGCTTGTTTCCGTTTCCTTGGCGATGCATTATTCTGCAACCGCTTTTCTGAGCTTTTCCAGATCCGCCGCGTCGGGGTGCGGCAACGCACGGTCAAAATTCTCGATCAGCATATCAAGGTTTGCCGGGTGCTCCGGCTGCTCCTTCATCCTGAGATAGCGCTCCTTCACGGCCTGCGGCATTCTGCCCTGACACATATATTCTCCGATGACGGTATTGCTGGCGTCGACAGACTGGCGAACGCGGTCGAGCACCTTTCTGAAATATGCCTCGCTGCCGCCAAAGCCTGCCGTTCCGAAGAGAAATATCTTTTTCCCTCTCAGCCCCGCAAGCAGCGCCAGCGTATCCTCGTCCGCGTTTCCCTTGTCCGTCCAGAAGCCGACGTAGAGCAGCTCCGACTTTGCCTCCGCGCCGCCGCAGACACCGAAGTAGTCGCAGTTTTCCTTCGGCAGCGTCTCGCGGATCGCCTCGGCAAGCATCCTCGTGTTGCCGGTCACGCTGCTGAACATGATCGAATATCGTTCCTTTTCCATTTGTACGTTCCTTTCCACCACTTGTATCGGCGCAGTTCCTTTCGGGCAGTCACGCAGTCACTATTTATTATTTTATCACGCCGCAGAACACATATACAAGCGAAAAAACAGCAAAGCGAAACGAAGATTTCCGTGTCCTGACCTGCTTCTTCGTATTGGCATTTGCCCCGATGCAGGTGCCGACTATGAAAGCTGCCTTCGGCGGCAGATCGCCTGCTTCTGACACTTCGCCCAGACTCCGCGCAAAGGCCTGAACTGCAGCGCTCGGCGTTATCTTCTTGTTCCGTCGTCACGAAAGGTTCTTTTGAGCGCCCGCTCAGTCGGAATGAGCGAGGCTGCCAGAATGAGCACCTGAATCGTCACAAAAACGCTCCCAACGCACCCGATCGTCTTCACATCGCTCCGGTGGAAGGGGATGTGGATCAGCACCGAGAGAGGGAGCAGAAATGCTCCTATTCTCTGCCAGAGCCGCCCGCAATAATCGTGGGCAAATTTCCAAGTATCCATATTCTTCATAGAGCGAGCCGTGCGATATCCCACCACTCTATTGATTTGCTTCGGGCAATGCTTCCGCATCATGTACCCGGCAAGCATCATCACGGTCGGAATCAACAAATCACACAGCAGCATAAACCACCAAAAGCACATATTGCCCCTCCTTTTGCAGCCTTCGCCCCGCCTTCATATCTTCTTTTTTCACTGTATCACATCCCCCAGCAAATAACAAGCGCCCGGCCGATGGCCGGGCGCTTGTTTGATTCAGTAACAGTCTATGCCGAGCGGCTTGCTTACTGCATATCCTTGATCGCAGCCTGCGCAGCGGCGAGGCGGGCGATGGGAACACGGAACGGGCTGCAGGAGACATAGTCCAGGCCGACCTTGTGGCAGAACTCGACGGACGTGGGATCGCCGCCGTGCTCGCCGCAGATGCCGAGGTGGATGTGCGGGTTGGTCTCGCGGCCCATCTTGGCGGCCATGGAGACGAGCTTGCCGACGCCGACCTGGTCGAGGCGGGCGAACGGATCGCTCTCGTAAATCTTCTTGTCGTAGTACGCGCCGAGGAACTTGCCGGCGTCGTCACGGCTAAAGCCGAAGGTCATCTGGGTCAGGTCGTTCGTGCCGAAGGAGAAGAAGTCCGCTTCCTTGGCGATCTCGTCCGCGGTCAGCGCGGCGCGCGGGATCTCGATCATGGTGCCGACCTTATACTTCATGGAGCTGCCGGCCTCGGCGATCAGCTTGTCAGCGACCTCGACGACGACGTCCTTGACGTACTTGAGCTCCTTGACCTCGCCGACGAGCGGGATCATAATCTCGGGGATGATGTTCCAGTCGGGATGCGCGGCGTTGACGTTGAGCGCAGCCTTGATGACCGCGCGGGTCTGCATGGCAGCGATCTCGGGGAACGTAACGGCCAGACGGCAGCCGCGGTGACCCATCATGGGGTTGAACTCGTGCAGGGAGGCGATGATGTTCTTGATCTCCTGAACGCTCTTGCCCATGTCCTTGGCAAGCTGCGCAATGTCAGCTTCCTCGGTGGGAACGAACTCGTGCAGCGGGGGATCGAGGAAACGAACGGTCATCGGACGGCCCTCGAGCGCGATATACATGGCTTCAAAGTCGCCCTGCTGCATCGGCTCGAGCTTGGCCAGCGCCTTCTCGCGCTGCTCGACGGTGTCGGAGCAGATCATCTCGCGGATGGCGGGAATACGGTCCGCCTCGAAGAACATGTGCTCGGTGCGGCAGAGGCCGATGCCCTCGGCGCCGAACTTCACGGCCTGCGCGGTGTCGTGCGGGTTATCGGCGTTCGTGCGGACGCCCAGACGACGATACTTGTCGGCCCAGGCCATAACGCGGCCGAACTCGCCGCCGATGGTGGCATCGACCGTGGGGATGATGCCGTCGTAGATGTTGCCGGTGGAGCCGTCGATGGAGATGAAGTCGCCCTCGTGATAGGTCTTGCCGGCGAGCTCGAACTGCTTGTTCTCTTCGTCCATGTTGATCTCACCGCAGCCGGAGACGCAGCACTTGCCCATGCCGCGCGCGACGACAGCCGCGTGGGAGGTCATACCGCCGCGGACGGTCAGGATGCCCTGAGAGGCCTTCATGCCCTCGATATCCTCCGGAGAGGTCTCGAGACGGACGAGAACGACCTTCTCGCCGCGCTCCTTCCACTCCTTGGCGTCCTCAGCGGAGAAGACGATCTTGCCGCAGGCGGCGCCTGGGGAGGCGGGCAGGGCCTTGGCGATGGCGGGAGCCGCCTTCAGGACGGCCGCATCGAACTGGGGATGGAGCAGGGTGTCGAGGTTGCGCGGGTCGATCATGGAGACGGCCTTCTTCTCGTCGATCATACCCTCGTCGACGAGGTCGCAGGCGATCTTGAGAGCCGCCTGCGCGGTGCGCTTACCGCTGCGGCACTGGAGCATATAGAGCTTGCCGTTCTCGACGGTGAACTCCATGTCCTGCATATCGCGGTAGTGATCCTCGAGCAGGTCGCAGACCTTGACAAAGTCGGCGTAAGCCTGGGGGAACTTCTCTTCCATCTGGGAGATGGGCATCGGGGTGCGGACGCCGGCGACGACGTCCTCGCCCTGGGCGTTCGTGAGGAACTCGCCCATGAGCTTCTTCTCGCCGGTGGCGGGGTCACGGGTGAAGGCGACGCCGGTACCGGAGTTGTCGTTCAGGTTGCCGAAGACCATCGGCATGACGTTGACGGCAGTGCCCCAGGAGTAGGGAATGTCGTTGTCGCGGCGATAGACGTTCGCGCGCGGGTTGTCCCAGGAGCGGAACACGGCGCGGATGGCTTCGTAGAGCTGGGTCTTGGGATCGGAGGGGAAGTCCTCGCCGATCTGCTGCTTGTATTCGGCCTTGAACTGCTCGGCGAGCTCCTTGAGGTCGGCCGCGGTGAGCTCGATATCGAGCTTGACGCCGCGCTTTTCCTTCATCGCGTCGATGAGCTGCTCAAAGTACTTCTTGCCGACTTCCATAACGACGTCGGAGAACATCTGGATGAAGCGGCGATAGGAGTCGTAAACGAAACGCTCGAAGTTGGGGTCGGGGTTGCCCGCGATCATGGCGGCGACAACATCGTCGTTCAGACCGAGGTTCAGGATGGTATCCATCATGCCGGGCATGGAAGCGCGCGCGCCGGAACGGACGGAGACGAGAAGCGGGTTCTTCAGATCGCCGAACTTCTTGCCGTTCATCTCTTCCATCTTGGCGACGTATTCCATGATCTCAGCCATGATCTCGTCGTTGATCTTGCGGCCGTCCTCGTAATACTGGGTGCAGGCTTCGGTGGTGATGGTGAAGCCCTGGGGGACGGGCAGACCGATGTTGGTCATCTCGGCCAGGTTCGCGCCCTTGCCGCCCAGAAGCTCACGCATACTTGCGTTGCCTTCCGAGAACAGGTAGACATACTTTTTGCTCATAGGTTTTCCTCCATATCAAATGTATCGCTGTGGTTTGCAGATAAAACAAATATCAAAGCCCTACTATTATAGACAGAAATCGCGGGACTTTCAATAACAAGTTGTGAAATTTTTGTCGCCCTTTCCACTTTTTTTGTAAGATTCTTTCGCATTTTCCATGAATGGCGGCTGTTTTTGCGCAATCGGGCATGGAGATCCTTGCACGCCGCGCGATTTTGCGGTATACTAACGCAGGAATCAACCTGCTTTGCTCGCGGAGGGACGCATGGAGCTGCTCGACTTTGCAAAAACCAATACCGCCGCGCGTCTTCGCGCCGCCGCGTCGCGCGGGGCGCTGTCGCACGCGCTCATCTTCAGCGGAAACGGCGATCGTGTGAGCGCCGCGCGCTATGCCGCCGCCGCGATGGAGTGCACGGGCGCGCAGAAGCCGTGCCTCGCCTGCCCCGCCTGCCGCAAGGTGATGCAGGACATTCATCCCGACGTCACGTTCGTGCGGGACGCGGAGCACAAGGAGCTCTCGGTCGACACGGTGCGCACGATGCGCGCCGACGCGTTCATCCGCCCGAACGAGGGCGCGCGCAAAATTTACATCTTCGAGGACTGCGCCATCCTGACGGAAAAGGACCAGAACGTGCTTTTGAAGCTCGTGGAGGAGGGGCCTTCCTATGCGGCGTTCTTCTTCTGCGCGGAAAATCCCGCCGTGCTGCTCCAGACCATCCGCTCGCGCTGCGTGGAGGTCAAGCTCTCCCCTGTCCTGCAGGAGGACGATGCGCCTGACGAGCGCGCACTCGAGCTCGCGCGGCGCATCGCCGAGGGAACGCGCGCATCCCGCGCGGCATTCCTCGCAAAGCTCGAGACGCAGAAGCTCTCGCGCGACGATCTGAGCGCGCTCTTTGAGCGCACGCGCCTGCTTCTGGCGGACGCCCTGCTCGCCGCCTACGGCTCGTCCGTCCCGGTATCGGAGCGGGAGATCGCGGCGCTGCTCGCTTCCCGCTTGACAAAAGCAAAAATACTCGGCACAATAGATCTGTTGCAGGAATATCGCAGCAAATGCACCTATAATGTCGGCGTTGGCCCCACCCTGGGCGGCTTCGCCGTTGAATTGGAGGAAACCCTTTGACAGAAGTGATCGGTGTCCGCTTTCGTGGCGGATGTAAGGAATATTATTTTGACCCGCACGGTATCGCGGCCGAGCCCAACCAGTTCGTCATCGTCGAGACCGCGCAGGGGCTCGAATACGCCCAGTGCGTCTCGGGCAACCACGAGGTAGAGGACGACTCCGTCGTCCAGCCGCTGCGCCCGCTCGTGCGCGTGGCGACGGAGAACGACGACCGCACCTACGCCTACAACAAAACGCGCGAGAAGAACGCCTTCGCGGTCTGCCAGAAGAAGATCGCCGAGCGCGGGCTCGACATGAAGCTCGTGCGCGTGGAGAGCAACTTCGACGGCAGCAAGATCATCTTTTTCTTCACGTCCGACGGGCGCGTGGACTTCCGCGAGCTTGTGCGCGACCTTGCGGGCGTGTTCCGCGCGCGCATCGAGCTGCGGCAGATCGGCGTGCGCGACGAGGCGAAGATGCTCGGCGGCCTCGGCATCTGCGGCAGGCCCTTCTGCTGCTCGCAGTTTCTGGATGACTTCGTCCCCGTTTCGATCAAAATGGCGAAGACGCAGAATCTGAGCCTCAACCCGACGAAGATCTCCGGCACGTGCGGCAGGCTCATGTGCTGTCTCAAATACGAGCAGAACGCCTACGAGGACGCGGCACGCCGCTGCCCGAAGCAGGATTCGTTCGTCGCAACGCCCGACGGTCTCGGCAATGTGAGCTCGGTCGACATTCTGCGCGAGCAGGTGCTCGTGCGCCTCGACGGGCAGAACGAGAGCCCCAAGCGCTACCGCACGTGCGAAATTCAGGTGCTGCGCAACGGCAAGGGCTCGCGCGACGGCATCGAGCTTCCCGCAACGCTCCCCGAGCGCTATCAGGAGCCCGCGGAGGAGGAGCCGCAGCTCACGCTGAGCTTCTTCTCGTCCGCCAAGCCCATCGTGCCGCCCGAGCAGTGGTCGGCCCCCGCCGCAAGGAAGGATGCGCCCGCCTCCGATGAGGAGGAGAAGGAAAAGCGCCGCTCCCGCCGCGGCGGACGCGGTCATCGCGGCGGAAAGGGCCGCGGCAGAGTCAA
>URQY01000007.1 GCA_900550165.1 uncultured Eubacteriales bacterium
CGGCAGCGTCAGATGTGTATAAGAGACAGGAATACCCCCTTTGTATCCCCCAGAGAAGGACGAGGGGAGTCCCCCTCGACCCCCGACATTGCGGGTTTGTAGCTTGAATGACTGCACGCGCTGCGCAGTGTGGGTGCGGTGTACATGGCTGCGCCATGAATCCCTGCGAGTCGTGACCGCTCTCAACCGCGCCTTACTATCGTGAGGCGCGAGTGACGTTTGCTTGGCGGCAGACTGCCTACCGAATGCGGCATTGCTGACGCTCGCCGCATTGAGAAGTGCCACGATAGACGGAAATTAAGTTGTACTCCTACAAGATGGGCAGAGCGGCAGCGGATAATAGAAGAAAGTCAAATCGTATAGCAGCTTCAAACGCGGCAGCGCCGCGTTATGGGCAGTGCAATCGGCAAGCATTGAAGTTCTTCGAGCTGCTCGCTTGCAATGTGGGCCCTTTCTCTTGGGGGTCAAAGGGGGATATTCTCTTTCCGAGGAAAGAGAATATCCCCCTTATCCGCATCCCCTGCACGGTGCAGGGAACAAGCATTTGCCCCTTGGCAAAAGCAATCGTTGCTGCTATACTACAAAAGGCTCCGTTTGGACACAATTACCGGAAATAATGTTGCCGTTTGGTAGCATTGTACCGGGTGATTGTTTATGGATACCAAACGACTGCGTGACCTGCGCGAGGACAATGACAAAACGCAGCAGCAGATCGCAGATATGCTCAATATGCACCGCAGCGTGTACCGCCGCTACGAGAGCGGCGAGCGCGAGATCCCCGTGTGGGCGGTCATCAAGCTCGCCGACTACTACCGCGTCAGCACCGACTATCTGCTCGGACTGACGGACGACCCCGCGCGCCGATGAGGGTATTGGCGATTTTCTGCGCGGCGTTCGCGGCCGGCATCGCGCTCTCGCAGTATTTGCTGAGCGCGCAGTGGGCGCTCATTTTGTGCGGCGGATTTGCCGCCGCTGCGCTCATCATGGGACTCTGCGGCTGCGCAAGCAAACGCGGAGATTGGGCGAAGCGCGCGTTTTTGTGCGCGCTGGGGCTTGCCTTCGCGTTCGGGTACAACACGCTCTACGCGCATTTTGTCAAATCGCCGAACGACGCGCTGCTCGGCACGCAGGACACGGTCGAGGTCGAGCTTCTGGGCTATGCCGAGGAGACGAGCCACGGCGCGAAGGTCACGGTGAAGCTTCTGAACCGCGGCCTGCCGGGGCGGGCGATCTACTACGGTGACAGTGACCTTCTGGACCTTGCGCCCGGCGCGCACGTGACGGCGGAGGTGCTGCTCAACAGCGCGACCGACCCGACGGGGAAGGGGCTGCATCTGCGCAACTTCACGGCCAAGGGCGTTTACATCCTGCTTTATCAGCGCGGCGAGCCAACATATGACGCGGCGAACACGGGCGCGCTCAAATACCTGCCGCAGCGCATCGCAAGAGCGCTCGGCGAGACCATCGAGCGCAGCTACAGCGAGCGCGAGGGCGCATTTCTGCGGGCGCTGCTGCTGGGTGATAAGAAATATCTCGACGAAGAGGACGCGAGCAACTTAGCCGAGGTGGGCCTTTCTCACGTGATGGCGGTCTCGGGCCTGCACTGCTGCTTTTTAGCATCGCTCATCGGCTCGCTCATGGGAGAGAAACGGAAAAAGCTGCGCTGCGCCGTGACCATTCCGCTCATTTTTCTCTACGCCTTCGTCACGGGCCTGACGCCGAGCATCCTGCGCGCGTGCATCATGATCTCGATGGGGATGATCGCGCCGCTTTTAGGGCGCGACAACGACCCGCCGACCTCCATCTCGTTCGCGCTGCTGCTCATCCTGCTCAAAAATCCGTTCGCTATCGCGAGCATCAGCCTGCAGCTCTCGTTTTCCGCGGTGTCGGGCATCATCTGGCTGACGCCGAAGCTCACAAAGCTTGCCCACGGCAGAAATAAGCTCGTGCGCGCGGGGATGCTGTCGTTTTCGACGACGCTCGGCGCGATGGTGTTTTCCACGCCGCTCGCGTGCTACTATTTCGGCACGCTTTCCATCGTGTCGCTTTTGAGCAACCTGCTGTGCCTGTGGCTTGTGAGCGTCGTGTTTGCGCTGGGGCTTGTTTCGGTGCTGCTTGCGGCGGTCGTGCCGCAGCTCGGCGCGCTCTGCGCGCTTCTGCCGGCGCTCGGCATCCGCGCGGTGCTTTCCATCGCGGGACTTTTGGAGGAGCTGCCGTTCCACGCCATTTACTTCAATACGGCGTTTTCCGTCGCGTGGCTTGCGTATGTGTACGCGATCTTCGCGGCCTGCGCGCTGGCGAAAAAGGGAAAATATCGCTGGTGGGCGGCGCTGGGACTGACATTTGTGTCGCTTTTCGCTGCGGCAAAGGTCAACGCGCTGCACTATGAAGAGGGCGGGCTGAACGTCGTTGCGCTTGACGTGGGGCAGGGGGAGAGCGTGCTGCTCATCTCCGAAGGTCACGCGGCGCTGGTGGACTGCGGCAGCAAGAATTCCTACATCGACGCCGGCGCGATCGCGGCGGACTATCTGCGCTCCGCGGGCGCAACGCTTGATTCGGTGGTGCTGACGCACTATCACGAGGATCACGCCAACGGCCTTGCCGCGCTCTTCGCGCGTATGGACGTCGAGACGATCTACCTTGCCGATATCGACGCAGGCGAGGGCGACCGCGACGAGGTCGAAGCGCTCGCCGGACGTTACGGCGTGGACATTCACTATGTCACCGAGGTGACGGACGTGGCAAACGGCGCATCGACCATGACCATCTACCCGCCGGTGGGCGACAAGGGCGCGAACGAGCTGGGACTGACGATTTTGTGCTCGCTCGGCGACTTTGACACGCTCATCACCGGCGACATGGACGGAAAGACCGAGACAAAGCTTGTCGAGACCTACGATTTTCCCGATATCGAGGTGCTGCTCGTCGGGCATCACGGCTCAAAGTATTCGTCCAGCACGACGCTGCTCGAATCGGTGACGCCGGAGGTCGGCGTCATCAGCGTAGGCGACAACAGCTACGGCCACCCGACGGAGGAAGCGCTGCTGCGCCTGACGGACGCGGGCATGACGGTCTACCGCACGGATATGCAGGGCAACATTTTGATCACAGTGGACTGAGAGGACTTCATGGCAGAGAGAAAAACGCCCAACAAGGGCTATCAGAAATTGAAAAGCGACCTGAGTGCGGGAAACGTCGGTCAGGTCTATATCTTTTACGGCGAGGAGAGCTATCTTCGCGAATACTATTTGGGCGAGATCCGGAAAAAGCTCGTTCCTGCGGGCTTTGAGGAGTTCAACTACCATCGTCTGAGCGGAAAAACGCTCACGATGCAGGAGCTGAACGAAGCGGTCGAGGCGATGCCGATGATGGCCGAGCGCACGCTCGTCGTGGTGACGGACTGCGACCTCTTCAAGCTCCCCGAGGAGCAGCGCACGGCGCTCATCGCGCTGCTGAACGATTTTCCGCCGTACTGCTGCCTGGTGTTCGTGTACGATCTCATCGAGTATAAGCCGAGCAAGACGTATAAAAAGCTCTACGAAGCGCTCGACAAAAACGCGCAGAGCGTCAAGTTCGAGGCGCAGGAGCGCAGCGACCTCATCAACTGGATCGCGCGGCGCTTCCGCGCGCTGGGGAAGGGCATCGACGCGCAGACGGCGGAGCATCTGATCTTCACCTGCGGCGCGCTGATGACCGGCCTTGTGCCGGAGATCGAGAAGATCGGAGCCTACGCCAAAGGGAAGAACATTACGGTCGACGATATCAACGCTGTGGCGGACCCGGTGCTCGACGCGGTGGTGTTCGACATGACAAACGCCATCACGAAGGGAAATTACAAGCGCGCATCGGAGCTGTTGGGCCAACTGCTCAAAAAGCAGGAGGAGCCGTTTGTGATCCTGGCCGTCATCAGCAAGGAGCTGCGGCGCATTTACACCGCGCGCATCGCGCTCGACAACGGTAAGGACAAGCTCTGGCTCATGGAGCTGTGGGGGATGCGCTCGGACTATCCCGCGCGGCTTTTGATGGAGGCGGCGCGCAAGACAACGAGCGAATGGTGCAGCCAGAGCCTTTTGATGTGCCAGCGGCTCGACCAGCGCATGAAGAGCGAAAAGGGCATCGACAGCGAGGGCGAGCTCAAGCTGCTGCTGATGCGCCTTGCACAGGGGAAGTGAGAGCATGGCAAAGCCGAAGGTAAAGGAAGTCATCGTCGTCGAGGGGCGGTATGACAAAAACACGCTCTTGCAGGTCGTGGACGCGGTCATCGTGGAGCTCGGCGGCTTCGCCGTCTTCAACGATAAAGAGAAGCAGGCCTTTTTGAGAAAGCTTGCCAAAGAGCGGGGCATCATCCTCTTCACCGACCCCGACGGCGCGGGCTTTGTCATCCGCAACCGCATCAAGGGCAACATTCCCGAGGGGCGTGTGCTGCACGCATACGTGCCGGACATCTACGGCAAGGAAAAGCGCAAGCGTAAGGGCGGAAAAGAAGGCAAGCTCGGCGTTGAGGGCATGAGGCCGGAAATTCTGCTCGACGCCCTCCGTCGTGCGGGCGCGACCATTGATGAAAGGAGTGCTGTAAAGGAGAATTCCATCACGAAGGCGGACCTTTATGAGCTTGGCCTGATCGGTCCGGACAGCGTGGAAAAGCGTAAGGCGCTGTGCAAAAAATTGGAGCTGCCCGAGCATTTGAACGCCAATGCGCTGCTGGATGTGCTCAATTTGCTGATGAGCAGGGAAGAGCTTGAGGGCCTCTTTCGATGAAAGAGGGGGAAGTTGTTTCCTGATCCGGGAAACGGCGGACAAAGGGGGTATTCTCTTTCCGAAGAGAATACCCCCTTTGAACCCCCAGAGAAAGGCGAGGGGCGTCCCCCTCGACCCCCGGCATTGCGGGATTTGGGCTTGAAGAGCTGCGCAGCCTGCGGAATCGGGTGCCTGCCAAGTGTTGCTGCAAGACGATTTGACTTCCTTCTACTACCCGCTGCCGCTCTGCCTGCGTGTCGGCAGTCTTACGCAATCTCCTCCTACTTTGGATTTTATCAGCCTTGCAGGTGCCTGCCAAGGCGCGGCATTGCTTCGCTCGCCGCGTTTGTTCGCACTATCCGGTAGAAGGTGGTAGAACTGCACTCACCGCGGCAGGCACCACCGAAAATGCCTGCACCACCGACAGAAGAAAATTAGGCTGCACCGACGCAAGAGCGGCAGCGGGTAATAGGAGTAGGCCAAATCGTATAGCACCACCAATGGCGGCGAGCGAAGCAATGCCGCCGCGCAGGGCACTCTCAATCCGCAGGCGCCGCACTTCTTCGGGCTTGAGACTGCCGATGCAAGCCTTTCTCTTGGGGTTCCAAAGGGGCCATTCTCTTTTGCGAAAGAGAATGGCCCCTTTGATTCGTGCAGCGCCAAAAGGCGCTGCCATCTCACCCCCGCCATGCGGGAAAAATCACATCATATCCTTGATATGAGAAAGCCGATCCAGCGCAGCATACAGCGTTTCATCCTTCTTGGCAAAGTGCAGGCGCACGATGTTGTTGATGGGCTCATTGAAGAACGAGCTGCCGGGCACGGCGCCGACGCCGGCCTTGCGCGCGAGCTGCTCGCAGAAGTCCACATCGCTCTGCCCCTTCTTCAGGTACGGGGAGATATCGGCCAGCACAAAGTAGGTGCCCTCGGGATCGGTGAAGGGAATGCCGATATCGCGCATCCCCTCGGTGAAGATCTTCTTCATGTGCGCGTAGTGCGCGCCGAACTCATCGTAATAGCTCTGCGGCATATTGAGACCGACGACGGCAGCCTCCATCAGCGGCGACGGGCAGCCCACGGCGTTGAAGTCGTGGTACTGGCGAATGCGCGCCATGATGTTTTCCGGCGCAATGGCATAGCCGAGTCTCCAGCCGGTGACGGAATAGGTCTTGGACAGGGAGGAGCAGGACACCGTGCGCTCCCACATACCGGGAATGCTGTTCATATAGACGTGCTTGCGGCCGTCGTAGATGATATGCTCATACACCTCGTCCATGATGGCGTAAACGTCATAGCGGATGCAGAGGTCGGCGATGGTCTTGAGCTCCTCTTCCGTAAACACCTTGCCGCTCGGATTTGAGGGGTTGCAGATGATGATGGCCTTTGCGCCACCGCGGAAGGCATCCTCCAGCACGTTCGGGTCAAAGGAGAACGTCGGCGGATTCAGCGGGACAAAAACCGGCTCGCAGTCGGCCATGATGACCTGCGCGCGGTAATTTTCAAAGAAGGGGGAGAACATCACAACGCGGTCGCCGGGATTGGTCAGTGCAAAGAGCGTGTCGACCATGGCCTCGGTCGAGCCGATGGTCGCGACGATCTCGGTCTCGGGGTCGATGGTGCGGCCCATGAAATGGCCGCATTTGCGCGCGATGGCCTGGCGGAAGTTCGGCGCGCCCATCGTGATGGGATACTGGTGGGGACCCTCGTGGCTCACGACCTCGAGACGGTCCATCATCTCCTTGGGCGGGTCAAAATCGGGGAAGCCCTGCGCTAAGTTGATCGCGCCGCATTCGTTGGAGATGCGGGTCATTCTGCGAATGACGGAATCGGTAAAATGCTGGTTTCTTCTGCTCATTTCCTGCATGGGAGTGCCGTCCTTTCATGCGTACAGTGCGGGGGATCGCTCGCAGAGCCGCGGTAAAATGAAGTTGTTCTTATATTACATGAAGATGAGAAAATGTCAAGTATTGTGAAAGTATCAAGAGCAAACTTTGACGCTTTGCCGTGGTGGAGCAGTAGCAAGCACGCTTCTTTTGTATAGAATGGAGCAGGCAGACGCCGAAAAAGGAGGGGAAGGAGCTATGTATCCCGGCTTTGGGCCGCGTCCGCCCGGTCCGCCGCCCGGCGGAGGTCCGTGGCACTGTGTCGGCCTGTGCGCGCTGGCGCTGGGACTCGGCATTTTCATCGCAGCCGTTTTTCCGGTGGGAGCGCTGATGTTTCTGGTCGCGTTTCTTCTCATCTTCTGCGGTCTTGGCTGCTTGCGCAGATTTTAGTCAGGAGGGATGGATATGAAAATCGTGGTGTGGAAGTCTCCGAAGGTGCTCAGCACGCTGCTGCGGCGCGTGTTCGGCGTGAAGGAGGAGGCATAAAGCGCGTCCGCACGGCATAGAGTGAAGCAACACAATGCCGAAGGAGAGGGACCGCAATGGAATTGGAGTTAAAAAAAGAGCAATTTGCCTGCTGCCGCGCGCTGCCGCCGCTGAGTGACACGCATGAGGAAACGGCAGAGACGATCGTGCCGGACTACTTACCGGATATCGGGCGCATCGTGGACTCATGCGGCTGCCTGCTGCTGCGCAGCCGCGAGATATCGGATGGACGCGTGAGCGTTTCCGGCCTTGTGCGCATGACGCTTTTGTACGCGCCGGAGGACGGCCAGGGGCTCAAGTCGTTTGAATACACGCTGCCGCTTGAATACAGCATGGAGGGCCGTCTGGCTGAAGGCGCGGCGGACACCTGCCTCGAGGGGCGGCTCAGCTCCTGTGAGGTGCGGATGCTCAACCCGCGCAAGATCTTTACGCGCGTGGGGGTCGAGCTGACGCTCGCGCCCTATGCGAGCGCCGTGCTGAGCATTTGCAGCGGCGTTGCCGAGCAGGAGAGCTGCGGGATCGAAACGCTGTGCGAAAAACGCGAGGTCGCGATGATCCGCGCCGTGCGGGAGAAGGATTTTACCTTTTCCGATGAGATCCTGCTTTCAAGCACGAAGGACCCCATCCGCGAGCTGCTGTGCTCAAAATATACGCTGCGCGTGACGGACTGCCGGCCGGTCGGCAATAAGATCGTGCTCAAGGGCGTCGCATACCTTGAGCTTTTGTACCTTGACGCGGGCGGAAATGTGACGCGGTCGAGCAGTGAGCTGCCGTTTTCACAGATCCTCGACGGCCTTCCCGAGGAGAGCGGTGAAACGACGGCGCGCGCGGTGCTGCGCCTGACAGGTGCGGAGGTCCGCATCGGCAGCGAGAGCGAGCCGGACAACGAGCGTCTTGTTTCGCTGCGGCTTTACATCAGCGCCTTCGTCGTGCTGCGCGAGGTGCGCACCGTCTGCTGTATCGCCGATCTCTACAGCACGATGTACGATCTGAGCGTCAAGGCCGAGAATGTCGAGCTTTCCGATGACGCGGCGCTCTTCACACGCGAACAGCTCGTCCGGGAAAAGATCGAGACCGGGGCCGAGGTACAGAGCATCCTGTCGACAGACATTTCCTTCGGCGCGGCCGGTGTGAGCGGCAGCGGAAGCGACGCCGAGCTGCGCACAACGGCGGATCTGCGCGTGCTGTATCTTGATGAGAACGGCGCGCCGCTGCGCTCCGAGCGGCGCATCGAGGTCCTGCTGTCAACAGACCTTCCGACCTCCGGGCGCGTGCGGCTGTACGGCGTGAGCGCGGGAGAGGTCTCGACGGTCATCGGCGACGGCGGCGTGGAGCTGCGATTCCCCGTGATCTTCACGCTCGGCGTTGCGGAAACGCCCTGCTATCCGTGCCTGATGAGCCTGCAGGCGGAAAAGCGAACGGAAAAGGACGAAAATGCACCGTCGCTCGTGCTGCGCGCACTGAAGCAGGGCGAGCGGCTGTGGGACCTTGCCAAGCAGTATCGCACAACGGTCAGCGACATCCTTGCCGCCAATGACATGGCGGAGGAAGCCGCCGCAGCGGTCGGAAAGCTGCTGCTCATCCCGCGCAGGCGCTGAGAAACGGAGGAAGAGACAATGAGCATGAATACTGAGATCTATCAGGACATTTCCGTCCGTACATCGGGGGATATCTACATCGGCGTGGTCGGCCCGGTGCGAGCAGGCAAGTCGACCTTCATCAAGCGCTTTATGGAGACGCAGGTCATTCCGAATATTGACAACGTCTACCGCCGTGAGCGCGCGAAGGATGAGCTGCCGCAGAGCGGCAGCGGCCGCATGGTGATGACGGCGGAGCCGAAATTCGTGCCGGAGGAGGCCGTCGATATTGCGCTCGACGAGGGCAGCAGCTGTTCCGTCCGGCTCATCGACTGCGTGGGCTATATGATCCCCGGCGCGACAGGGCAGATGGAGGGCGAGAGCCCCCGCATGGTCTCGACGCCATGGCTCGACCATGAGGTGCCGATGAGCGAGGCGGCAGAGCTCGGCACAACGCGCGTCATCCGCGAGCATTCGACCATTGGCGTCGTTGTAACGACCGACGGCAGCATCACCGAGATCCCACGCGAGGACTACATAGAGGCTGAGGGCCGCGTCATCCGTGAGCTGCAGGAGATCGGAAAGCCCTTCCTGGTCCTGCTGAACGCGGTAGAGCCGGAAAGTGAGCGCGTACAGTCGATGGCAAGGGATATCGCTTCACGGTATAATGTGACGTGTCTGCCGGTCAATTGCCTGACGCTCGACGACGCGGCGGTGGGCCGCATCCTGAAGGCCATCCTCTACGAGTTCCCGCTCTGCGAGCTGGACCTGACCATTCCTGCATGGGTCGAAGCGCTGGACGCGGGTCATCCCATCAAGAGCGGGCTCTATCAGGCCATCCGTGAGCGGACAGAGTCGCTTCGCTGCATCCGTGAGGTGCAGCCCTGCGTGGCAGCGCTGGGCGCGTGCGAGGGCATCAGCGATGCGCGTATCACATCTATCCGGCTCGGAACGGGTATCGCCGCGGCGGAGCTGCAGCTGCCGCGCGCACTTTTCTATCAGACGCTCAGCGAGCAGTCGGGCTTCCGCGTTTCGGACGACGGCGACCTGATGAGCCTGCTGACGGAGCTCTCATCGGTCAAAGCGGAGTACGACAAGGTGGCGCAGGCCATCCACGATGCGCGCGAGGCAGGCTACGGCATCGTCGTGCCGACGGTCGACGAGCTCAACCTGGAGGAGCCGGAGATCATGAAGCAGGGCGGACGCTACGGTGTGCGGCTCAAGGCGAGCGCGCCGAGCCTGCATATCATCCGCGCCGACATTGAAACGACTGTTTCGCCCATCGTCGGCAATGAAAAACAGAGCGAGGACATGGTCAATTACCTTTTGCAGGAGTTCGAGGGTGACACGGCAAAGATCTGGCAGTCCAACATCTTCGGCCGCAGCTTCCATGAGATCGTCAATGAGGACCTGCAGGCAAAGCTCAAACATATGCCGGAGGACGCGCGCACCAAGCTCCGCCAGACGCTCGAGCGCATCATCAACGAGGGCAGCGGAGGCCTGATCTGCATTATACTGTAAAGATGAAGCGCTTTGCAAAGATGGAAAAAGGGTCGATTCTTTCGAATCGACCCTTTTTGGTTGTAAAAATCTTACTTGGCCAGCACCTTTTTGAGCTTGGCAAAGCGGGGAAGCGAGTCCTCCTTCGGGAGTCTCGGCTCACCCTGAATGAGGGGCAGCACATAGTCGATGAGTTCCTGCTTAACGCCGTTGTGCGCATCGTTGACCCACTCGAGAGGGATCTTTTTTTCGTAGTTTGCAACGGACGTGAGCGGGAGAAGCTTCGTCTTGCAGGCGTAGTGGCCGTTCACGGTCTCGCGCTCGAAGGCGACCATCTTATCGGTGATGCCGGCGGCGGCGTTTTCGACCGCGGCACGACCGGCCATCACAGCCTCTTCAATATCGGTCTCGCTTGCAAGGTGTGCGCCGCAGCGCTGGAGCAGCGACAGCTCGATGCCGCGCACCTTCGCGCCGGTTTTTTCTTTCACGATGCTTGTGAGCAGCGCGGCGAGACCGCCGAGCTGCGCGTGACCGAAGCCGTCCGTCGCGCTGGTCTTGGCCTCGGAGACAAAGCTGCCGTCGGCATAGTGGATGCCCTCGGACACGGCGACCATGCAGCTGCCGGTCTCCTTATAAATGCGCTGGACATCGGCAAGGAAGGTGTCCATGTCGAAATCGGTCTCCGGCAGGTAGATGAGGTCGGGGCCCGCGCCGTACTTCGTCGCGAGCGCGGCGGCGGCAGTCAGCCAACCGGCGTGGCGGCCCATGATCTCCACAATGCAGATCATGCCCGTATCATAGACGTGCGCGTCCTGATAGACCTCCATCAGGCTGGTTGCGATGTATTTGGCGGCGCTGGCATAGCCGGGGCAGTGGTCCGTGCCGTAGAGGTCGTTGTCGATCGTCTTGGGCACGCCCATCACGCGGCACTCATAGCCGACCTTCTGCATATACTTGCTGATCTTGTTGCAGGTGTCCATCGAGTCGTTGCCGCCATTGTAGAAGAAATAGCGGACGTCGTGCTTCTTGAAGACCTCGAGGATACGCTTGTAATCCGTGTCGTCCTCGTCGGGGTCCTTCATCTTGTAGCGGCAGGAGCCGAGGGCGGAGGAGGGGGTGTACTTCAAAAGTTCCAGCTCCTGCGGGTCCTCCTTGCTCATGTCGAAGAGCCTGTCGGCGAGCACGCCCTTGATGCCGTGCTCCGCGCCGTAGACGTTCGTGATGCAGCCGGTGTCGAGCGCCGTGCGAATCACGCCGTAAGCGCTCGCGTTGATGACGGAGGTCGGGCCGCCGGACTGACCGATGATGCACGCGCCTTTCAATTCACTCATATCGCTTCTCCTCATTTAGGCTTTGCCGGCGCAGCCAAGCACGTCGATGAGCTTGTGGCGCACCATTTCCTTGATGTTGGCGCGGGCGGGCTTGAGATACTCGCGCGGGTCGAACTTATCGGGGTGCTCATCGAGGAAGGCGCGCACCGTGCCGGTCATGGCAAGACGCAGGTCGGAGTCGATGTTGATCTTGCAGACGGAGAGCTTTGCGGCCTCGCGCAGCTGATCCTCGGGCACGCCGATAGCGTTGGGCATCTTGCCGCCGTGCTCGTTGATCATCTTGACATACTCCTGCGGGACGGAGGAGGAGCCGTGCAGCACGATGGGGAAGCCGGGCAGACGCTTGGAGACCTCCTTCAGCACGTCGAAGCGCAGCGGGGGCGGGACGAGGATGCCCTGCTCATTGACGGTGCACTGCTCGGGCTTGAACTTGTAAGCGCCGTGGCTCGTGCCGATGGCGATGGCGAGGGAGTCGCAGCCCGTCTTGGAGACGAATTCCTCGACCTCCTCGGGGTGGGTGTAGGACGCCTCGTGCGCGGCGACCTTGACCTCGTCCTCGATGCCGGCGAGGGTGCCGAGCTCGGCCTCGACCACAACGCCGTGGTCGTGCGCGTATTCGACGACCCTCTTCGTGATCTCGATGTTCTCGGCAAAGGGCTTGGAGGAGGCGTCGATCATCACGGAGGTGAAGCCGCCGTCGATGCAGGACTTGCAGGTCTCAAAGTCCGGGCCGTGGTCAAGGTGCAGCACGATGGGAATGTCGGGGCAGCACTCAACTGCGGCTTCCACGAGCTTATAGAGATAGGCGTGGTTCGCGTAGGCGCGCGCGCCTTTGCTGACCTGCAGGATCACGGGCGCGTGCTCTTCCTGGCAGGCCTCGGTGATGCCCTGCACGATCTCCATATTGTTGACGTTGAACGCGCCGACGGCGTATCCGCCGTCATAGGCCTTTTTGAACATTTCGGTAGATGTTACGAGCGGCATAATATCTTCTCCTTTTTGAAAATATGATTATGGGAAAAAGAGAGACAAAGCAAGCTGTTTTGTCTCTCTTTTTTTGCATCAGATGTTCGCCTTGATGGTCTCGGCGATCTGGTCGGCCGTCAGGCCGTATTCGCGCAGCACGTCCGCCGCCTTGCCGGACTGGCCGAAGCGGTCGTTCACGCCGATCTTGTGGAACTTGCAGTTCACCTTGCCCATGAGCACGTCGGCCACGGCGTCGCCCAGGCCTCCGATGACGCTGTGCTCTTCAACGGTGATGACCTTGCCGCATGTTTCGGCGTACTTCGTCACGCACTCCGCGTCGATGGGCTTGATGGTGTGGATGTTGATGACGGCAGCGTCGATGCCCTCCTTGGCAAGCGCTTCCGCGGCCATCAGGGATTCATTGACCATAAGGCCCGTTGCGAAGATCGCGACGTCGCCGCCCTCGCGCAGGAGGTTGGCCTTGCCGATGGCGAAGGGCTTGACCATGTCACCCTCGAAAACGGGGGTGGCAAGACGCGCAAGGCGCATATAAACGGGACCGTCGACCTCGGCAATGGCCATGGTAGCGGCCTTGGCCTCGTTTGCGTCTGCGGGGCAGATGACCGTCATGCCGGGGATGGCGCGCATGAGCGCGAGGTCCTCGATGCACTGGTGACTGCCGCCGTCCTCGCCGACGCTGACGCCCGCATGGGTCGCGCAGACCTTGACGTTGAAGTGCGGGTAGGCAACGCTGTTTCGGATCTGCTCATAGGCGCGGCCGGCCGCGAACATCGCAAAGGAGGAGCAGTAGGGGATGAGCCCCATCGTGGACATACCGGCGGCAATGTCGACCATGTTGGCCTCGGCAATGCCGCAGTTGTAGAATTTTTCGGGGTGCGCCTTGGCGACCTTGCAGGTCTGCGTGGCGTTGGCGAGGTCGGCGTCGAGCACGACGACCTTATCGTTCTTTTCGACCAGCTCGATCAGCGCTTCGCCATAAGCCTGACGGGTCGCGATTTTATCAGCCATATTCTTAGTCCTCCAATTCCTTCAATGCCTGCTCACGCTGCTCAGCGTTGGGCGCCTTGCCGTGCCAGCCGACCTGATTTTCCATGAACGAAACGCCCTTGCCCTTGACGGTGTGCGCAAGGATGGCCTTGGGCTTGCCGGGCATGGTAGGCTTGGAGAGTGCGGCCTCGACGGCGTCAAGATCGTTGCCGTCAGGCAGCTCGACGAGGTCAAAGCCGAACGCGCGGAGCTTGGCGGGCAGATCGCCAAGGCTCATGACCTGGTCGTTCGTGCCGTCGATCTGTAGGCCGTTGTTGTCGATGATGACGGTCAGATTGTCGAGCTTATAGTGCGCGGCGGCCATATAAGCCTCCCAGATCTGTCCTTCCTGGCTCTCGCCGTCGCCGACGAGGGCGAAGACCTTCGTATCCTTGCCGAGGTGCTTGGCTCCCAGCGCCATGCCGACAGCGATGGAAACGCCCTGACCGAGAGAACCGGTGGAAGCGTCCACACCGGGGACCTTCTTCGCGTCAGGGTGGCCCTGCAGGATGGAGTGGAGTTGGCGGAAGTTTGCGTACTCGTCGCGGGAGACGAAGCCCTTGGCGGCGAGCACCGCGTAGTAGCAGGGGGCGGCGTGACCCTTGGAGAGCACGAAGCGGTCGCGGTTGGGATCGTGCGGGTTCTGCGGGTCAACGCGCATGTGGTTGAAGAAGACGCTGGTCATCAGCTCCACCGCAGACAGCGAACCGCCGGGGTGGCCGCTGCCGGCGTTGGCGGTCATCGTGATGATGTCACGCCGTACCTGCCGGCAGATGGGGGAAAGCTCTTTTGTATTCATGGAAACCCTCCTTGAAAAATACATTTCATCAATCATTTAGTATATCGGAAAAGGCGGGGAAAGTCAATTTATTCCTTGCCCTTTTTCACTTTCACGCGTGACAAGGGATTTGCCTTTGCAGCCACACGCAGCGCGTCGTTATCGATGTGCGTGTAGATTTCTGTCGTGTTGAGATGCTCATGCCCGAGCACCTCCTGCACGGCCTTTACGTCCACGCCGTTTTGCAGCATCAGCGTTGCCGCCGTGTGGCGAAGCTTGTGGGAGGAGTACTCCGAGGCGTCGAGTCCCGCGGCGCTCAGGTGCTTTTTGACGAGCGCATGGACGCTCGAGCGGCTGATGCGCTCGTTGCGCGAGGAGAGGAAGAGGGCATTGTGGTCGCGGCCGGAGATCGGGCGGCGAACGGCGAGATAGCTCTTCAGCGCGTCCTTGCAGGCGTCGTTCAGGTAGACGATGCGCACCTTGTTTCCCTTGCCAAGCACGCGCAGCGCGTCGTCCTGAATGTCCTGCAGATCAAGGCCGCAGAGCTCGGAGATCCGCAGCCCGCAGTTCAGAAAGATCGTCAGAATGCAGTAGTCGCGCTCGCGGTTCTGTCCGTCGACCGACTGCAAAAGCTGCATACTTTCGTCAAGCGTCAGGTATTTGGGCAGCGACTTTTTGATCTTGGGGGAGTCGAGGTCCTTGCAGGGATTTGTGTCCAAAAGATGCGCTTTATTGGTCAAATAATTGTAAAAAGAGCGAATCGTTGCAATTTTTCGTGCTCTGGACGCGGCATTCAGGCCGTAGTCGGACACATCGCTGTTCTGATGCTGCACGCGGTCGCGGCTCAGATAGGTCATGTAGGCGTAGATATCGGTTAATGTTACTTTTTTCACAAAGTCGAGATCGACATCCATGATGGAAATTTCACTCAAAGGGAGGCCGCGCAGCGACGGATCGCGCGACTGCTTCAAATAGCGGAAAAAGTTGCGCAGGTCAAGAAAATATTCGTCGACGGTTTTCTGCGAGTGCGCTTTAATGGTCTCGTGATAGGATAGAAAATCGCGCAGGATCGGCGGCGATTCCAAGCGGTAGTCGTTCATAATAGCAGCGCCGAACAGATCAAATATTTTATGGAACGCATTGCTTGATTTTGCTCAGATCGCTTTTTACAAATTGCCGTCGCTGTTGTTGGCAGCGGACCCGGCATGATCGGCACAGCAATGATACGCGCCATGAGGCCCATACAAGCCGGCGATGAATGAGATCAATAATCAAAAGAGAAGTGGATTTTGAGGTCCGTACAAAATTGAACAAAATAAAAATTTTGTTCAATTCAGGGGAGAGGCAAATGCGAAAAAACCAGAAATGAGCATTGTCATCCGCCGCTCGGCCATGTGATCTCATTGATCCGGATTCAATAAAGCAAGCGTTCCGATGTCTGTTCGGCAAAACCTCCTTTGTCAAGATATTGCAGATCTCTTGTGACCGGCAGCGATTTTCGCTGCCAGCCCATTATCGTAATGATATAACTACATACTATATGCAGGCGCACTTACGCCTGTACGATGGCGCGCATTGCTTCGGCGATATTGCGCGCTTCGATCAGCGCAAGTCCCTGCGGCGCGCGGATCTGATCCTTGCGCTGCTTCGGGATGATGCACGTTTCAAAGCCCAGACGGTGCACCTCGCTGAGCCGCTCGCTCAAATGGTTCACGCTGCGAAGCTCGCCCGTGAGGCCGACCTCGCCGATGGCGGCAACGTGACTCCCGATGGGCTTATCAAGATAGCTCGACGCGAGCGCCAGCACGGCGGCAAGGTCTGCCGCCGGCTCGTCCACGCTCAGTCCGCCGATGACGTTCAGAAACGCGTCGCAGCCGGACACCTTGAGCGCGCCGCGCTTTTCAAGCACCGCCATCAGCATGGCGGCACGGTTGTAGTCAAAGCCGTTGCTCGTCCGCCGCGAAACGGACTGCGCCGCGGGCGCGAGCAGCGCCTGCACCTCAGCCAGCACCGGGCGCTGGCCTTCCATCACGCAGGTCACGCACGTGCCGGGCGCATCGTCGGGCCGTCCCGACAGCAGCATTTCCGAGGGATTCGGCACCTCGACCAGGCCCTCGCTGCGCATCTCAAACACGCCGATCTCATTCGTCGCACCGAAGCGGTTTTTCGCCGCGCGCAGAATGCGGTAGCTCATGTGCGCCTCGCCCTCGAAATACAGCACGCAGTCGACCATGTGCTCCAAGACCTTCGGTCCTGCGATAGAGCCCTCCTTATTGACGTGCCCGATGACGAAGACGGTGATGCCCTCCCCTTTGGCAAGCTGCATCAGCTCCAGCGTGCAGGCGCGCACCTGCGCTACGCTGCCCGCGGGCGATTCCAGCAAATCCTGATAGAGCGTCTGGATGGAGTCAACGATCAGCACGTCAGGCTTTTCCTCCTCGACAGACTGCAAAACATCGCCAAGGCACGTCTCAGACAGCACATAAATCCTGTCCGACGCTACGCCGAGGCGGTCGGCGCGCAGCTTGAGCTGACGCGGCGATTCTTCGCCGGAAACATACAGAATTTTGGCGTTTTCGCTCAGCTTTCCGCAAATTTGGAGCATCAGCGTCGATTTGCCGATGCCCGGCGCGCCGCCGACAAGCACGAGCGAGCCCTGCACGGCACCCCCGCCAAGCACGCGGTCGAGCTCGCCCATGCCGGTGGGAAAGCGAATTTCCTGCGCCGTGTCGAGCTCACCGATGGGACGTGCTTTAGAGCGCAGCGCGCGGCTGCGGCCGCTTGCTTTAGCTGCCTTTGCACCGTCGGTGACGGCCTGCTCCACGAGTGTGTTCCACGCGCCGCAACTCGGGCAGCGCCCGGCCCATTTGGGCGTCTCATTGCCGCATTCGGTGCAGAAAAACACGCTTTTTGTTTTAGCCATATTGGTAAACCTCTTTTGCTTTACTGATTCGACTGCAAGAGACCGGATGCGATCACAACGGCCAGCCTTTGCTGATAATCGCCGCTTTTCAAAAGCGCGGTCTCGCTCTCATTGCTCAAAAAACCGCACTCGATCAAAATTGCGGGCGCGGTGACGTTTTTCATCAGAAAGATCGATGCGTCGATGGCCTTTTCTGTTTTTTCGTTGCCTGCATTGACAGTCTGATTCAACGCGAGCTGCACCGCATTCGCGACCCCAGCACTCCCCTCTTTTTTGCCGTAAAACACCTGCGCGCCATGTGTACGTTTAGACGACGGAAGGCTGTTTTGATGGATGCTGACAAGGAGCGCACCTTGCGTGTCGTTGACCAGCGCCGCGCGGTTTTCGAGGTCGGAACGCTTCTTTTCCCGCAGCGTCGATGCGCTGTTATCATGAATGGAAATATCGCTTGCTCGCGTCATGCGCGTCTCCTCGCCGAGCAGCAGCAAAAGCGCGTCGAGCCGCTGTGCGATGGCAAGGTTTACGTCGCTTTCCTTACTGCCGTCGGCGGCGACAGCGCCGCCGTCCTCCCCGCCGTGCCCTGCGTCGATGATCCATACGGTCTTCCCCGCAGATGGCGGTGCACCTGTTTCAACTGCCTTTGGCGGCAGGAACAGACTGATAATTGCCGCCGTCAGAACAAGCAGCAGCGCAGACATGGCGCAGAATGCCTTTTTCCCGAGAACAAGAAACAAATCTCTTCACCCCGGAACAGCCTATGCCCCGCGGCGCGGCCTTATGTGCCTTTCATTATACAGGACATTGAACAAAAAGGAAAGCCCTGCTTCCCTTTTTTCTCCCGCTGCATACGATGGAATGAGCGTTGGCTCAAAGTCTCTTAATGAGGAGGAATTCTCTTTGCCTACCAACAAAGTCACGCCCGGCGCAGGCACGCTGCCAAATGGCTGCTGCGCGCCGCTGGCTTTTCCTTATGTACCCGTTCAGAGCAATGACCCCGAGCGCTATTCCCAGCAGGATGCGCTGCGTGCGGGGACCCTTTTTCCGGGCTTAAATCTTCCCTTCCACGCACAGCTCGAGACAAAATTTCCCGCCGTCAACACAGCGCTCTCCGAGCTGATGGCGCTGGACTTTGCCATCGACGAACTGGGGCTCTATCTCACCACGCATCCAGAGGACACCGAGGCGCTGAACCTCTACTGGTCGTATATCAAGCTCGGCCGCGAGGGGCGCGAGGCTTATGAAAAGCAGTATGGTCCCCTGCTGCAGACCGACCTGACGCCCGGAAGCTTCAAATGGCTCGATGATCCATGGCCGTGGGATATGGAGGAGGCTCAGTAATGTTTGTTTATGAAAAAAAGCTACAGTATCCGGTCAAGATCAAAAATCCGAATCCCAAGCTCGCCATGGCCATCATTTCGCAATACGGCGGCCGATATCCCATTTATCCATAAAGAAAGTGCCTTGTTACGAGGCGCTTTCTTTATGCCAAATTTGACAAACTGCAAAAATTCCTATATGGTGATGAAAGACCCGGCGCATTTTACTATGGAGGCTGCTATCATGTTCGAAAAACTGAAAAACTTTCTTGTGAATTCTCTCGGCTTCTTCGGGTATGGCGTTTTTTATATGCTCCTATGTGCAATTGTCTACGCCCCTATTTTCGTACTTGATCTTCCGTGGTATGCGACGTTTATTGCTACGTTTCTATTCTGTCTGTTCCCATCAATAGGCGTCATTGCCTTGCCTGTTCTCACAATCGTCGCGTTTCCGCGCGCCATTTCTCGCGGCCTTTGCGCGTCGTCGATTCTCTTTTATGTTTCCGTTGCCGTCTACATTATCCCTGCACTTGTCAGCCTTGCGTCCCTCTTCTTTCAATGGATATCCTCTGCCGTTGCTCGGATATCCGGTAAGGTGTCGGTTGAACAGCCTGAAACGTGGTACACTTGCCCGCGCTGCGGTTCTCTTGTCCACAGCGGCGTGACCTGCGACTGCGGCTTTGCCCCCGTCGGGAAGAAGTTCGGCTCTCCGAAGGTGACCGTCGCTGTGATGACTGTGAGCTTGCTTCTCCTCTGCGCCTGCGGCGTGCTTCTTTTGGAATCTCAGTCTAAAATTGACGAGTTGTCTGCACAGATAGATGCCATGGGCGCGCGTGCGGAGCAGCAAGAAAAGCAAATATTTGCTTTGCGCGACCAGAACCGCGAGCTTTGCAATGATGCCATGTCGTCGTATTCTTACTATTCGTCTCACGGTTTTTGTGATGGATATTCCGCAGCAATGAGCGATCTCCATGCCGGCATAATGAGTGGTAGCGCCTGCATGGACGATAACTATGTATTTGCAGAGCCGTTTGATGGTGGAGACTCTTTGCACGTTGCCATGTTTGAAAATTGGGAGGGTTATCTTGATGCGGTTGCGCATGACCTTAATTGAACCGCCGAAAAGCAAAAGGGCGAGGCCTCACGGCCCCGCCCTTTACTGTTCCGTTGTCTTGAAGTAATATTTTACATATTCCCGTTCGAGCAATTTGAAGTCGCAGCACACCCTTGTGAGAAACGGATTGCGCCCGCCTGTTGCGCCGTCGTATGTCTTTCTCGCGTGCCGGTATACGTCCTCTTTGTGGTCGTTGCAGAATTCCAGTTGATTCCGCAGCAGGTTCTTGTAGCGCTCGTCTGGCTCTTTTTCGATATCGAACGGGACGAGGAAAAAGTCTTTCGCCGGAACCATATTGTTGAATCCGAGAATACCATATTTCCCGCCGTCAATGCGCATAATATGTACATTGCTTTTCAGCTTTTCGTGGTTCGGCTTCGGCGATTCCATCGGGACGAAGTATTTGTGCCCGTTGATTTCCAGAACAACGCCGATGTAGGGGCGGCGTTCCCTTTTATTAAACTGCACGCGGTGGTCCTTTTCGTGCAGAAATTCGATAAATCCGTCTCTGATTCTATATATTCTCAGCTTTTCCATGGCAATCTCTTTCTGTAAAAAAGCGGGGCAACTTGCGTTGACCCGCTTTTTAGCTCCTCACTTAAGGCAGAGGCTCTCCTCTTTTTTGGCTCCCCACTCAAGGTAGGGGTTCTCCTCTTTTTTAGCTCCTCACTTAAGGCAGAGGTTTTCCTCTTTGGGGGCGGCAAGAACTGGCGACCGGGTATTGTTCTTGTCAGCAGAGCGTCGCCCATGGGTCCCACTCTGTACTGTTATTATATGCGATTGTTTCAAAAAGTCAACATTTTGCGAACATTTCTTTTGCCAGTTGTTGCCAGTTACGGCCAGTTGTAGCCGTTTTCGGACAAAAGGGCGAGGCCTCACGGCCCCGCCCTTCATCATTTTCAGTTCCACGGCAGGCTGTTCAGATCCTTCTCGCTGTACCCTCTGCTGAGATAGAGCAAGTTTTTCTGCTTCCGGCTCAGCGGCAGCTTGTTGATCGCCTCGACGACCTTTTCTTTCTTGCTTCCGCTGACGGGATTGCCGTTCTCGTCCTTGTCGGCTTCCAGATCGGCCGTCGCGTCGTTGAAGTCTCTGATGGTCTCGTATGCTTTCTTGCGGCTCATGCCGCTGTCGACGAGTTCCTGATAGAGCGCTGTCTGTGATGCGCTCAGCGCCTTTCCGCCTTCTGCCCAATATACACGTGATTCGTTCAGCGCGTTCTTACCGAAGAGCACCGCGCGCAGAGCTTCAAACGGATCTTCCAGCGGTGAATTCACCGGATATTGCAGTTGCTTCTTGTCACCGCTCCCCTTGTAGGACCCGCCGCGTGCAACGGCTTCAATGCCCTGCGCGGTTTTCTCGGCCTGTCGGCCGCCCGGAAGCGTGTCGCCCGCGAGTCCCACGAGCTGCTTCGCGACCTCTGCCCAAAATTCGCCCGCACTATCTGCGTTCTTGAGTGCGTCTTTCGTCTTCCCCGCTGCGCCAACGATGTCGGGCATCGGCAACGTCTGGTCGCCCCATCCCATCAGGCCCGCCACGTTGCGCACATACGGTACATCGTTGCTGATGTTGTATAGCGTATCTTCCGCCGCCGACCAGCCGTCAAACTCGTCGTTCATGTCATTCGGATCGGTGTCGAAAAGGCGCTCGCCAAAGATGTTTTCGGTTACGTCATCGGCGATCATCTTGAGCATGTCGCTTGATGTCAGTCCATTGCCGGACGCGACGGCGTTCAACCCCATGCCGAGGACATCGAACGGCGCAGGCGTTCCGCCGTAGGCGTCCTCGTCCAGTCGGTTGAGCAGGAAAGCGAGCAGCATATAGGCAATGGCGTCGCTTGCGAGTTTTTTAATGGCCTTATCCTTGCCGATTTTCGCGGCCATTTCCTTGAAGCCGGGGCCGAGCCGGTCCTGAGTGACGTGCTCGAGGGTATTCGCTGCCTCGACCTGGAACATATTCAGCATTTGTGCGATAAGGTTTTTCGACTGGAACGTCAGCGGCACTGAGCCTTTTGAGCGTGTACCCATGATATCGCGCGCCCAGCGGTCCGCCGCTTTCATCGCCTCCTTCGGGCTCTTTCCGGCGTCTAACTCCATACGGTACTTGCCGCGCACAGCGATCGTGCTGACGAGGGTATCGACCTTTTCCAGCGGACTAAATAGTTTTTCCAGCGCTTTTTCGCCCTTGGTGCTCTGGATGTAGTCAATGCCGCTCTTTTCCGTCAGGAAGTCGCTCTCGCCGCGGAATGCGCTCATGCCGGTCGTCTTTCCGTTCAGGATATCGCCCACGGCGCGCCATGTGTACTTCTGTCCGAGCTCGGTTGCGATCATCGGCAGCTGTGCCGTCTGGTTCAGTGCCGACGAGAGGTTTCCTGCCACGTTCGCGCGGGCGAACATGCGGTTGAGCTTCTTCGCGCCGTTCAGCGCTTCGCGCCCGACTTCGCGCTCCATTGCGCGGTCCTCGAAGAGTTGCTTGCCCGCGAGCTTGTTCGCGTAGTCATCCATCCACGAAACAAGGTCGCTGAATTCGGTCGCGTCCTCGATGCTGCGGTACTTCTCGTCCGTATACTGTTCCATCAGGTTTGTCAGGTCCTCATAGCTCAGGAAGGTATCACCCGTGATCTTCTTTTTATCGCGCAAGTATTCTTCCTTCACATCCGCCGGAGCGTAACGCATGGCCTCCATTTGGTCGATGTCCGCCTTCATCTCTTCCGGTGCGAATGTCGACCTCAGGTAGTTTGCCATCTGACGCACGCGCATGATGTCGTCCGTGTGATACAGCACGTCGCTCGCATAGTCCACGTATGTCTCGAAGCCCTTGACGATATCGTAGTCCGTCTCATCGCCTCTGCGGTGCTGGAAGAACGGATTGTACCGCTTGTTCGGCTTGAAGGATTTCGTCAGACCTGCGATGCTCGTCGGCAGTTTGCCCACGCCGGAGCCGAGGTCGACGCCGATTGCCTTGAGTGCGCTCTCGAGCTTTCCGTTTGCCTCGCTCGTCTGGAAGTGCGGCGCGTAGCCTTTGATAAAGCCGATGGGCTCGTATCCGTGCGCTACAAGGAAGTCGTTGATCGCGGCATAGAGTTTGTCATAGATCTCTGTGTATTTCTCGATCGCGTTCTCGACCTTCGTGCGGTCGACGTTCTTTGCCGCCGCGTAGTCATCCTGCGTTTGCAGCCAGTCGGCATACTGCCGCGCCAGATTGCGCGAACCTTTGTCGAGGCTGAATTCCCGCGCGGCATCTTTCATCTCTGCGCCATTTTTCAGGTTTTCCGCCGCCGCTCTGATGCTTTCCGCCGCGCCGGACTTTTCAACCAGCTCCTCGACGGTTCGTCCCTCTTTCAATCTCTGCGCAAAGGCGCTCTCGTCCTTGTTCAGTGCGCTTTTCTTGCCGTCCGCGCCTTCAAAGGTTCGAACCTCGTCAAACATGCGGTTGATGAAGCGCTTGCGCTCCTGCTCGTTCTCGTAGACCGGCTCGAAAACAGCCTCGTTGATCTGCTGGCCCTGCTTCCAGCCAAAGAGAGCACGCATAATGCGCTGCGGCGTGCGATGGTAAAGCACAAGGCCTTTACTCGGGTCGAAGAGCTTTCTCAGGCCCTTTCGGTTGATCTCCGGCGCTTCTGTTCCGATGAGCTCGCGCGCCTGCTCGCGCAGTGCGTCATTGATCTCGATGCGCTGCTGCTGCAAAAGCCCCGTCTTCGTCGCCTTTTGTGCCGTGTAATAGTCCACGAGCTCGAGCACGCGCGACTTTTTCGCGCTGCGAGGGATATCTGCCATCGAGCGCTCGCCGTTTGCAATGTCTCGCGCGATGGTCTTTTCCTGCCGCGTCGCGCCCAAGCGCTGCTCGGCGCGCTTCGTTGCGTTCTGAATGCTTTTTGCCGCCTTGTCGTTGGCAATGAGTTGTTCTGCGTTGTGGTAGATGCCTGCGCTGTTCGCGATTTTCACGCCCAACTCGTCGAGTGCTTTTGTGCCCTTGAATTCGTCCCGGCTCTTGACGCGCAGCCGCTCGGCCCGATTCGCCGCGCGCTGCTTGTCCAGCGCATCGAGATAGGCATCGTAGCTGTCGAAGCCGGATGGCTTGATGTTGTTCGTTGCCGCCGTCCGTGCGCGCTCGAGCTTCGTTTTCCACTCCGCAGGAATCGACAAATACTCTCCGCGCTTACCGTCTCGCTCCGTCTTTTCATAGGATTGCTCCTGCTGTTCGCTCAGCTCGCCGTCTTCATTCTCCGCCGAGAAACGCACGTTCTTGATGCTGTTGATCTTATCAAGGCGGTCTGCGTCGTCTCCCGCGCGGTACTCCACGACGTTCATGCCCGCATCGCGCATCTCGCTCAAGAGGTCGCCCGGCGCATCATCCGGCGCGACAACAGCAAGCGCTTCATCGAAGCCGACGACGCGCTGCGGCTTGGCCTCGAAGTAGCCGGCCGGGATCTTCGCGGCAATGTCGAATAGCCGCATGATCGACCTCGCATTCCCGTCTTTGATGGCATAGCCGTCCTTTGCAAACGACCGCTTGATCGCCGCCGGAGAATGCTCACCCTTTGCAGCTTCCGCAAGCACATCTTCCAGGATGTGCCGCTCCTCGTACTCGCTGTCGCTGTGTGCCTTTGTGCTTCGCAGCAGATCGTCCACGACGCGGTCAATCTCGATGTCGAGGTCGCGCAGCCGCTTTTCATGTACGTCGTCGCTCTCTGCGCGCAGTCTCTCTTCGTCCGCGTGGATCGCATCGACGCTGTCATACTGCGGTGCCGACGTTGCGGCGAGTGTCCCGCCGGTCAGACCCCACATGCCCTCGCCGCGGTCACTCGCATTGTTCATCGCGCGCACAATATTTTCCGCCGTATAGTCCCAGTGCGTCTCCTTGAACGTCTTTCTGCCGTTTTCCGTGTACGGGTCTTTTCCGTTGTAGATACCCGGCTTCCCGAGCATCCCGTCCAGCCGCGGTCTCACCCACTGCTGCACGGTCTTTTCTACGTCACCCCAGCTTCCGCTTGGCGCGATCATGCTGTGCATTTTCTCCGACGTGGCCTCTTTGTCGACCTCGTCGCCGCTCGTACCGTTCTGCTCGATATACGCCTCGGCGTTTCGGATAAATTTTTCAATGCGCCAGTCTTCCAGCCTGCTTTTCTGCACGGCGATGAGCTTGTCCCGGTTCTCCGCTCTCCGCTCAAGCAGCCGCGCGTTCCGCTTCGCCCAGTCGTCCACGATGACCTCGCGCGCAGCATTCAGTGCGCTTTCGTCAAGGCTGCCGCCCGTCTCCATCTCCGCGTAAAGTTGTGCCACTTCCTGCATACCAACGCGGTCGACGTACTGGCGCAGCACGTCGTTGCCCAGGCTGTCGAACTTCTTTTCCTTGTAGATAGGCTCGAGCGATTTGCCCTTGCTCTGTAAGTATGCCGCCTGCACGGCCGGATATTTCGCAAGGCGCTCGGCGATGTCGTCAAGGCTCAATTCAGTCTCTTCGTTCACGCCCGCCGCGCCGATGACGCTGCTGTTTCGGAACGCGCCGCCCGCAAACTCGCTCGACAGCCTGTCGATCTCGCGCTCGAGTGCTCTCGCCTTGCTCTGGTCGACCTCGTACTCCACGCGCGCGTTGCTGCGCGTCGGCGTCCAGGCGTCCCCTCCGTAGACCTTGTTCTTGCTGCTTCTCTGCGGGTCGATGGTCTCGCGCGGGAAGACGGCGGAATACTCGCCATAGTTGGTGTGCCCGTCTTTCGCCTTGACAATGGCAATAGAGGGCGCGGGCCACGCGCCGATGTCCAGCGTGCGGCGCAGCTTCTCCTCGGTCATGTTGTGCATGGCGACGAGCGTCTTCGTCTCCTCGACCGGCTCATCCAGCGAAAACCGCGTCTTCGGCTTGACGTTCCCGCCGTTTTCAGATACACTTTCCGCAGAAGAGGCGGCACCGCCGGTATCGACGTCCTTTGCGGACGATTCTCCGGCCTTGAACGGTTCCGTCTCTTCGCCCATGATCTGCCTGCGGATTTCGTCGCCCAGCGTCGGCGACTTGACATTTTCGCTTTCATCTGCTATTCTCTTTTCGGAGAAATTGCGTGATGTTGAGCGAGCCCCTCCGGTAACGGCTGAGGGCACGACGCCGCCGGTAATTTCTCCGGCTTTTGCATCGGATCGAGCGTCACCCGCCGTCGGCGTCTTGACATCGCCCTGGCTCTGTGATAGAATCGCGCTCGTAAGGTCAGCAGCGTATGCCACCGGCTCGGTAATTTTAATACCGACATTGCGGAGTAACGCTGTGGCCTTATTTTTGTTTCCGGCAATGATTTTGCTGTCCTTCGCGCGCAGGCCTATCCAGTCCGCAAAGCTCTCTCTGCCATACATGGTTTTAATTTCATACGCGCTTCTGCCGTCCACGCTTCCGTTCGGGTTGACCCCGATCAAGAGCGGGGCGGCTTTTTCGCGCGCTGTATTGACTGTGTGCCCGGGAATGACCGAAATACGGTCGCCCTCGACAATAATCATTGCAGGATCTTTCAGCATATCCGGCAGGTCGCGAATGATATCTTCTCCAATCCCGTGGGCGGAATAGTTCTTGTTCGCACCCTCTTTTCTGGTGATCTTCTGCAAATTGCGCTTGAGCATGAAGAATGGCTTGCCGCCGAGCCCGAGCGCATCCGGTGAGCCATCGGCGCCTGTTACATAAATATCGTCGCTTCTGCCAACGGTTTTCAAATCGCCCTCGTAGAATGCGTCAATCTGCTCTTGATACGGGATATCCTGTGTGCGTTGGACGCTGTATTTCTCCGGCGGCCCTCTCCTACGTTCCGTCGCCGCCGCGGTCTCGCGGCCCTGTTCCGCCGCGCCCGGCGTGCGTTCGCCATGTAAGGCGCTTTCGCTTTCCTGTCCGCTCTGCGACAGCGCGTTTTCAGCCTCGCGGTTGAAGCGGCTCGCCTTTTCGTCATACTGGTCGATCTCGGCATAGGCATCGCCCATGATCTCTTCCCACACATAGAGCTCGATATCGCTCTCGCTCATTCCCGCGTAGTCGCCCGTCAGCGCTGCATAGCGGTCAAAGTAGGCATCGTACACCTTGCCCCACTCTTCGCTGCTGTACCGGCTCTGAACGTCGCGCATAAATGTCCTGACGTTCTCGCGCCTCGCCACTTCGGCCAGATAATGCGCTGTTTCATGCTCGATCGTCTCGCTCACGCTGCGCTGCACTGAACCGGCATTGACGAAAATTTCGCCCGTGTCGGCGTTGAACGCGCCGAAAATTCTGCCGGTTTTCCCGTCCTTTTCAACCTTGATGACGCCCAGCAGCGCTGTCACCTTTTTCACGCCCTTGGACTTTGCCCAGTCCGCCGCGCCGATAAGCTCCTGGTCCCAGTCGGCCTCGTCAAAGATGGTGACGGTGTTATCGCCGCTTGCGCCGTTCGGCACGTTGGCCTCCCGCGGGCTGATGAATTGTGAGATACCGGATGCCGCAAGCCGCTGTTGTACCGTTAGCGCGTTTCCGTCTTCTCCGCCGACGTTCCGTACTTCTCGAGGAATGCGCTCAGATTCTCTTCCGTTACCCCGGCGCTCTCCCCGTTCGGCAGCTCCATCAGATAGTGCACGCGCTGCGTTGGCCTCGCCTGGTGTGCTTCTTTCTCCAGCGTCGGCAAGCTCAGCCCCCGCGGCGTCGTTCCGTGTTTCTTGTCCTGCATTGTCGATTCCTCCGTTCCGTCCCTCCGGCATGTCGTAGATCGGGAGCTCTTCGTGTGCCCGCTCGCTCATGTCCGCGCCGGGGATGGCTTTCTTTGCTGCAATGTATTCTTCGTTCGGTGCAATGTGCTGCCCGTGGATATCAGTATATCCGTTTGTCAGCATGTCGTCCAGCAGCAGCTCCACGCGCTTCGCCGCGGCAAAGTTTTCCTGCCCGTGATTGTGAATGATGGCCTCGATCGAGCGGTCGATGTCGTCGTAGCGCACGCCCTCGTCATCCAGCAGCCGCGTGATGCGCTCGCTCGCGCCGCGCTTGGTGCGTATGTATTCGTCGTCGCCCGCCTCGCGGCTCGTCCGGCGGATGAGCTCGCCACCCTTCTGGGCGAAGCTCATCTCCTCGGCGAGATCCGCCGCCGCGTCCGCGAAATACTGGTGCAGTTCCGGGTGGTCAAACTGGAAGGCGTTCACACTCCGCTCGCCCACGCTCGCGCTGTCGCGCCGGTCGATGTGCTGATCCTCATTCACGCGATAGATATTCTCTTTCGCGTCCACGGCCAGCGTGCCGTCTTTCAGTCCGTCTTCAACCTTCTGCGCGTTCTGCTCGTTGCTGTACTCAAGAAGGTTGACGCGCTTGCCCTCGTCTAAGGCGTCCGCTTTGCCCTCTGCCGCGCCCTGTGCGGCGTTCGGCTGTGTGGGCGTCAAATTGCCCTCGCCCATGCCCTTCGCGCTCTCAGGCGTCACCGCAGGCTGTGCGGGCATGGTGTTCTGCTGCTGCACCGGCTGCTGTGCTGTCGGTGCGGTCTCTTCCTGCGTCATCGCTTCCGCCGACGGTGTGGCCTCCTTCGTCTCCGCCGCGGCGCGCTCAGTCTCGATTTGCGCGCTTCTTCGCTGAATACCCTCTACGCCGCTGCCCAGCAGTCCCAGCGTGCCGCCGACAAGAAAGTCGTTCAGGATCTCCGCCGCATCAAGCCCGCTGTAATTCTGTCCGGCGCTCTTACCGTTGTAAATCGTCTGCATGGCAGGCTGTACGATGTCTTCGATGACCTCCTCGCCGCCCTCAGACAGGAACGACAGGGCGAGCCGTCCCGCCGCATTCCCGTTCATCTTGGCGATTGCACCGTCGATGGCCTTGTCGAGGAAGCCGCCGCCGAACGCTTTCTTGAACGGCGCTGCGACGTTGCTGATCTTTTCCGTCGCGATGCTCACCGTGCCGCTCGCCGTGCCGTACAGCAGCGCCCGGTTCTGCGCGTCCAGCTGTTCCGCCGCGCTCATGCCTGGCTTGTCCGCCGCCTCCGCCGCCTCCTGCGAGTTTCCGCCGAATACGCGCAGGAACATCGGGCCGAGCGCGCTGCCGCCGCCGAGCGTCGCGTCGGCGACCATCTGCGCGCCTGCCACGCCGACGTTATTGAGGTACTTGCCGACCGGCGTGAGCCCTTCGTTCGCCTTTTCCATGTTGTCGGATGCGGTCTTGCGCAACTTCTGATAGGTGCCTTGCAGCGTCTCCTGCGCACCCTTCGTCGCGTCCCGATAGTTTTTCACCCGCTCGCCCGCGGCCTTGCTGTTGATCTCGATGAGGCGCTTGTTGCGGTCGATAAGTGTCTGCCAGTGCTGGCGCTCCTCCTCGGTCTTCGCCGCCTTGAGCTTTTCGGTATAGGCGGCGATGTTCTTTTTTGAGGCTTCGATCTCTCCGCGTTCCTGGCTCACTGCGTAGTTCAGGCCGCTCGGCGCACGCAGCAGCGTGTCCGCCGCGCCGACCATGTCCGCCGCATAGCCCGCCGCCGCGCTCTTGATGATGGGGGTAATGCTCTTTTTCGTCTTGTCGCCGGTGATCCCGCGCACTTCCTGCGCGTGCGAGCGGCCAGAGCTCCTGCGCCCCCGCTCCCGGTTCTTCCGATCCGCCGCCGCGCGTTTCATCATCGCCTCGTCCAGCGCTTTTTGGTATGGCGTTCGTGTGTCCGGCGTCTGCGTTGGGCTTGCCGGAACGGTGCGCCGTGTTTCCGCGCTCGGAATCTTCGTGATCTTGATGCGCCCGGTGTCTTCGGTGTTCTCGCCTCTCGGCTTTTCTTCAAAATAGTCTTTTGCCGAGGGCGCGCTTTTCTGCGCGCCCTCGGGCTTGATCTGCGTGATTTTAATTGCCATGTCGTCACCTCATCAGAACGTGATGTTGAATCCGTTGGCTTTCAGCTTTCTGGAAATCTCGGCCTTTTCCGCGTCCGTCAGCGCCGCGCGATCCAGCGCTTCCGCAAATGCCTCCGGCGAATTGAAGCGGTACCCGTTCCACGTGAAAATGCCCTCGTCCGGATCGTAGCCGAACTTCGTGCGTCCGCTGCCGCCGCCGGTATAGCCGTACTCCGACGCGAGATAGGCGTCGTTGAATCCTCCCGCGTGCAGCGTGTCGAGTACCTCCTGCGTGAACTGTCCGGCCTTTGCCATCTTCTGCGCGGTCGTCAGGCTCATTTTGCTCTTGGGCTTTCCTCCTCCGCCCGTTCCGCCGCCGGATCTCCCGCCGCCGCTCGCCTTCGCTGCCGCCTGCTGCTTGTAGTAGTTCTCGAGCACCTTGACGTACTCGCTCTCGTACCCGCTCTTGCCGATGAGCCCCGCGCTCGGCGACGCGCCCGCTTGCAGCATCGCGTCGATCTGCGACCGGCTGAGCTCCTGCTCCTGCTGCTGCTTTTCCCTGATCTCGTCCAGCACGCCGAGATAGCGGTTGTACTCCGTGTTGTCCTGCCCCTGCAAATTGCCGAGGTAGTCCTGCAACCGGCCGTACTCGCCGAGATAGTTGTTGTAGTCGAAGTTTCTGTCGGTGTTGAACTGCCCCAGCTGGTCGAGATACTTCGCGTAGTCCAGCTGCTCCTGCTGGTTCACCGCGTTCAGGTCGCTCAGCTTCATCTGGTAGTCCTTGAGATACCGCTCGTATGCCTGCTGGTAGAGCGTCGGGATCGCGTCGGAGAGCTTCGTCGCGTAATAGTTGCCCGCCTGCGTCGCCGCGTTCACGGCGTAAGAGCTCGGCCTCCCGCCGCTCGCGGCGCTCGCCTGCGCCAGCGCGTTCGCTGTCGCGCGCTCCCCCTCGCGCAGATACGTCTTTTTGTAGCTGCCGTACTGCGGATCCGTCTCCTTGCTCCACGAGAACGGATCGCGATTGAGCGCCGCGTCCAAAAGCTCCTGCTGCTTCTGCTGGTAGCGGTTTTCGTAGCTCGGCGCGCTGCCGTATGTAAACGACTTGAACGAGCCGATCTTGTCGAGCGTCTCGTCGATCTTCGGCGCGTACTTGCCGTCGCTCACGTACTGGCTGCCATCCGCGCCGGCAGTGTAGTTGCCGTAGCTGCTGCGCAGCTGGTTCGCCTTGGCGTTGATGAGCGCGCGCTGCTCCGCCGTCGTCGCGCCCGCGTACTGCTTCTTGAGGTCGAGCACGCTCATGCCGAACTCAGGGTACTTTTTCGCAAGGTCGAGATCGTACTGCGAAAAATTCACATTGCTGCCGCTCGCCGCCTTTTGAAAGTCATCGTATGTATACGCCATTTTCTTCTCCTCTCTGCTTGAATTTTTACTGTGGTCCGCGCGTGCTCTTGAGCTCGCTGCCCGCGTAATACTCGCGGTTCATCGAATAGACGCGGCACTCGCCCTTGCCCTCGATGCGGATGCGGTAATGGTCTGCGCGCCGCGGCACGATGGGCAGGTAATAGCTGCGCTTTCGCTCCGGTTTCAGCGTTTGCCCGGCCTGCACCCACTTCCCGTCGGAATCAAACTGCATCAGCACCTTTGCTTCGGCCCCCGCCGCGACCTCGATGCGCACCCACAGCTTGGCGATGCTCTTCTTCACGCCGTCGTAGCTCGTACTTTGGCTCGAGCCCTTTTCCGTGAAGTCGCCCGTCTCGGCGAACCACGTGAAGTCTTCCTCGTCCGTGCAGCCCTCCGGCGCGTCGAGAATGTTGCCCGTCAGCGTGATCTCGCCCTCCGCCGTCAGGAAATAGGTATTCCCTTGATAGCGGCAGAAGTGCGTCGCGTGCGTCGCGTCCTCGATGTGCCACATGCCCTTGCGCGTGTCGTAGACGTAGAGCTTCCAGTCCCCCGCCTCGTCCTGCGCGCTCAGATAATACTTGAGGCCATCGCTCCCCGCGCGCCCGTTCTTGAGCCGCGTCTGCCCGAAGGCGTCGTGCAGGCTCTGCGGGATGCCGCCCGAGTAGATCATCACGCCGGAATTGGAGAGGTACAGCAGCCGCTCGCCCGCGATGGCGAGGCTCCCGCCGCAGCCCTTGGCAACGCCCAGCGTGGCCGAGCCCATCACCTCAAAGTTGGACGGAATGCTGCCGTACACCTTGTAGATGTGGTCCTCCTTGAAGAACACCGGATAGCCGAGGAAACTCACGCACCCCGTGAAGTCGCCCGCGCTGCCCGTGTCCACAGCGTAGCTGTCGGTCTCAAGCCCCTCGAATACATTCCAGTTGAAGGGGTCGCCGAGCTTCGATGCGTAGATCGTTCGGCCGTCGCAGCCCCACAGCCGGTTTTCGTTCTCGCATAGATAGTTTAGATCCGGCACCGTGCGCCGAACCGTCAAGTTTCCCGTCTCCGTGTACTCTGTCGTGCCGTTGTCACCGTCCAGCTTGAAAACGTTTTCATAGAAATACATTTTGTCGCCGTCGATCTCGCGGATCACCGGCGTTTTGTTGTTCTCCGTGTGCTTCGTGCAGCCCGCAATCGTCACCGCGTCGCCGGGCTTGAAGTAGTCCGCCCATCTGACATTCGCGCAGCGGATCGTGTTCGCCTCTGCCGCCTCTTCAAAGAGCTTTCCGTTCGTAAACGTCAGGCTCCCGCCGCTCCATGCGCTCTCTAAGCTTCCGAACGCGCCGGAAACGGTGTTGTAGTACTTCTTGTCCGGCAGAATGATGATGTAGGCGCCGAGTGCCGCGAAGCGCTTCTCGCCCGCCGTCACGTCGCCCTTTTTCGCGCCGCCGTAGTAGAAGGCCGCACCCTCCACCCACGCCAGCGCATCCCACGCGAAAAGCCCGCCCGGATTTACAAGATTCTTGTAAATTTTGCGCTTTGCGCGCGTCGAAAGCACAGGATAATAGTCACTCGTCAGGTTTTGCATGTCCCACAGCCCGCCGTCTCCTGCGCCCAGATTGTGGTCCAGACCGTAGAATTGCAGCTGCCCGCGCTTGCCGATGCCGTCGGCATACGGGACCTCAGGCAGTCTCATCTTTCACCGCTCCTCTTGCTTCATCCGGCGTATCGCCATTTTCGCCCGCTGGTACTTCTGCCGCATCGCAGATCGTCACGATATTGCGAAGCGACTGGCGCACCGCTGCCACCACATCGACGGCATCGCCGTTGACGTTCAAAATACCGATCAGGCGCATCGCGTGCGCCGCTTCCTGCTTGATCTTTTCATTCATGCTCTTTACCTCCAATTTGGTTGCGAATAGCTCCCGTAATTGTTGGCCGGTCGAACCGATAGCCAATTTGTGTTGTAATACGTCCCAATGTTGACGATCGCGCGGTATCTCTTCCAGTTCGGATAGGCATACGTCCCGACATTGATGACCGCCTTCGCGCTGCTTCCGCCGCCACCGCTGTATGTCGTTGCCGTGCCGGAATCGCTGTAATCTGAGACGACCCATGATCCGTTCCAGTAGTACATGTTGCATATCCATTCGTATGCCGTGCCCGGTGACAGGCCTGTGATCGTGCCGACAAAGGTGCTCGTCCCACCGCCGACCTCGCTCGAATCGAACGAGAACGTCCCGACGCCCGTGATGCGGATGTCGATTGAGCGCTTATACGTGTAATCCGACGCGCCGCCAGTAAACCGTGCGTAGACGCTGAGCTGTGTCCCGTCTCCGTCGACCGGTGACAGCGTACAATAAAAGCTCGCCATGCCTTACTCCTCGATGAAAAACACCGTGCCATACGGCGCGTGGCTCGGCGGCGAAGCGCCAAACATGTAGTTGCCGCTCAGCACCAGATAGCCGCCGCCGAGCGAGACGACAGGGTAGTCGCTGGCATCGTCTTTTCCGATCAATGCAAACGGCCCCAGCTCGGATTTAAGAAAGATATTTCCCGCTGCGTGCATCTTCATGCCACCATAGGTCGCCGTCAGACCGACGCCGACCTGCCCCGTGCCCGTGTAGGCAAGATCCATGCTGCCGACAGGGGTATCTCCGGCCAGCAGGCTCACGCTCCCGCCGCGCAGCGCTCCCGCCGTCAGCGTGCCATCGATGTTGACCGACTTGACGTGCAGGTCGACCGTTCCTGTGCTCGCGATCTGCGCGCCGTCCTTGCTCAGCGTGAAAGTCGTGCCGCTCGAACCGCTCGTCGCCGCCAGCGTGATTTTGTGCAAGTTCTGGTCGATAAGCGTCTGCGCATCGCTGTCGTCGATCTTGCCGCTCACCGTCGCGCGGATGCCGTTCACGTCGGCCTTGATGTTTGTGATCGCGCCGTCGAGGTTCGAAATGCTCGCCTGTAAGCCCTTTGCTGTCGCTTGCAGCTGCGTGATGTTCCCCTCGGCGTCGCCGATGCGCGCCGCCAGCCCCTCGGCCACGAGCGCGACCTGCGTGATGTTCCCCTCCGCGTCCTTGATCTCGCCGTAGATGGGATCGGTGATCTGCTTGACGAACTCGTCCGCCGCCGTCTTGTTCATGTTGGAAAGGTCTAAGTTGTGCAGCGTGTAGCGCAGCTGCTCGACGAGCATGAAGAGGTAGTCCTGCATCGTCTCGACCTTGTCATTCACGCTCTCCTTCTGCGTGAACGACGGAAAATTCGTGTCGATGTATAGCCAGTTGGAAGGCATCCTTCCTCCCCTCCTTTCTCTTCGGGCGGGAGAGCTGCACGCTCTCCCGCCCCGTGCTTTACTTCATCGTCGCGAGCTTGCGCACAAGGTCCTCGCCGTACTGATATTTTTCAAGGTAATCCATCGTGCCGTCCGTCAACCCCGCGCGCTTCTGAAGCTGCGCGCGGTAATCGGGCGCCGTCAGCTTGCCGTGGAATTCCTTTTCCCACTTGCCCGCGTTCTCTCTCCCAGACCAGTAGGCAGGGCACAGCTTGCCCGTCACGTCAAAGTGACGGATCACGTTGCTTGCCGGGATGTTGTACTTCTTCATCAGCTCGCGCGTCAGCGCAAGCGCACGCTCCACGGTGCGCGCGTCCGGCGCGTATGCGCCGTCTCTCTTCGCGTCGCACAGCTCAATGCTGATGCTGTTTGCGTTCAGGCAGCGGCCGTGCAGCGTCCCGCCGCCCGTCTGCGCGCAGCTCGGGTACTTCTTTCCGCCCACCGCCCACGCGATGCACAGGTCGTCCACGCTCTGCACGATCTCCTTCTCGTCCACGAAGTAGTGCGCACTGGTCTTCACGACGTTGCCCGCGTAATACTTGGCGTTGTTCATCGCCGTGTCGCCGTCGTTGCCGGTGTAGTGGATCACGATGTAGCGGATACTTCTCGCCGCGCGCGTGCCGCCGACGTTCCCGGCGTTTGCCGGGTATTTGCGGATATTCACACCGCTCACTCTCCCTTCGCGCTGCCCGCCGCGTTCTGCGTGCCGAAGTAGAACGCAATGACCATGAGGTACACGGTGTTAAACTCCTGCGTGACCGCGCCGCGCACCGTCAGGATGCAGAATGTCGCCGTCAGCGCGATCGTCACAAGGCTCTTCACGCTGAGAAGGTTCGCAATTCTTTTGTTCAGTAATTCATTCATAAAACCGTATCGTCCTTTCTGAAAATCTTGATGCCCGCCACCACGACGAGCTCCGTCGTCCATGCTTTGAACCACCGTTCCGTCAGCACGTCGGGCGGCGGCACGCCGAGCGCCGCCATGGTGAGCGAGGCGACGGTGTACCACGTCAGGCTGAAAATGGCGATGGATATGTACCTGTCCCGCTTCTTCATCCTGTCCCAGTGCTCCCGTGCCGCCGTCCACGCCTTTTTCACGATCTGACCTCCCACTCGTCGACCTCGCCTTTGATTTTGTCGATAAAGCTGTTCCCGCCGAGCGCCTTGTAGCCTCTGTAGAGGTACAGAAAGTCTTCCAACTCGTATTGCCGAATGAACTTGTCCTCCCTGTGCCGGTAGTATGTATGCAGCATATCGTGCCGCAGCTCGCACTTGAGCGCATCCACCAGCTTGTCAAGGCCGAGGATCTTGTTGCGCAACGGCTTAATGAACAGCGCCAGCGCCCCGAGGATGACCGTCACCTCAGAGCACAGAGACGCAATGCTTGCCAAATCTCCCATTTCTCGCTCCCTTTCTGCGGCGTATTACACCGCCTTAAAATAATTCCCCACCAGCTCGTGCGGCAGATATTGCAGCATGATCTTGCCGCCTGCCTGCTCGCCCGTGCGCTGGTCCTGCTCGTCCAGCACGGAATACTCCTTTTCCAACTCGTACGTCCGGCTGATGAGGTTGTTGTGCTTCTCCACCTTCTTCTCCATCTGCTCAATGCGGTAATTCGTCAGATTGCTCGACAGTACAATGCCGCCCAGCGTTCCCACGAGTGTACCGACCAGACTGAGCACCGCTGTTATCACTTCTGCGGGCATAGATGCCTCCTTTTAATCGTCCATAGTGATTCTAAAATCTTTTAGAACCTTATAGGTGCCATACTGAGAACGCGGCGTACTATTTATCAAATAACCGGTTTCAGACACTTTTAATAAAGCATCTGTCGGATCTACAATCATCGGAAATCCTCCGATCGTATCAGGCAATTCGATATATGAATTTTTACAAATTCGGGCTTCTGATGCATCACTCGAACGGATAGTCAGAGGTAAAATAATTTTGAGATTTTCAGATGTTGTAACTTCGCATAAAGCGGTAAAACTCTGGATAGTGCCTGTGCATTTTACCGTTTCAATGTTTCGGGAATTGTTTCTTTTTTGCGTGGCGTTCATAATCATGCCGCCACCTCCGTTACGAGATGGTTACATCCTCCGCAGGCATGACGAATTGCCATCTGCCGGGTCCAGTCGATGCATAAGGGACTGTAGTTCCAGATGCCCCTTTGATTGTGAAGTTTGGGAATGGGAGTGCTCCGTACTCCAAAGTTTGGTACGACCCAGCTGCGCCATTCGAATTGCACAGGAACCCAACGTTGTCTGTAATCGTATACGTCTTCTCCGCTCCACTCGCTTTCCTCGGTGCGACATTCGCGATCATGCGCGCACCTCAGCCGCGAGGCTACGTCTCTCTCTCTCTCTCTCTCTCGGGCGCTTTACTCTGATAAAGTTCACCATAGGCCCTCCTTTCGTGATGTTAAATATGATAGGTCGCTAAGATTGTGATCTTCTTCCCCGGTTGCATATACGACGAGCTACATAACTCGCCACCTTCGACGTAATATCCGGCCGAGGTCTGAGCTTCGCTGTTTTGAATAAGCACTCCGAAAACTGACGGTGTCAATACTTTCAAAAATATATAATCGCCGAAATCGTCTGCTCCAATCTGGTAATGCTGATATTCTCCATTTTCATCCAAATACCACGCTTGTATATCGTCAATACCGGCAGAACGGTAAAGCCTTACCTCTTTATACGCCCCCCCCCGCATTTCCAGTGGGAGTTGTCGTGTTAAAAATCATAGCGTCCTCCTTATTGTTTGACCGCGTTTGCCTGTAGCCACGCGAGTAGATCACCGGTCGGTGGCTCGAGGAACGTGATTTCTCGCGATGCATCGGGACCAATTGGATAAGCGGAATACACGCCGCCATCCGCTGTGTAAAAGTTAAGCTCCATTAACGAATTACCACGGCCAATGATATCAATCTGTACCCACTCTGACCCGTCATACAGAAAAGCAATATCAAAAGAGTTGCTTCCATACAGCGGTCTCAGTGCAGGCCACGAATTCAAAACCCACGTTTCCTGTTTCGCCTTCTTTACTTGCGGTAAATTATAGATCACGCGACCGCCTCCAATCTTTTGTGTCGTTGATTGTTACTGTTTGACTGCGGCCTGCTGCAGCCACTCGAGGAATGCGCCCGTCGCGGGCTCTGCGAGCGTGATCGTACGGTACGTAAGATCCTTCCATGTGCCGACCCCAGAATACACCTGTGTGGAATCGTAAATTAGGCCACCAGCGTCATAACGCCCTTCACCTGCTACGGATTTCGATCCTTGCACAGTAAGGCTCGCAAACATGCTGCCGCTGGACGCAAAGCCAATTTGGTATGTCACATCTCCGCTCGTAAACGTTTGGAACGATTCATTGATCACCCACGTCTCAGTTACTGAGGGGGGGGTGACGTCCTTCACGCTTTGGATCACGACCCACACCTCAATGGCTGCGGTCGGCACCGTGTCGCACGTAAAGGTCACGCTGTTCGCAGCCTGACCTGTCATCTGGATACCGGCCTCGTCGTATGAGCTCTTGCTCGCGGCGGTCGGCATCGGCAGCAGAAGCTGGCTCGCCTCATCCGCCGACACACCACTGATCGTCACACTCTGTGTCTTGGCCGAGCTGTTCCAGCCCGACGCGGTCAGCGTCACCTTATGCGCGACGGGGGGTGTCGCGTAGTCTGTGCCTGCCGACGCCGCGACCAGCCCGCCGCTGCCGTTGCCCTTGAGGATGGCGGTGGTGGCGGGGATGTTGACGGGTCCTGCGGGCCCCTGCGGGCCCTGTTTGCCCTGCTCACCCTGCGGACCTTGGGGGCCGGTGTCTCCCTTGGGGCCTTTCAGGTTCACGGTCGCAGGGTTGTCCTTGCCGCCGTCGTTCGACCAGCTCAGGTCTCCCGCCGCGCTGACGCTCGGGGTGAAGGTCGTGCCATCCTTGCCATCCACGCCTGGATTCCCCTGCGGCCCTTGCGGGCCTGTTCCGCCATCCTTGCCGTCTGCACCGGGGTCTCCCTTGGGCCCTTGTGGTCCCGTGTCTCCGGTATCGCCTTTCTCGCCGCGCGAGGGCCTGCCCGTGTCGGTCGTGCCGATAAACCAGTTGTCGTTGCTGCCGATCGTCGGCGTTACACCGTTCGCGCCGTCCTTGCCATCCGCGCCCGGGTCTCCCTTGGGCCCCTGCGGTCCCGTACCGCCGTCCTTGCCCGGTGCACCGTCCGCGCCCGCGTCTCCCTTCAGTCCCTTGATGTTGACGGACTTCGGGTTCGTCTTGCCGCCGTCGTTCGTCCAGCTCAAAAGGCCCGCATCGCTCACGCTGGGGGTAAACGTTACGCCGTCCTTGCCATTGGCGCCGTTTGTTCCGTCCTTACCGGGTGCTCCGTCTTCACCCTTCGGCCCCTGCGGACCGGTATCACCTTTCTCACCTTGCGGACCCTGAGGGCCGGTTGCTCCGTCTTTGCCGGGTGCTCCATCCGCACCTGCAGGACCGGCAGGGCCTTGCGCGCCCGTATCGCCTTTGTCGCCCTTCGCGCCCTGCAAAGGGCCGTTGTCGACAAAAGCATTCGTCACGCCGTCGAAGATGTAAATGTCGTAAGGCTCGCCAGTGCCGACGCCGTAAGCGTCGCCAGCGACCGCCGTCGCTTCCTTGGCCGCGTCCAGCGCTGCCTTGCTCGCGTAGTAGCCGAGAACCCGGAATCCGCTGCCTGTGTCTCCCTTGGGACCCTGAATGCCTTGCTCGCCCTGCGGCCCCTGCGGGCCAACTGCGCCGGTATTCCCTTTGACGCCCTGCGGCCCCTGCGGACCCGTTTCACCTGTGTCACCCTTGGGGCCTTGGGGTCCGGTATCACCGGTATCACCCTTGTCACCTTGGGGCCCTTGTGGGCCGGTATCTCCCGTTTCGCCCTTCGGCCCGCGCTCGCCCGTGTCGCCCTTCGCGCCTTTCAGCGCAGCAAGCTGCGCTTCCGTAAAGTCGTCATAGGTAAAGGCGTCGCCTTTGTCGCCTTTCGGCCCCTGCGGACCAGTGCTGCCGGTTTCGCCGGTATCCCCCTTCGGGCCCTGAATGCCCTGAACGCCTTGGATGCCCTGCTCACCCTGCGGGCCCTGCGCGCCTGTCGCGCCGGTATCCCCCTTGGGGCCTGTCGCGCCGGTATCGCCTTTGGGTCCCTGCTCACCGGTGTCACCCTTGGGTCCCTGCTCTCCCTGCGGGCCAGTTGCAGGAACGCCGGTATCGGCAAAGGCTCCCGACGCCGCGTCCCACTTGAACCAGTTCCCCGTCGTGCTGTCGACGTATGGCATCTTTGCCACGGCGCTCTCCACGCCCGCCGCCGCCGAAAGCACCTCGTCCACCCAGCTCTGATAAGCCTCCGGCGGCTCGGTCGTGCCGTTTGCGCTCAGCGACGGCTCGACCACCGTGCGCCACGTCCGGCTCTTGGCGATCGCGCCTCCCACGGTGTAGGTGAGCTCAGCCATGCCCTCGCCCGCCTTGGCGGTGTCGGCGTTGCTCAGCGTCCAGATCACGTCACCGTTCTCGCTCTTAAGGCTCGCGGGATACGGTGCGCTATCGCCCTCGCGCAGCACCGTCAGCGCGAAGACGCCCTCGCCGTACAGCCGCGCCCACGAATCCGCGATCCCCGGCCAGACGATCCTCTGCGCTTTGTTCTCGCCCTGCCTGCCCAGCGGCAGATAGGCGAGCTCCTTCACTTCAATGGTCCTCATCGGATCACGTACCCCCTTTCATAGCCCTGCGCCGGTTCGTATGTCCTGCCCCAGTAGCGCACGAAGTTGCCGTAGGCCTCGTTGTAGAGCTGGCTCGAATCCGCGTAGCGGTTGTATTCGCCGTTTTCCTTGTCGATGTATGCTTTCAGATACAGCGCGTAGAGCTCGTCGTGCGGCGCTTTCACGAGCAGCTCTTCGTCCATGCCGTCTGCGAATGTCTTTCCCATGATGGCCGCCAGCTCCGCCGGCATCGCCAGCAGCACATCCGCCGCGATCCTGCCCTCAAGGGCCATGAGCCACTCGAACTTTGCTTCCTCCGGGAAGGCGTTCGGCTTCGCCTCGTCCACGCGCTGGATCACCTTTCTCGGTGTCACGTTCCTCTCTCCCTTCTTTCGAGATGATAAGGGCGGGCGCGGGTCATTTCCCACGCCCGCCCTTGGGGTATGCTCCTTAGAGCGAGTTGCCCGCCGCGATACCGCCGATGGCGGCAAAGCGCCAGTCGTTGAAGCACGCGTTGAAGCGGCTGCGGCCGCGCCAGACGTTCGCGTCTGTGTTCTCGTCGATGGTGGAGCGCACATCGAGCTGAATGCGGTCATTCCACACCGCGCCGCCGTAGGTCTCGTTGTACTTGCTGTCCAGCAGCACCCACGGGGCGACGCCGTTTGTGATGTAGTGGTTCAGGTACGGCCACACGATGACGTTCCAGCGGCCGTACTGATAGTTGAAGGCGTTGTTCGCGCTCACGGGGTCCTTGTCCGCGCCGATCGCCGCGAATACCGCCTTTTTGAGGTCGGCGTTCTCGGGGATCAGGATCGTATCGGGAGCCACGTCAAGGATCTCGTCGTTATCGCCGCGGAACAGGTGCATCTTGGTCTCGAGCTTGCCCAGCGCGTCCACGCTGAACGCATCCTTGAAGCAGTTGCACTGCTTGTCGCCGCTCACCTTGGGCACGTGCTCCTTGGCGAACAGGTTGCTGCCGTCCGCGCCCGTCAGGTCGAACTTGACGCCCTTGAAGGTCACGCTGCCGTTGCCCATCATGGCCGCGCCGTACAGCGCCGCGCCGAAGAGCTCGCGCGTGCGCTTGTAAGAGGTCATAAAGGCCGCAGGCTGCTTGCGCATGTCGAGCAGCTTGCCGTCCTCGATCATCTCCTTAGACACGCTGAAAGAATCCTTCCACGTCTGGTACTTGAGGAACTTCTGGTAGCCCTCCTGCATGCCGTCCAGCGGATAAGCGCCGTTCTCGCCCACGGGCTCAAAGCCGCTCATGGCCGTCAGCGTGGTCATCACGTCGCCGTAGTTCTTGGAAGAACCCGTCAGGAACAGGTTCTTCAGCACGCTGTTCTGCTCAAATTCCTCGCCGCGCTTTTCAAGGAACATCTTGATCGGCGCCTGGCAGTTGCCGTAAACGCTGTTGTTCAGGTTGCTCGATTCTGAAAAAATGATTTTCATTGCTTACTTTCTCTCCTCTCTTCCGTTTTCCTTAGACAAAGCGGCCGCGGATCATGCTGCCCGCTGCCGTGCCCTCAAGGCTCACGACCTCGAACGTGCCGGGCACCGCTGCGTCCGATGCGCCTGTGACGTACTTTGCCTTGAGACCGCCGCTCGCCACCTGGATCTTGGTGCCGACCTTCACGGCCGCTGCGGCCGCCGCAAGCTCGGTTTCAAAGGTGTACTTGCCCTGCACGCGCGTCACCGCCAGCAGCTCGCCCGCGGCCACCGTGCCGCTCTGCATGCACACATAGGGCGGCGTGGTCGCTTGGTCGGCAGCGATCGCCGCCAGCTTGCCGTCCGTCACGTTGAGCAGCTGGCCGACCTGATACGTGCCCGCCGCCGCTTCGATGTACTCAAACGGGGTCATTGCCCCGTCCGTCGATTTGATGGGAATAAACATTGCGTTCCTCCTTGTCTCGTTAGTTTCTGTTCTTCTCGATCCACGTGCGGATCTCCTCGTCCGTCGCCGTGGGATTGAAGATGCGGAAGCTCGCCAGCTCCTCGCTCGTCACGACCTTGCCGCCCGCGCCGCGGGATGCCGCCGCGCCGGTCAGGTGGTCCTTACCCCTCTGTCCCGTCAAGGCCTGCGCTCTCGCCGCCTCGGCCAGCGCCTTCTCGCGCCGCTCGCGCGTCGAAATGAGGTAGGCGTCGTAAAACGACATGCCGCTCTTCACGCGCGCGTAGAACGCCTCGCTCTCGGGGAGCTTCAAAAGGTCCTCCACGCCGTTCACCTCGGGCTCGAGCGCGTGGATCTTCTTGATCTGCTCATCGATGGCGCGCTGCATTTTCTCCTGCTCGGCCGCGGCCTGCTCGCGCTCATGTGCCGCCACGATCTCGGCCGCCTGCTTCACAACAGGATTCTCGCTGATCGCCTCATTGAGAGATTCCTGCGTCAACTTCCCGGCCTTGAGGTCGCTTTCGAGCTTCTGCTGCTTGAAGGACTTCGACCACTCGTCAAACTGCTCCTTCGTCGCGATGGGCTCGCCCGTGATTGTGTTCTTAAGCCCTGCACTTTTGAAAAAATCCTTCCACTCCGCGGCCATCTTTTCGCTCTGCGCCTTGAGCGCCGCGTCCACCGCGGCCTGCTGCTCGGCTCTGCGCCGCGCCGCCGCGTGCGCTCTGCGCTCGTCGGGGGTCTGCTCCTTCTTCGCGCCCTCCGCATCGTTGTTGTCTTCTGCGCCTTCCGCGCCGTCCTGTCCCTCGGGAGCGGTTACGGCGCCCTCTGCGCCCTCGCCGCCCGTCGTGCCGGTATCGCCGCCCTCCGGTGCGCCGTTGGTCTCTTCTGCGGCCGGGGCAGCGGCGCCCGGCTCGTTTGCGCCTGTGGGCTCCTGCTGCGTGCCTGCCTCGTCAGGCGGCACCGTCAGGCCCATCGCTTCAAAGACGTCTTTTTCCGTGAATTCCATGTTCTCTTCCTCTCTGGCATGTTCCCGCTATCGCCCTGCGCATTGCAGCTTCATATTGCTGCGTTGTAAAGCGTTTCCGCTTTGCTTACTTCTTGCCCGTGCGAAGGTCGCTGCCGGTGTGCACGACGCCCTTCTTCGCGTCGGTCTGCTGGTTCGGCGCTTTCACGACCTGCGTGCCGCCGTTCTTGATTCTGCCGACGTAACCGCTCTTATCGCTCATGCCCGTGTCCTCCTTTCCTTTGGATTCGGCATTTTCCCGCTCTTGCCCTGCGGCTGCGCAGCCGTTGGCGGCTCTGCTGCCTTACGGATGCGGCGTCCCCTTTACGGGGGCATATGCTCTGCGCGTCATCTTTCGCGCCTTTAGCCTTTCTTACTGCGGCGTGTAAAGCTCTTCTGCCTGCCCGCTCACGGCGTTCATGGCGTCCTGCTGTGCCTGCGCGTCGATCGCCGCGGCCAGATCGTCCGGCACCGCCGCGCCACCGCCCGGCATATCGCCCTGCACGGCCGCCTGCTGCGCCGCCATTTCTTCTTGCCGCTGTGCCTTTTCTTCGAGGTGCTTTTTCGTCTGCGCCGCGCCGGGGTAGTGCAGCTCCTCCATCTTCGCCCAGAACAAAATGAGCGTTTCAAGGTCCGTCGGGTCACCGAAGGCCCTGCCCTCAAGGTTCTGCCGCGTCTCCTGCCACATCGCCTCGCGGTTGCTCGCCAGCGGCGCGCTCGTGTCGCACGAGAAAAGGAACTGATCGTTCCAGTGCAGCTCGCCGTCTTCGCCTTCTTCGAGGAAGTCATAGCGGTTGAACTCCTCGTACATCGTCTCGCCCGTGCTGTCCTTATACGTCACCGGCCGCGGCTCATCCGAGTACGCCAGCCAGAATTTGAACATCGTTTCAAAGAGCTCGGCGTAGGCCGCGTTCTTCATCACGCGCTTGCTCTCGAGACGTCCCGCCGCCTGCGCAGCGGAGAACTCTTTGGCCTTGCCGCTCATTGCGGTCGTGTCCTGCCTGCCCTGAAAGCTGTCCGTGATGCCGATGATCTGCCGCGCCTCTTCGTACACCTGCGCGAGATACGTGAGCTCGTACTGCAAATTGCCCGAAAAATCGTAGACGTCGATGAGCTGCTTGTCGCTCGGCTTTCCGATGTACCAGCGCTCGCCGTCCTCGGGATCGGTGCGCAGGTCCACCCGGTCGGGCAGCGTGATGCGCGTGCCGGCCTTCATCAGTCGGTCGATGATCTTCTGCTCAATGCGGTTGCTCGTGTTCTGCTGGTCGCGGATCATGTCAACGTCGCTGTTTCCGAGCAGCTGGCCGAAGACGCTCACGCTGCGCTGCAAGATGATCGGATAGCGGTCCGGCCGGTAATACGGGATGCGCACCGGCGTCTGAATCGGCAGGCCGTTTTCGTCGAGCGTTTCCTGCATCCCGCCGACAAACGTGCCGTCGCTGCGCTGTACCGGCGCATAGAGTTCTTCGAAGTCCTGCGTCTTGCTCTCCCAGTCCTTGCCGCCGCACCACGGGCACGCACCGCCTGAGTAGGCCGTGCCGTTTACCTCCTGCCCCGGCAGCGGCTTTACCTTGCCGCAGCTCTTGCACACCGGCTGCCTGCGTGCCTGATAGTCCTTGAGGTTTTCGAGCTCCGTGTCGTTCACCCACGTGTAGCGGTCGATGCCGCCGCGCTCGTTGAGCTTGTAGCCGATGTAAAGCGTCAGGTTGTGGTCGCTCGTCGAGCCGTCGCCGCCGCGGACATCCGGCTCGCTCTCGCCCTCGTCCTCGAGCAGCACGCCGTAGCGGCGCTCGACGTAGCCCTTCGTCGTCGGCACCTTGACGATGAAATAATCCATGTCGGCAATGCCCGTGTAGACGTTCGGCTGCGGCGCGAACTGCTGCGGGTGGATGAGCGTCACGTTCACCTCGCCGACGGTCGTGCTCGTGCGCTTCGTGTTGTCCCACTCGACCAAAAAGCCCACGCCGCCCTGAATGGGCACCGTACGCTCGGCCAGATCGTTCAGCGCCTCAAACGGGAGCCGGTCGAGCTCGTTGCGCAGAAAGTGCTCGATCACGTCGGCCAGGTGTTCGTCCTTCTTGCGCCGCGGCGTCACCTTCGGCTGCGGGATGCTGCTTGATACCTGGCTTTCGATGTTCTCGAACGTGATGTTGCGCACGTGGCTTGTCTTTTTCAGCGTGCCGTCGCGGTGCGTGTCGCCGGGGACAAGCGGCTGCATCGTGCGGTCCCCGTTGTAGACCGCCTCGCGCTCGTTCATTTTTTCGACTTCTTTCGACCACTTGGCGTCGCTCTCATTGAGCCTCGCCTGCCACTCGCGCAGCTCCTCGCTGATCGCTCTTGCCTTTTCTTTTTCTTCCATGTCTTTTCTCCCTCTCATCGCGGCTCGCCCCAGAGCGCCAGCATTTCTGCCCGCTCGGTCTCGCTCGCGCTGTTGTAGTCCTCCCACATGTCCGCCGTCCAGCGCGTTTTCTTCGCGCTGCCGGCGGTCTTAATTTCCATCGTCTGCTGCGGCCGCGCGTAATGCGCGATCGCCAGCGCCATCACGCAGTCGTCGTGCGCGCCCGGCTCGGCCTCTCCCTGCAGGTCTTTCTCCCGCCGCACGAATGTCAGCATCTCGAGCAGCGTGTCGCGGTCGTTCACCGTGCTCATGCTCTCGCGCAAAATGCGGATGAGCTCAGACAGGATCACCGGCCGCGTCAGCCGGTTCGTCTGGAAGCCGAAGGCGTGCTTGATCTTGCCTGTGAAGTCGTCCTCCACCTCGCGCACGTACAGGTTGCGGTAGCCCATCAGGTCGAGCAGCTTCGTCGGGTACGTCGAGAAATTCGTCTCGATGGCGAGCAGCGCGTCGTTGTAGTACTTGCCGAGGCAGTACATCTGCCTCGCATACGTGTCCTCGTCGTACTGGTGGCGCAGCGTGCAGACCTGCTTTCCCGTGATGTTGTCGAGCACCTGCCCCACGAAGTAGTCGCTGCCGTCGCCCGCCGTGTCGCCGCCGATGACATACGGCCGGCCGGGGATGACATCCTCGTAGATCGTCACCGCGCCGTCCGGATCGTCCACCCACGCCCAGCGCTCGAGGTGTACGCCGTCTTCCTTGACGACGTTTTCGAAGTAGCCGCGCCTCGACTTCTTCGCCCGCTCGACGACGAGCAGCCGCTCGCTCACCTTTTTCGCGTCGAACACCGTCTTGCCCGTCACGCCCCACTGTCCGAGGCAATAGACCTGGTAGTAGTACTCGTCCGTCTCTTTGAAGGCCTCAAGCGTCGTGATGGCCTCCGCCGTCAGAAAGCGGTTGTCGAGATACGTGCTCTCGTGCACCGTCGCGCGCGGGTCCTTGCGGTCGAAAAACCGCTTTTTCAGCCAATGTGTGATGCTGATCGGGTTAAAGGTCAGGATCATTTGCAGGTAATAGGGGAAGTCTGTGCGCAGTCGGATGTCCAGCTGGTCGAAGTCCCCCTGCTCCAGCTCGCTCGCTTCCTCGATCCAGATGCCCGTGATGTCGTAGATCGACTTGAGCTTCTCCACGTCGTCGAGGCCCGCGAACAGGATCTTGCTGCCGTTCGCAAACGAAATGCTCATGTCGCTCTTGTTGACCTTTGCCCCGCTCTCGGGGTAGAAGTCGGATATCTGCCCGCGCAGCTGCTCAAAGCAGCTCTCGCGCAGCGTCCGCGCCACCTTGCGGCACACCAGCCAGCGGTGCCCCGGCTCACTTGTCACGCGCTCGAGCACCTTGCGCCCCGCGAAGATCGACTTGCCGCTGCCGCCGCCGCCTTTCAGGACGAGGTAGCGGTGCCGGTCGAACAGCAGCGGCAGGAAGTGCGCATTGTTCGTCGCGCGGAAGTCCCGCCACCACAGCGCCACCTCAAGCTCTCGCTCATAGGTCCGCGTCTTCGTCGCCGCCATCGTGCTCAAACTCCTGCATCAGCTCGCGCAGCATCTCCTGCCGGTCCTCGAGCGGAATGCTCGCCGCCGTCACGGTCTTTGTTGCTCGCTCGCCGAGCTCCACTTCCTTCTTCTCGCTGTAGCCGTAGTTGTTCGTCAGGTTGAAGAGGATGCCCTTGAGGTTCTTCCCCTCGCGCGTCAGCATCTCATGCTCGTTCCATGCCTTCATGCGCTCGTAGACCCACGTGCCCACGCGCGCATAGTCCTCGCCCTCGTCCATGTACCGGCTCCACGTCGATTTGTCGATGCCGATCGCGGTGTACAGCTCGTGCATGCTCGGCGGCAGCAGGTATTCGGTCGTGTATAGCTCTTCGCCCAGGCTGTTCTCTACAGGCACCGACTGCATGATGACGTGCCCCTTGTCGTCCCGCTTGCCGGAGTCGACCAGTTCCGTCACCTTCACCTGCCGCGTGATCGACGCGAAATAGCGCTCGCAGGCCTTTTCGAGTGCCTTCGCCGTGCCGTATTTCTTCTGCCGCGCCATTCGCGCCTCACCTCTTTTCTCTCCTGTTAGGAAAAAGTGTAGCAAATGCAACACATCGCGAACCGTCAACTTTCGGGCATGAAAAAAGAGCCGCAATCCCTTGCGGCTCTAAGCGTTTCGGCCTTTCCTCGCGCGCACGCGCGCGAAGCGCGGCAAATTGCCGGCAAGTTGACTCCCGGCCTCTCTGCGCTTTTCCGATCGCGCACGCGCACAGCGCGCCCGGGCTCCCCCGCGCGCGTCGTCGTGTTGCGTTTGCTCTCTCGCTATTCTGTTTTTTTCTCGTTCTCCCGTTCTCTCCGGATCTTGCCCACCTCGGGCAGGATGTAGCGTATGTACTGCGGCATGCCCGGCGTCCAGCCCGCGCGATGCAGCAGCTGCCCGCCGCGCGGCACGCTCAGCTCCGCGCCGGAGCGCGCGATCACGTCCTTTGGCTGCGGCTGCTTGAGATTCCGGCTCGGACAGTATTTCTTTTCGTCCGGCACATAGCGCACCTGCGCGAGCAGATAGTGCGCCAGCGCCAGATAGTCGACCTCGTTGTACAGGTGCTCACAGTGCGTCCCGCCCGCCGTCCACTTTTCTCGCGCGATCTCCGCCGCCTCCGCGTTCACCACGACATGATGATGCACGCGCACGTATTCGCCTGTCTTGCCGTCCAAATCTGCCGTCACTGGCACATAGCGGAACGGCACCCCTGCCGCTTTGCAGGCGCGCCTCGTTCTTCTCAGCCAGAGCTTGAGCTGCCGGTTCGCATTCTTCCACAGCGTTTCCGGTTCTTCTTCCTCTCCGCCCAGGGCGGCAAAGGCTTCCTCGGCATAGCTCAGGCGCAGCAGGTGGTCTGCGCAGCTGAAATTTTCATTCAGCGTGCGCGCCAGCTTCTTCTCCGCGTTCGCCTCGTTCCGCTGCTGCTGCTTGATGTCGCTTTTAATCTTTCTCTGCGAGCGTGTCGGTCTCTCCCCCGGCACCCAGTATTTTATTTTTTCGCCCACGGCGCCCGCCGTGTACGTTCGGATCACCCAGTAGCCCTCCGCCATGTCGTCGCCCTCCCGTCTCTTTTCTCCCAATCGTGATAGATGGTTCTAAACCCAGCGCTCAAGGAACCCCGATAACGCGCACGCGCGCGTTATCTATAAAGTATCTGTTCGGCCTTCTGTGCGCCGCCGCGCCTTTTGCGGCAGCGCACACAGGGCCGAAGCCCTGTTACAGTCGTGGCGGAAATCGTTCGTAGTACCTGCGCACGATCCGCTCGAGCGTCGAGCGGGAGAGAGAATGCTTCATGCAGATGTATGTCGCGTTCGCGTCCGTCGTCACGAACTCGAAGAGCGCCCGATAGTAGTCTCCGCCGCCGCACTCCATGCACAGGTTCAGGATCTTCTGCTGCGCCCGCTCCGGCATCTCGCGGTAGAGGAGCGACGAGAAATAGATGTACCCCTGCCGCTCATAACTCACCGGCACGCTCTTCTTGTATCGAAACATGTGCCCTTCTCCCCTCCCGTTCACGGTGTCAGAATCGGAAATGTTCTTTCACGCAGCGCCACAGGTTGCGCCACGGATGTGCCATGCACCACTTGAGGCTCTTGTGGTAGTCCTCCTTGATGCTTTTCTCGGTCTTGATCGTGTGCAGCGCCGCGCGCAGCAGCTCTTCCTTGCGCTTCGCGTTCGCCTCCGCCTCGCTCAGCTGCGCCCTGATGCTGTTCGTCTCTACCGCGGCCTTGCGCGCGTTCTCTTCCGCGGCCTTGAGCTCCACCATGCGCTCGCCAAGCTGCTTTGCCAGCTCGCGGCTTTCGCTCTTTGCCTTCTCGATGGCCTTCATGTCCTCGCCGTGCGCCTCGAGCGCCTGGTCGCGCATCTTCTCTGCCTCGTCGATACGCGACCGCAGGATCGCCGCCGAATGGTCCGCGCTCTTATACTTCGCGGTGACCTCTTCCAGCGCCTTTTCATTCTCCTCGAGCTTTTCCGTCAGCGCGCCGATCTCTCCACGCAGCTTTTCATTTTCCTCGGCCAGTTTTACGCCGTCCTTAAAATGTGCCGCCGCCTCGGTTTCCGCCGCTTCCTGCTTTTCCGCCGCTTCCTCGAGCATCTTGAGCATCTGCTCCTTCGTGACCTTTTTAATGTTGATCTTCTGCATCGCTCAGCCCTCCTCAGGAAGCTCGATCCTTGTAACGCCGTACCCGTCCGCGCACTCGTGCTCGATGCGGCAGCCGCGCGCCTCCCGCCAGTCTTCGGCAAAGATCGCCACATCCGCCGTCGCCAGCAGCTCGAGTGACTTGCCCAGATAGTAAAGCGGCGCTTTTGCGCCGGCCGGAACATCGAGCCCGCCCTTGAAAAAGCTGTCGATGACCTCGACCTCGCCGCGCCCTGCGTACACGGCCTTTGCGATCGCGATCAAATCCTCGCGCTCGCTCTCGATCTCCTCGTCGCTCTTGCCGCGCATCGGCTGCGAGATAAATAAGCGCACCGTCGGCAGCTTCGGCACGGCCGGTTCGTCCGCCGCAGGCTCCTCGTCGCAGCAGGAACGCTCGCAGTCTTTATCGCAGCAGCAATTCTCCGCCGCTGCCTCGCCGTTCACGCCGCCCACCGCTGTTTGCAGCAGGAAGCCCAGCAGCTCCCAAATCTTATTTCTGATCCGTTCCATGCAGATTTCCTCCCCCAGCTTCTCGTCGTAGTTCTCCGCGCTCACGCAGCTCGAGCTCTCCACGATCTCGAAGCCGTTTTTCAGCGCCGCGCGCACAACGGTCGTCTTGCCGCCCATCGTCACGGTTTCGTGGTGGTCGATGAATCGCTCGACCATCTCCGCGCTGATGCTCGGCGCCTCAGTCTTGAGCTTGCCGTTCACCTCGAGCGGCAGATAGGCGCTCTCGAAGACCCCCTGCGGGCTAAAGCTCTCGTACCCGTCCGCATAGCGCACCTTGTAGCCGCGCTCGACCTCGTTGCCGCACGGTACTCTGTTCTCCGCGAGCGTAACGACCTTGCCATCCACGCGATATGCCTTTTCCGCCTCGATAAGTTTCGTTCCGATGTACTGTTTCATGGTTCTGTTTCCTTTCTTTTTCGCCCTCAGGCGTGATTAAAGATGTAACTGCTCGTGCTCGCGCGGCTTCTCGACGAGGATCTTCACGACCTTCACGTCGCCGTAGCGCTCAAGGTCCATCGCCGCGCGCTCCTTGATGCCCTGGATAGCGCTCTCCGGCACGTCGGCCTGCAAAATAAACGTCACCTTCATGCCTTTTTCTCCATTGCGCCCAGGTCGCTGAGCCCCCGCTCAATGACGCGCCACACGTGGATGTCGACCATCAGCCCGTCCACGACGATCGCGCGCAGCGTCTCGCGGCTCACGTCCCCGCCGCAGGCCTCGCTCACACGCTCTGTCCACCCCGGACCGGTCCGCACCTTGTAGCGCACCAGCGCGTCGAAGATTTTCCGCTTCTCCGCCGCGCCGTAGCCCTTGACGCTCAGCGTCGGGAGCGGCTCTGGCGGCGGCGCTTCCGCGGCCGGCCGCTTGTCCTGTCCCGCCGTCCACGCAAGGCCGTCCTTTTCGCTCTTCGGCGGCGCGATGGGCGCAGGCTTGTCCGCCTTCGCGCCCTTTTTCTCGCCCGCGCCGACCATCGTGCGCCGCATCAGCGTGTTAATGGCCCAGTCTGCGCAGTATGTGCAGAAGTCGAGCTTCGCGATCTCCCCGCCGCCCGCGCCGCTCGCCGTCACGCTCACACGCTCGTGCGCGCTCATCCCCGTGATGACCCTCCCGCACCGATCACAAAATACCCGCACCATCCGTCAGCCCTCCCTTGGCCCCTCTCGGCCCTCATAGTCCTTGGTGTAGACGAGCTCCGCGATGACCTCCATGTCGCCGCAAATAACCATTTGCAGGATCGTGATATCCTTGTCGGGGTCGCGTTCGTTGCGGGTATAGCCCCTCCAATCGGTCGGATCGCTCCTGATGCTCACCTTTTTCATCGCCTTGTGCCCGCCCTCGGCGAAGAGTGTTTTCGCGTATTCGCTTGTCAGGTTGAACCGCGTAAACCAGCTTTTCGGATGGTTTTTCAAGATCGCGCCGGTCACGGCGTTCACGTGTACCGACTGGCTCGTGCTCCCGCCGCGCAAATTCAAAGTGTCTAACATGTCATGCCCTCCAATGCTTTTTCCGCTTCCTCACGGGTGAGGAATACGGTCTTGCCGATATCATTTTGTTCGAAGCTCAACGCATCAATGGTACCGTAAATTACATTCATTTCCCCACGCTCCGACATTCCAACAATCCCCTCATACAGCGAATCTTCGTAGATTTCTTCATCTTCAATTATGTACAGCATACTTGATATTGTAGGGGTGAGCACTGGCTTTACTGGCAGCACCACCAACCGCCCGTCCTTGTCGGCCTCGACCAGCTCGTGCAGGCGTTCGCAGCCGATCTCGTGTAGCTTCTTGCCCATCAGCCGCCCGATCAGGATCATACCGTCGCTGCTGAGCTTTTCTTCCTTGAGGATTTCGACCCCGCGCGGCATCAGCCCTGTCGCCTCATAGGCGCGCAGGTCTTCCCGGTCCCTCAAATAATCCCGAATGAGCTGCTGCACCACGAATCGCCGTTCCATCGGCCACGCCGCGATCTGCTCTTGCAGCTTTTTCAATGCCTCGTCCGAAACCATCATTTTCTCCTGTTCCGCCGCGCATCCCTGCGCCGCTTCTTCTGTGTTCGTTTGCAATATCTTCCGAACGTCGCGTCCGACACCGCCAACAGGCGATTCATCTCACGCAGATCGCGCAGTGAAAAATAGGGATAGTCCACCATCCGTCAGCCCTCCTTGTCCTGCCACCCGCAGCTCGGGCATATGTAGGCGTCTTTCTCCGCGTTATAGAAGACGCGCGGCGAGTTGCACGTCGGGCAGATGAAGATATCACCCGCAAAACCTGGATCGCCCGGCGGTCCGGCAGGGTCTCTGTGCCCCTGCACGACTTCATCGCCGCGTCGCAGGAACTCTTTCAGCGTGCCGCCCCGCTTTTTCAGCCCCTCGTCCATCTTCGTCAGCGCCTCAAGGCCCTGCTGCTGGAATTCGATCAAATCAGCCGCTTCCCGCATCGTTCTGCTGATGCAGCTCGTGGCGATCAGTCCTCTGTTGTGGCTCGGGCATCCGTTGCAGTTGTCGCTTGCGCAGCACCGCAGCGCCGTCAAAACCTCGTCACTTGTCATCGCTCTTGCCCCTCCTTCGGCTTGACGCGCTGCGCGATGCTGATGCAGTCCGGTTCAATGTTCTTCCATACCGGCGATTCCGGGTCTCCCACGGCCATCATCATGCTCACCTTGAAAATCTCTGCCGCTGCCTTGTCTCTGCGCGCAAGCATACTGTAGACCGCTGTGAGCAGGTAGGCTGATTCGGCGAGCAGGTCTCCCATCGTCCCTCCGGCCGCCAGTTCCTTCACGTTTCCGTTCTCATTCTTGTAGCTGATCATGTCTATACCCTCCTTAAAATTTGAAGCTCTCGCGGATGACCACGGCGCCGACGTTTGCCTCCGCCGTAAAATACCGATGGTTTTCGTTGATGTACGCGATTCTCCCGTGTACCCCGCCTTTCTTGCCGAGCGCTGAGACGATCCCGTTCGACCCCTCCCAGCTCGTCGGCACCCAGCTATACGTTTCTCCGACAAACATGCTCATTTCTCCTTTTCCGGCCGCATCAGCGGCTTAAATACTGTCTGCACGCCCTGCATCTGCGGCGTCAGCCACACGCACCACATGACGTCCATGAGCGGGCTCGCGCCCTTTTTGCCGTTCCGTTCCTTGAAGAGGAAGTCCGGCCGCCACGTCAGCGGCAGCACGTAGCTCGGCGGGATTTCGCGGAAAAGCTGCGCCCGCTTCGCCGCGTGCCAATACTGCGCCTTGAGCAGCATCGCGAACGGCTTGCCGATCTCCGCCGCGTGGCGGATAAACTCGTCCGCCAGCGAAAACGGCGGATTCGTGATAATCCAGTCGGCCGCAGGCGCGTTTCCCGGCTGTCGAGTGGTCAGGAAGTCTATCCCATCGCGGATATCCGTGCCGTAGACAGCCATCCCGCAGTCCGCCAGCGCTCGCACCATATCCCCTTGCCCACGGGCCGGTTCCCATATATCCGTCCCCGCCGGCAGCTTGAGAAAGCGCATCAGCGCCACCGTTACCTCCGGCGGCGTCGGGTACAGGTCGGTCGCCTTGCGCGACTTTGCCCCGTTCCCGCCCATGATCCGGCTCGCCTGAATGCTATTCATCGCACGCCACCTCCACATAGCACCAGCTCTGCGGCGCGTGCTTAAGCTGCAAGCTCTCGTTTCCGCAGGTTCCGTTGTTTTCTCGGTACATGGCGCAGCTTTCGCAATACCAGCTATTCGGGCACGCTCGGCGGAACTCACTCAGTTCGCGCGGCGCGTCGTAGATGCGCAGATCGGAGATGTGCCAGCCGTAACCGTCGCCCCACGCGAGGTAATCATTCAGCATTTTAGGCGTCAAGCAGGCTGCATTGAGCAGCCCGCCGACGGGCGATGTGCGCATGGTGGCGGCGTCGCAAATGCGAGTCTCCACTAAATTCGGAATGCCCGTGTACCCGATGTGCGTGATCCAGTCGATTCGGTCGCAGGTAAACTCCCCGACGACCTTGCCGCCGCCGTAAAACTGTGTCCTTGGATAGTTCGTCGCAATGAAGTCCTCGTGCGGATATTTTGGCAGCGTGCAGTAGATATAGCACTTAAACGGCGTGTCCAGCTTTGGCCGCGTCTTGCGCACTTCAATCGTCTTATTGCCGTTGGCGATCTTCTCGCACCACTTCGGGCGAATGCTGATTAAAACTGCTTTGCTCATGCCTCCACCTCCTGCACCTTCTTCAGCGGGCAGTAGAAAAGGCAGTTGTGCTTGCTCGCGTCCCGCAGGATCGCTCTATGTACCGCCTTGCCGCTCTTGTCGAATCGCAGCTCATAGCCCTCGGGGTAATATTCGATCCCAGCGTACAGCACCTTCGGCTTGTCCTTTTTCACCGCCGCCTGCACGCACATGTCTAAAAATGTGCTTCGTTTCATGCGCTCACCCTTTCCCACAGCTCGCTCAGTGTACCGATATAACGCGGCAGTGCGCAGTCTTTCAGGTTAGCGGCAACCAAGGCGCCCGCGACGGGCGGGCATACTGCATTCCCGCATCGTGCGACCTGGGCGCTGCGCTTGTACTCTTTGCCCGTATAATCGCGGTCAATAATATAGTCCGGCGGAAACCCCATCGCGTTATACAGCTCGCGCGGCGTCAGCATCCGCAACCCGATATCGCTGATAAAGTACGCCGCGCCGCTGATCCAGAGCAGGATAATCTCGTCATCGCCGAGATCGTAGCCGCAATACGTATTCAGCAGCGCCCTCACCTTCGGCCAGAAGCCCAGCCCCGCGCCGTTCCTGCAGCGCTCAATCGTTACTTTGACGGCGGCGAATTCTCCCGCCGAGGCAGTAACGGTTTGCAAAGGTTCCGCCGGGGCTTGTCCGATGTTGTCGCCCTTGAATTTGCAGATGTGCGTTATCATCAGCGCGTCGCGGTCTTTTGCTGTCTGCGTATGTATTGGCTCGCTGATGTCGAGCGGCCGGCCGTTGCTGTAATATTCAATAAGGTTTGCGGACGCGAGGCCGTAGCGGTTGGATCCGTCCACCGTTTGCAGCGGGGCGCCGAGCCCTTGTACCCGTGCGCTCTCCGTTCTCTCGGTGTGATACTGAATCAAACTGGATGCAATAAGCATCTGGCCGCCCCCGCCGCTCGTGCGCGCTGTGTTCAATGGTGCACGGCAGTCCGTGCCCGCCGCGCCGGAAACATTGCTCATGGTCAGCGGCGACAGCATGGATTTGCACACGCCGCCGGTATAGCGGCCCGTTATGGTGTTGACAGGCGTTTCGATACTTCGCGTGTGCCCGTCACCGCCGTGATTGCACTCCACAAGGAATGGCTTCCCGCTTTTAATGGTGAACTTGTCCACGCCGCGGATGACGCGGCGCATCGTGTTGTCCGCCAACGGACGAACAGCTTTTAGCCCGTACCTCTCTGCGATCTCTGCTTTGCTGGCGAAAATGCTCGGGCACGGAAGTGCCCAGTCAATGACCTCTGCGGCGCTTCGCCAGCGCGGCAGGCCGTCCTTCCCGTCTTTGGCGTGAGTAGGCTCGGGAAATTTCACCGGCTGCCCGTCGCAGCGGAATACGGCGAACCAGCGCTTGCGGATGGTCGGCACGCCATAATCGGCGGCACATAGAATTTTGCTGCCGAAGTCGTAGCCGAGACCAGCGATCAGCCGCTTCGCCTCCGTGCTGCCTTCTGAGACGTGCAGAAACTCGCAGCATTCCTTGAGCGCCGGATGATCCGGTGCAATGCCGCTTGTCAGCATGGCAAGGAAGCCCTTGAAAGTCTCCCCCGCCCGTGCAGGGTCCGGCTGCAACCCCTTCGGCGTTTTGATGCATGGCCCCCATGTCTGGATTTCTTCGACATTCTCCATGAACATCACGCGCGGCCGCACGGCGAGCGCCCATTTGACCACAACCCACGAGAGCCCGCGAATCTCTTTCTTGACCGGCACGCCGCCGCGTGCCTTGGAGAAGTGTGTGCAGTCCGGTGAGGCCCACAGAATGCCGACCTTCTGGTCGGCGCAGACCTCTTTCGGATCTACTGCGAAAACGTCCTCCTGCAAATGCCGCGTCCAAGGGTGGTTCGTCTTATGCATCCGGATCGCATCGGCGTCATGGTTGATAGCGATGTCAACGGGCTTGCCGGTCATACACGAGATTCCCGTGTCGCTGCCCCCTCCGCCCGCAAAAAGCACGACACTCAGCTCGTCGAGCGCGCTTTTCTGATAATTTCGTTCCAGCATTTCCCTTGCACTTCTTCCCCGCCGCATGCTATAATGGCGGGGAAGAAAATCTCCTTTCATGTGTGTTTTTCTTCGCGGCGGTTGACCGGTCCATCGGTCAGCCGCCTTTTTCATGCGTTCGCGGCCTGCATGGCCCATTCCGGCATGGCGCTTTTGGCTCTCGTCCGCCGATCCGGCACGTACAGCGGGCAGCGCACGACGCGATAACTGTCGGTCGTGTAGCGGTAGCACTTCTCGCCGTGCTCGCTCTTTGAGCCGTTGATCGTCGTTTTCTCCGCCTCCCAGCCATTCACGGGCTCGAAGCGGATCGCGTGCGTCGCGGGATCTCGCTCCGTCCACGAGCAGCCGCCGCACGCCCGCGCGCACGACCAGCACAGCGTCGGCCGCGTCTGCGGTGCGATAAATCGCTTGTCGTCCATGTGCGATTCACTCTCCCGTCATCTCCACGGCGATCTTGCCGAGCACCGAGACGACCATCCATTCTGCCGCCAGCGCAGCGCCCGCGCGCGTCAGCTCATTCGCCAGCGCCCCGTAGGCGTCCTCATTCTGGTCTTTGATGGCGTCCCACATCTCCTTGTGGACCTTTTCAAGGTCGCCCGTCGCCTTCTTCGCGCGCTCAAGATGAGCTTTGATCTCCGCCCAGCTCTCGTTGTCGCTCGCAAAGCCGCGCCCGCGCTCCTGCATCGTCGTTTCCAGCAGCTCCGCCGCCGTGTGCTCAAGATTGCCGAGCAGCTGCGCGCCCGAGGATAAATAGCTCATCTGCGCACCCCTCTCTTTCTCCCCGGCTCGTCCAGCTTGAGGACAAGCACCATTCCGCGCCACGTCAGCCAACCGGCGCCCACCGCCGCCAGCCACGTGACCGTTGGATCGGTCTCCGCCGCTGCCGCCGCCTCCGCGTCAGCCGCAAGGCAGCCCGGTTCCAGCAGGCACAGCAGCAGCACCGCGATCCACAGCAACACCGTCAGCCGCAGCAGCGTCTGCGCGCGCCGCAGCGCCTGCTCTTCTCTCGTGCGTCGGTCCTTCTTCTGCATTTTGTTCCTCCATTTCTGCAAAGGCGTTTCCCTTGCCTCTTATTGTTTCACGTGGAATTTTGCCTTCCCGCGGCACAGCTCGTTCAGATAGGTCACGCGCAGCCACGACCCCAACTTTTCGCGCTGCTCGTCGCTGAGCGTGTCCACGTCCACCTCGTCGCCGTCCGCCGTCTTGACGTAGGCCTTCACGATGATCGGCTCCTGTTTTCGCTTCCCCATGCCCGCACGCTCCTTTCTCTCAGAATCTATGCCGCCCCGGTTTGTCCGCTTGCCCCGCTCCCGCCGCCGTGCTATACTGGTGGCGAAAGGGGGTGATTTTGTGTATACCTACATTTTTGATGGCACTGATATGAACATCAGAACGCCAAATCTCACTGATTTTTCACTGGTTAAGAAAGAGCTGATCTCTCAGACTGCCAGCAAAATTGTCATGCGCCTTACTTACCCAGATGGTCTCGAATTCACGGTGGAGCAAGAGGCTAAACGCACAACGGTTTATTCGAATCGTCCATTGGAACGGAATCAGGACGGATCTTACTCCGCGCCCTAATCCAGATACCGTCTTTTGTCGCTACGGTCTCGCGCTCTCCGCACCGGATCGTTACGGCATCCCGCTCGATCTGCACATCGGGCGAGGCGCTTCCTTTGTCATTCATTGCGGTGCTCCCCTTTCTCGCCGTTCAAATCGACAAACATCATCCCTCGGTCGATCCATATCTCATCGACCTCGGCGTTGAGCGGCTTTCCGTGCCCGTGAATATGCATGGTTAACGTATAATGGTCGCGCCCTCCGTTGCCGTCCGGATAACGCTCTTCACTGGTGTGATCTCGGATCTCAATTCTTTCCAAAAGGTCTTTTAGCGTCATGTTCACGCTCCTTTCAGGAGTTCTCCTGGCCGCCGTGCTTTTTTGATAACTCTGCAATTAGCCGCTGCGCCTCTGTTTTCGAGAGCTGAAAGCAATGCGCTTCAATATTGCCGCTCATATTGATTGAGACCGTCGCATGCGCCCAAAGTTGCGGATTCTTCATTTCGCGCTCGTCCTTCGCTTCGTCGAACGGCGCCACGCCCTCGTGCATCATGGCGCGGGCTTCATTGGCGCATGCGCGCACAAGACGGCAGAGTGCTTGCGGGTACTGCTGCATTGCTCGTTCTCGCGCATTTCCGGCGCGGTCAAAAGCAATACCGAGATATTTTGCGATGCCGCTTGTCAAGCCTGCGCGATATCCGCCCGGCACAGCGGGCAGCTCTAAACAATCAAATTTCCAGCATTCCATGAATTGCTCCTTTCACGTGATCTCGTCCAGAATCGCAAGCGCTTTGTGCTTGTACCCGCTGAGCCGCTCCGCTGAGTTGTCGCGCGCGTCTCGGTATGCTTCCCGCGCCAGCTCGCATGCGATATCCAGCTCGTTCGCATTGGCACCCACCTTTGCGGCGGTTTCGACCATGGCTTTTGCCAGTTCCGCCGCGATAGGGTTTCTCACCGCTAACTGCCGCAGCTCTACTTTTTTGATCTTGTTCATGTTGATCTCCTTTTTCTTGCAGAAGCACCCCGCAGGGGCACGGCGTGTTGCCCTCATTAGTTGCCCTGTGTTGCCGTCTCTCGCACCTTTCGCGTCGTCATCCACGAAAGAAGGGGGGATAAATAGAATTCCGTTAGAACTTCCCTGGTCGCATGGCCAGTTATAGAAACGGCATCGTCATGTGCCGTCCATTTATGGTGCGTCTGGCTATGGTAAGGAAATTTGCCGCGCCCCTGCGCGGTGCTTCTGCGTGGTTCTTTTGCGCTTCTTACGCGCTCCTCGATTCATCCTCGAAGAACTTCGTCCACTCGAACCCCAGCGCTGCCGCAATTCGCTTTGCCATTTTTACAGATGGCCGCCTGCTCTCACTTTCGATTGAGGCGTAGGTGCTTTGCGCGATGCCGATCTGCTTTGCAATTTTCGCCTGTGACGTATTTCCGCGAGCCTCTGTGAGCCATTGAAGCATTTTTTCACCTCCTCTTTTAACGCTATCTGCGTTTATAATACTATCGCACTTAGCGTTTGTCAACTCTATCTGCGATTATTTTTATAAAAAAACAATCACCACTTGTGATTAAACGCATTTAGTGCTTAAATATCGCAAGAGGTGATTATTGTGAAAGAAAAGAAGAACCGATTCAGATTTCGTATACATGAACTCCGCGAAGCTCATGGCTATAAGTCGCAGCAATCTTTTGCAAAGGATTTCGACGTGGCTCAATCTACCGTCGGCGGGTGGGAATCTGGCAGTCGTGAGCCGGATTTTGATATGGTCATAAGACTTTCCGAGTTTTTCGGTACCACAACTGATGATATTATCGTCGGCAACTCTCCTACAGAATCTATCTATTTCCCATCTTGGCAATGGGACGGTCGTCGTCTCAGAGAAGAGCGCGAAACGCGTGGCCGCAGCGCAAATGATCTCGTTGAATTTCTCGGTATGCCCATCACGGAATACAATGCTTATGAGAGCGGTGCCAAGTGTCCACCCGTCTCCGTTTTGGCAGGGATTGCCATTTACCTGTGCACCTCTATGGATGCCCTCGCAGGTTTGGAATTTACGCCTTCTTCCGAATTGCAAAAACTGCCTAATAGCGAAATCTTGACGAATCTGTTTCGTCAGTTGAATCCCGAGGGGCAAAAAAAGCTCATCGGCTATCTTGGCGATTTGATGAAAAATGAAGATAATCTTCTGTCTTCCGCCCCTACCGCAAAGTCGGGCGCGTGATTCACGTCGACTTCTGTCGAAAATAATTTTCCGTTTCTCTTGACTTTATTACTTTTGTGTAATATTTTATACACAGGAAGGATATACTCATGAACAGAGATAGTATCTTAGCGTATCTGAGGGAATATCTTGGGACGTTTCGATGTCATGCAAGTCTTTTCGGCGAGATTGCGGGCATCATAGCGAAGAGCGGATATGAGCGCACCTTTTTTACCTTATTGATCGTGCAGCTCCGTGTTCTTGCCGCGCAGGGTCGAAATGCGATCCAGTTTCCCGGCTTCGAGCGGTTGAAGCATTCAAACAGCGAGCTTTACAGCATGCATCTGGACGGCCGGGATTTTAACCTTCGCATTCTGTATTCCTTCCTGCCGGATCATACACCTGTTCTATTGACAGCTTTCTTTGAGCGCGGCGGCAAGCGAACCTCTGACTATACGCCCTATATTCCCGCCGCCAAAGAAAGACTCGACTATGAAAGGAGCCTTTTTGATAATGAGCAATTCAGGATTTAATTCTTTTGTCGATTCCATTCTGCCTGATGCTTCCGCCGAAAATCTTCAATATTCTGTCCTTTGCGGAATGATTGGCGCAGAGATCGTGATGAAGCGCCGTGAGATGGGGATGAACCAGAAGCAATTTGCAGAGGTTATGGGTGTATCGCAGGGTCTTGTTTCCCGTTGGGAACATGGTGAAACGAACTTTACGTTAGAGACGCTGGTAAATATTGCTTCAAAGCTCGGCCTTGAAATGCAGTCGCCCATCAAGCCGACCCCCGCCAAAGTACCTTATCTTTCGAAGGGAAAAGTTGTCTGCCTTTCTCCAAAAAAGAATTGGTCGGCGCAGAGCTACAGCGAATCCAGCGGTTATACCGAGTTTGACGAATTTAAGGAAATGTGAGGATAACATAATGGTTGTTTACGCAAATGGCTTTCGCATCGCACTTAACGATGAGCAAACAGAAGCGGTACTGCACCTGACGCAGAATGCCCCGGCTTATTCGGATGCCGGCGATATGACCGTAACGGATGAATGTGTTGGCGCGTTTGTCCTGCCTGCCCCTGTCGCAAAGGCGCTCGCCGAAAAGCTGGGCGCGATTTTTGATGGTTCCGCCAATTGATAAAAAATGCAGCCTCCGCATGTGCGGCAGGCTGCATTTTCATATGAAAGGTTATTGTAATGACAACTATTGATCTTCGTATTGCCGCGGCCTATATCCGCGTCTCCACCGACGACCAGGTGGAGCTCTCCCCTGCCTCGCAGCTTGTCGAGATCCGCAAGTGGGCCTCTCGTAATGGCTATATCGTGCCGGATGAATTTGTCTTCATGGACGAGGGCATTTCCGGCCGCGGCGTGAAAAAGCGCGACGAATTCCGCCGCATGATCGGCGTCGCCAAGACGAAGCCGAAGCCCTTCGACGCGATTCTGCTCTGGAAGTTTTCGCGCTTTGCCCGCAACCGCGATGACGCTGTCATGTATAAGTCTATCCTGCGCAAGCAGCTGGGCATTGATGTCATCTCCATTTCCGAGCCGGTGGCCGAGGGCGGCATGGGCCTCATTACCGAAGCGCTCATCGAGGCGATGGACGAATACTACAGCATCAACCTTGCCCAGGAGGTCAAGCGCGGCATGGAGGAAAAGCACCGCCGCGGCGAGGTGCAGAGCAATCCGCCGTATGGCTACGGCATCAAGGATCACGTTTTCGTGCCGAAACCGCCCGAGGATGGCTTTGTGAAAGAGCTGTTCCGCCGCTACCTCGCTGGCGAAGGCTGCTTTCCGCTCGCGCGCTGGATGAACGAATGCGGCCAGCGCACGCACCGCGGCGGCAGGTTTGAAAACCGGACCATCGAATATATCCTGCGCAACCCCGTCTATATCGGCAAGCTGCGCTGGAATCCGGCCGGCCGCACCCGCCGCGACTTTGCAAATGAGAATGTCGTTCTCGTTGACGGTAAGCACGAGCCGCTGATCGACGAAGAGACTTTCAATGCCGTTCAGCGCCGCATCGACGAGCAGAAGCTGCTCTACCCGAAGTATTCCCGCCAGTCCGGGACGCAGAAACATTGGGTTTCCGGCCTCGTCCATTGCGCCGCCTGCGGCGCTTCCCTTGTTGTGAATACGCCCGAGTACATGGTTTGTAATAATTACATTCGCGGCTCCTGCCGCGTCCGGCAGGCGGTGCGCCGCGACGCGCTGGAGGCTGCACTGATCTCCCGCCTGCGGGAGGACGCCGCCCGCGGTTCGTCTCTGACTTTCGATGTGGTCCGTTCCAGCGACGGCTCCGCATCTTCCCTATCCGCCGTCGAGGCCGCGCGCGATTCCGCCGTTCGCATGCTCGACCGCCTGCGCGACGCTTACCTCACCGGCGCCGATACGGTCGAAGAGTACAAGGCCAGCAAGGCCGCCGTGCAGCAGCGCATCGCCGATCTCGACGCGCAGATCGCCGCCATGCAGAAAGAGGACCGGGCCGCCGCCGATCCGAAGCTGCTGCGCTCCGCCCTCCGTTCCGTGGTAAAGACGCTGCAATCGCCCGACGCCACCGTCGCCGAGAAGAACGCCGCCGTCCGCAGCGTTGCCGACAATATCACCTGGAGCAAAGCCGCCAACACCCTCACCATCCACTACCGCCTCGTCCTTTAGCCATGCTCATTTTATGGTTAATTGATATATGGAGGCCCGGACGGAGAGCTCGGCGCGTCACTGCGCTACCTCTCCCAGCGCTACTCCATGCCCTACCCCGAGCTCAAGGGCCTGCTGACCGATATCGGCACAGAGGAAGCGTCATGGCCCCCAATTTTGGCGCGGTATTTTTCCAGTCCGTCCAGCACATAGACCCATTTGGCGGGCAGCAGATTGAGCGCCACCTCTACCCTGCCGTCCCGGTACACGGTCATCTGTTGGAGGAGATGCCCGTAAAAGTCATCGTCCGCCGTGCGCCCGCTGACGATTCCCGTGATGGCGGTGCGAATGTCTGGCTTTAGGGTCTGCGTGTCGGTGTTCAGCGTCTGCCGCTGTTTGATCGCGGCGATTTTCTCCTGCACCCGGTTCATTTCACTTTCACAGCGGGCTTTGGCGCGCTGATAGTCAGCCTTGGTGATGCTCTCGTCGAAAAAGCGGTCATGGATGGTGTCGTTGCGGGCTTGCAGCTTTTCAAGCTCCAGCTCCAGCCGCCGCAGCTCCTGCTCGCCGCTGTCCTCATCGGACGTCAGAACGCGTTCCACAATGCGGGCGAGGCTCGATATGATCGCTCTCTTATCCAGCGTCACGTCGTTCACCGAGCGCCGCAGAAGGTCCATGGCGATGTCGTCCCGGATCTGCCGCCCGACGCTGCATCCGATGACATTTTCTGCACCGTCTGTGCGCCGCAGGCCCTCGTTGGTGGCGGTGAAGCAGCACCAGCGATAATAGGAGCTTCCGTCCTGCCGCTTTTTGGTGCGGTGGGAGAAGCTCTTGCCGCACTCACCGCAGCGAATTTTACCAGAGAGCGGATAGCGGTTGCCGTGTCCGCCGCAGCCTGTCGCGCGGTTGCGGCGGGACAGCTCCCGCTGCACCGCCTGCCACGTTTCGCGGTCGATGATGGGCTCGTGGTGGTCTTTCAGCTCGACCAGCGGCTCCTTGCCGTGGTTGTACTTCTTTTCGTGCGTCAGATAGTCCGGCGTGTAGGTCTTTTTCTGAATCAGGTCACCGCAGTATTTTTCATTTTTCAGGATTTTTGTCACGGTGGCAGATGACCAAAGGCAGTTGCCCTTGCTGCTGAGGATACCGGCCTCTCGCAGCTCCCGTGCGATGGTGCTGCACCCTTTGCGCTCTTGCAGGTACTTATGGAAGATGAGCCGGACAACTTCCGCGCCCTCCGGGTTGACGGTCATCTTGCCGCCGATCACGTCGTAACCCAGCAGCGAGCCGCCAAAAACGACGCCCTTCTCCATGCTGCGCATCTGCCCCCATTTGGAGCGTTCAGAGGTCCTTCGGCTTTCGTCCTGTGCGAAGGAACTCATGATCGTCAGCCGCAGCTCCCCATCGTTGGTTCGGGTATCCAGGCTGTCATTGAGAAACAGCACGCCGACGCCGCGCCGCCGCAGCTCGCGGGTGATTTGCAGCGCGTCTACTGTGTTGCGGGTGAAACGGCTGACCTCCTTGGTCACGATCAGGTCGATCTGTCCCAGCTCCGCCGCATGGAGCATTTTATTGAACTCCACGCGCTTGTTGGTCGATGTGCCGGAAAATCCTTCGTCAGCATAGATGCCTTGCAGCTCCCAATCCGGCTGGCGCTGGATGTACTCGCGGAAATACCGCTGCTGCGCTTCAAAGGAATTTGCCTGGTCTTCCTTATCTGTGGATACGCGACAATACGCTGCTACTTGTAACATAAAAATCCCTCCTTTTCGTGGTATCATACGATACAGAATGTGCATTTGCAATTGTGTGAATACTGAAAGGCACTATTCCTTTACAGATTTTGATTTTCCTGTATTTCTTTTCTGTTCTTCTAATTTTTGTACGCAGTTCCTACACTGCATTTCGTTAAGAACCCCTTGACGCTGCAAGGCGAGCAGGACGGCTCGCTGGTACGCGAGAAGAAAGTCCTGCCCGATCTCGTCTGCCGCCTGATTATGCAGCAGCTCCGGTTTGCTTGCCATCCTGCTCCCCCCTTTCCTTGAAACTATGCAGAGAGACCGGTGAACTTGTTGCCGTTTTCCCGGAAGCGGTTTCCTGCCTGATGAAACTCAATTTCTGCTCCTTGGCACGCTCGCGTCATTGACGGTCATGGCCTGCTTCCCCGAAAGAGAAACGCTCCGGCGGTCATTCAATTTTGTGGAAGATCGTTTGTGCTGAATTTCAACTTCCACAAAAATGATAGCAAGCGTTGACGGAGATTTCAATATGTGGTAAACTATTCGTGTGACAAATGATTTACCACACACGATGCGGAGCTGTGTCCACGAATGGAGGAAAAGCCTTGAGAGCCTTGTATTGCTTGAGTTTTGGCCCAAAAAAGGAATATGTAGAAACGGATTTCAAGCCCGTGGAATATCGTCTTGGGACAACCCTTATTGCCTTTTTGTCCACAGATTTCGCTTCTTTACGGGCGAAATTACTGGTGCGAACAACGCCCATGATGGAAAATCAAGCCATTACCGAGATCAAAAATGCGCTGAGCGCGATCCATCCTTTCGGGGAACGCTTTGTGCAGTCCCTCTTTTTTGAAGAAAAGCTGGCAGACGTGCTTGATGAACGCATGGAAGGTTTTGAGAAGCTGCAAAAGGAACTCTCTGCCTTTGCAGATGCCGTGCTCGTGCCGGACAGATCTAAGTTGAGCGCCAAGCAGCGTTTGGCGCTCTATATGAGCCGCGATTTTCAAGCTGCCACAGCGATCGCCGGTTTGGACCTGAAGATGCGCGCAGAACGAAAGCTGTATGTAGATGAGCAGAATTTTGATCCGGTGTTGGCGGCAGACCGCATTTTGACGCCACCAAAGTCCGTCCGGTTTGCCCGCATCGAGGGCTCGGACGATTTGGGCGCGACGCTGCTGACAGAACTGCTGGAGATGGTCGAGCAAGGAATTGAATTGAAAAAGTGTGAATATTGTCATCGTTACTTTATCCCGTTCTCTTCCAAAGCTCTTTATTGTGATCGGTCAGTCGGTGATACCGGAAAAAGCTGCAAAGAACTCGCAGTCAAAGAGAAGCATGAAAAGAAAATCGCTGCCGATGATGGCTTAAAGCTCATCCGGCAGCGGATCAAAACCTATGATATGCGTGTTCGCCGTACTCCGGCTATTTACACAGATGCCGCATTTCAAATCTGGAAAGCACAAGCGGAGAATGCACGAAACCGCTATGTGAACGGTGAATTGACCTATGAAGAATTAGATGCGCTTACACAGCTCCCAAAGAAGAAAGGCGAAAAATAGACGAAGAAAACACGAAATGTTTGCGTATTTTTCTTGTTCTTTGCGTATACTGTGATATAATAAAGGCGAGGTGATGAGTGTGACCTTAAAAGAATTGCGTATTTCAAAAGGGTTGAATCAGGCCCAATGTGCGGAATACCTCGGTATGTCCACGCGCAACTATCAGAATTACGAAAACGATGCCGCAAAAGCAAATACAGCCAGATACCATGCGATTTATCAAAAGCTGGAAAGCTATGGTCAGCCTGTTGTCTCGGTTTCCTTACCCTCGCAAACAACAGAGTTTCATACGAATGTTGTCACGGGTACAGGCTTGCAGGCGTTGGCAAACAGCGTGGCAAAGTACGGCAAGCGTGACTGCTTCAGCACCTTGCAGAAGTTTGTGGCCGGCTCCTACGATGGGAAGATCTGTATTTTATACGGTCTCCGTCGAACCGGAAAGACAACACTTCTGTTTCAAATGCTTTCCGAACTGCCCATAGAAAAAACGGCCTACATCAAGGTGCAGACCATTGATGATATGTCGCGGCTGACAAAGGACTTGAAAGCTCTGTTTGAACTGGGCTATCGGTATGTGTTTATTGATGAAATTACGCTCCTGAATGACTTCATCGACACCGCTGCCGTGCTTTCCGATGTGTTCAGCATGATGGGCATGAAAATCGTTGTTTCCGGTACGGACTCTCTTGGTTTCGCTATGGCGAACCGCGATGAACTGTACGACAGAAGCGTGACGATCCACACCTCTTTTATTCCCTTTCGGGAGTATGCGCGGCTCCTGAACATCCGTTCTGTCGATTCTTATATTGAATACGGCGGAACACTGAAAATGGAAAATATGAGCTTTGACGATCCGGATGCCGCCTTTGACGAGGTCGCGTTTCGGGACGATGAAAGTACCCGGAAGTATATTGATACCGCCATCAGCCGCAACATTCAGCATACACTGAAAAACGACCATTACGGCGAATACTTCAATCAACTGCGGGAACTTTACGAAAAAGGCGAACTGACCAACGTCATCAACCGCATTGTGCAGCACATGAACCACCGGTTTGTGCTGCGCGTAGTAGAGGACGAATTTAAGTCCCATGATTTTGGCTCCGCAAAGGAACTGCTTTTACATGATCTCCCTGCGGAACGGGCAACTGTTCTCTACGATGTCAATGAAAAGCAAATATTGGAGCGATTAAAGGCCATCATTGAGGTCAAGGAAAAGAGTGAAACAACCGTCCCGATCACGCAAGAGCATATCGACAAAGTGAAAAAATATTTGCTTATGCTGGATCTGATCGTCAACTGTCCGGAACGGTATGAAAGCGGTAAGCAGGCAGAGCATATCGTCTTTTCCCAGCCCGGTATGCGCTATGCCATCGCAAAGGCTTTGGTCTACTCCCTGATGCAGGATGCCTATTTCGCATCGATTTCCGAAGCGGATAAGGCATATATCACAGGAAAGATTCTGGACGATGTAAAGGGCCGGATGCTGGAGGACATTGTTCTGCTGGAAGTCCGCAAAACCGCGCCCAGTACGATGGAAGCGTTCAAATTCAAGTTCGATGCCGGCGGCGAGTTTGACATGGTGATTTATGATAAAACGAATCAAAATTGCAGCATTTATGAAATCAAGCACAGCACCGAGGCCAACGAAAAGCAGACACTTCATCTGCGTGATGCAGAGAAATGCCAAATCGTTGAAAAACGCTTTGGCCCGATCAGCGGTAAATTCGTTCTTTATCGCGGAAAAGATACGTTTGCCGAGGGTGTTCAGTATTTGAATGTAGAAAATTTCCTGTGTGGTCTGAAGTAACTTTTTGAGGGGGATTTATCATGAACTATATTTTAAAGCAGTTCGATGAACCGCTGGTTAAATTCTCCGCGACGACGGATACCAGCGAACCGGAGACCCAAATTGTTTGGACGAATGAAGAAAAAGCGACATTGCTGCCGCTTGATCTGACGCTGACGCCGGACGGATTGAGCCGTTGGCTGCGCCGCCGCACAATCCCCAAAAACCGTGCCTATGTCCATAGCCTTTTAGCAAAATGCGGCTTAAACATCAACCGTCCGCTCGGTATTATCAGCGTTTGTAAAGGACTATCCCTTAACGATTGCTATTGGGTCGTCGAGGACGGTGACACCGCTTCTTTTGACAAAGTAAATCTCTACGACAACCCATTCAGCAATGTTCTGGCCGAGCTTGCCTTTACCGGCTATGGCAGCAGCGTCCGCACCTCCCTGCTTCCCAGCCCGGAGTTTACCACCAATGGAATGCTCCGCAAATGCTGGCGGCGCATCGGCGGTAAGGTGTATCTCTATAAGGGCGGCACAGGGGGCGCGGCCAATACCGGCAACGAACCATACTCTGAGTTTTACGCCGCACAAATCGCCGCCGCCATGGGCGTTCACGCGATCCCCTACGGCTTATCCCGTTGGAAAGGCGTTCTCTGCTCCACCTGCGAGCTTTTTACCGACAAGGCGTATGCCTACCTCCCGATCGGACATCTCGTTTCTAAGGGCGGCATGGGGGCTGTCAGGACATATTACGGGAAGATGGGAGTCGAGTTTGTCAACGCACTGAACGAAATGCTGGTGTTCGATGCGGTGATCTGCAATGTGGACCGGCATTTTGGAAACTTCGGCGTGATGGTCGATAACCGGACGAATACCATCGTCTCCCCCGCCTCCCTGTTCGACCATGGCAATTCCCTCTTTAACTTTGCAGGCGCGGACGTCTGGGCGAACGAGACCGCATTGGAGGAATATATCGAAACGCTGTACCCCAGCGTGTACGATGATTTTCTCGGCACAGCCAAGGCCGTGCTGACGCCGGAGCTGCGTGAAAAATTGCGCCATCTGCTGAACTTCAAGTTCAAGAAGCACTCCCGCTATAACATGCCTGAAAATAGGTTGCGGATGGTGGAGCGGCAGGTGCAGAAACGGGCAAGGATATTATTGTTGGATATGTAAATATAACAGAATCGGCATCATGTCAATAGTCTCTATATTTCCTTGCGCTTCTTTGAAACAGGTGAGCTGCTATGCGGTGTGGAGTTATCATTCCGGCAATCATGCCACCGTTCC